>QEVD01000126.1 GCA_003576975.1 Candidatus Zhuqueibacterota bacterium
CGATTACGCTGCTATAGCCGAATCCTGGGTAGCGGCGGCAAACCGCGCAAAAGGCATTGCGCCCGACAGCGTCACCGCCGGGGAAGAATGGCTCGGAGGTCCGCTGTGCATCAACCGCAATTTGCGCATGCTGCGACAATCACTTCGCGACATTCAAAGGCAGGGCCGCCCGCTTCTTGCCGGCGCCGCAAGAGTTTTACCCAACGGCCAAGTTGCTGCGCCGGTGATGCCGCAGGATTTTTATGAACGCCTTTTGTACAGTGGAATCTCCGCGGAAATCTGGATGCAGCCTGGCGTGAAGTTGGAACGTCTGACCGCAACGCAAGCCCTCGCCTATCACTCTCCCGAGGCACAAGGTAGAGTTGTGCTCGTACTCGGCGCCGGCAACGTCGCTTCGATCGGACCGATGGATACTCTTTACAAACTCTTTGTTGAAAATTACGTGGTTTTGTTGAAAATGAATCCGGTGAATGCCTATCTCGGACCATTCATCGAAAAAGCATTTCGGGTGTTAAGCGAGCAGGGTTTTCTGCGGGTGGTTTACGGGGGCAGCGAGGAAGGCGCGTATCTTTGCCATCATCCCGGGGTGGAAGAAATTCACATGACCGGTTCCGATAAAACGTTTGAAGCCATCGTTTTCGGTCCGGGGTTGGAGGGCGCACAACGCAAAGCCGAACGCAGGCCGCTGCTGACGAAACCGTTTACGAGCGAACTCGGCAATGTGAGTCCGGTGATCATCGTGCCCGGGCCTTGGAGTACGGCCGACATCGAATTTCAGGCCGCCAATATCGCCACCATGCTGGCCAATAACGCGGGTTTTAATTGCGTGGCAATGCGTGTGATCGTGCAGCATGAAAACTGGCAACAGCGCCCGCAACTCCTCGCCGCCTTGCGCCAGGCATTTTCGCGCATTCCGCCGCGTCACGCTTACTATCCGGGCGCAGCTGCGCGCTATGAGGCGTTTTATGCGGTGCATCCGCAGGCGCGTCCGATTGGCGCCGACGGCAATGGCAAGCTGCCGTGGCTGCTCATCACGGATCTCGATGCGAATGCTTCCGATGAAATCTGTTTTACCACAGAATCATTTTGCAGCGCTGCGGCAGAAACGTGTATTTCTGCAACCAGCATTCCCGAGTATCTCGCACGTGCGGTGGCATTCGCCAATCAGAAATTATGGGGCACATTGAGCGCCACCCTCATCGTGCATCCGGCCTCGCTCAAAAACCCTGAGATCAATGCCGCAGTCGAACGCGCGATCGCCGATCTGCGTTACGGCACGGTTATCGTCAATCACTGGTCCGGCATGGCCTATGGCTTGATATCCACGACGTGGGGCGCATTTCCCGGGCACGACATTTACGACATTCAATCCGGCGCCGGCGTAGTGCATAATACGCTAATGTTTTCTCAACCCGAGAAATCCGTTGTTCGCGGGCCATTTCGTGCCTGGCCCACGCCCTTGTGGTTTGCAACGAATAGAGTTTTGCACCGTCTCGCGCCCAAAGCCGCGCGCTTCGAAGCTGCACCAGCCGTGTACAAAATCCCAAGTCTTGTCGCGACAGCAGTGCAGGGTTGAGGTAAGTTTGAATGCCAAAATAAAATCAGAGCTGGTCAAAAACGCCGCTGGGCGCCTTCAATGAAGAAAACGCCCAGCAGTCATGTGAGAGGAGAAGCATTGATTAACGTCATGACGGATAGATCATTCTGTTCTGCTTATTGCCTGGGGGTCGCGAAACGGTTACTCCGCCTGATAATTAGGTACCAACTCTCGTAAAAGTTTTAACACCTCTTCTTCGGTTCCGTTCTTGGCCGTCTCCACCAATTGATCGATTTCGCCATTCAGCTCGTGACGTGGGGTGGTCGCTTGCGCCATCAAAATTTTGTTATAGATCGTCGATTGAATTTTTTCCTCACTGGTCCACAATTCCTCATACAACTTTTCCCCCAAACGCAATCCCGTAATCTGAATGCCAATGTCTTCCGGCTTATAACCGGAAAGTGTGATAAGATTTCGCGCCAGATCAACAATCTTGACGGGCTGGCCCATGTCGAGAATAAAAATTTCACCGCCTTGCCCAAAAGCGCCGGCTTGCAGCACGAGCTGCACGGCTTCCGGAATGGTCATGAAATAGCGTTCGATGTCCGGATGCGTGACCGTCACCGGGCCGCCATTCAAAATTTGTTCTTTAAACAACGGCACCACGCTGCCATCACTGCCCAACACATTCCCAAAACGCACGGTAATAAATGCGGTGCGGTTGCGCCGCGACATATCCTGCAACAGCATTTCTGCCAGGCGCTTGGAAGCGCCCATCACTGACGTTGGATTCACCGCCTTGTCCGTGGAAATCATAACCATTTTGGCCGCATGGAAAGCGCACGCCATGCGCGCCAGCACCAGTGTGCCCAGAACATTGTTTTTCACCGCTTCTTTTTTATTCAATTCCATCAACGGCACATGCTTGTGGGCAGCCGCATGAAAAACAAGATGAGGTTGAAAGCGGGCAAAGATTTCTTGCATGCGATTGGCATCCGTGACATCCGCAATCACCAGCGCACGGGCAACCTTGCTTTTACTTTGGATAAAATCCTGATCGAGACGATACAAGCCGTTTTCTGCTTGATCAAGCATGACTAACAGGCTCGGGCGGAACCGGGCGATTTGCCGGCAAAGCTCGGAACCAATGGAGCCGCCGGCGCCCGTCACCAGCACGACTTGGTTTTGCAGAAACGCTTCGACCTTCTCGAAATCCAAACTGATCGGCTCGCGCCCCAGGAGATCCTCCAATTGCACTTCGCGTAACTGGCTGACCGTGACTTGTCCATTCAAAATCTCCTTGACGGCCGGCACTCTTTTAATGCGCAACTTGGCAGTTTGGCATTGCGCCACAATCTCTCGAAAAACCGAAGCCGAGGCAAACGGCATCGCAATGAAAATTTCTTGAATATCGTGCTTGGCCACTAGTTCAGCCAGTTCATGGCGGGTACCCAGAACCGGTACGCCATGAATAAACATTTTCTGTTTGTCGGGACGGTCACTAACCAGCCCGATGATTTGATACTCCCGCGGCTGGAAGAGAATTGAATGCAACAAGTTTTCAGCGGTGTCATCCGCCCCGACAATAAGCACGCGCTTACTGTTTTTGTTTTGTGAAGGTGGCGTGAGCGCGCGCAGGGCGCGCAACGAAAAGCGCGAGCCTCCGATCAACATGATGGTGAGCGCCCAATCGATGACAAACACGGAACGTGGCAAATCCGTTAAGCCGTAAAGCAAGCGCAAGACCAGCGCAATCGTCGCCGAACTTAACGACACGGCGCGGAAGATTCGCATGAGATCTTGAATACCGGCATAACGCCAAAAGCCGCGATAGAGGCCGAACCACACAAAGAATATCAGCCGCAACGGCACCACCGTCAGCAGGAGCTTAGGCATCAGCGCCATTTTAGCTGGCGGCACGTTCCCCTCATAGCGCAGATAAAAAGCCAGGTAATGCGCCAAAACGAGACTGCACACATCAATCAGAATGATCAGGAGGTGACGGTAGGATGAAGGAATTTTGTCAATCCACGTACTCGTCAAAATAATTCTTCCCCCCCGACGTGTTGAGAATAAGGAAGGAAACTTACGCAAGTTGTTCGGACTGAAAAAGCAGAGTTTTGCTAAATCGGCGATAAATGGCGAACCCGACAGGGATGGCCGCCTTCTTGATATTCACAGTTGTCCCAATAGAAGCAATTTACCGAGCATATCGGAACATCCTGCAACACCTCCAGCCGGGGATATTCTTTGGAATAATGCCGGATTTGCTTTTGCCATTTCTTCTTTTCAAAAAATTCTTTGATCCCCTTTCGCCCCTGCAGCTTGACGCGAACCAATGCGGCAAGATCCTGCGCCGCCTTGGATTCCGGCGCGAACAGCAAAACCGGCTTCGTTTCTTTCACGGCTTGCGTGACGATGGGATCAAAGGAGACATACCCCAGGTAATCCAGCTCAATCGACAGCAACTCCGCGACAGCAAGCTGCAATGCCATTCCCTCTTTGACATCATCTTTTTTCTGCACCATGTTCAAAATCATCCTGGGGCGAAACGCGTGCAGAATTTTTTCAAACTCATGGGCGGCGTGGCGGTCAAGTCTTGACATCTTGCCCACTAATTCTGCCATGGTGCATTGCATCTTCTCCGGCCGGTTGATTTTTTCTTTGATAAAAAGCTCCATCGCCGCCGGAAAACTCTTGAGCGCAGCATTCAACTCGCGCAGCAAGCAGACTTTGAGAAAGCCGAACGCTTCGTACAGCGAGGTGGGATGCGGCGCCGCCACCAAAATTTTTTCATCCGCCAATAAAAACAGATCGACAATATCAAGCGAGGAGCCGGCGCCCAGGTCGAGCAAAACCTTGTCCGCATGCAATTTTTTCAAATCTTGAATGAAAAGTTGCTTCTGGAGATGCGTCGGATTGGCCATGCCGAGCGAACCGCAAGCGCCGCTGATCAGATGAAGATTCGGCACGGGCGTGGGCAAAGCAATATCGCTTAATGACTCTTTTTGCAGCGTGAAATAGTCGAAGAGGGTAAAGCGCGGTTCGAGCATGCCCAGACAGGTGTGCAGGTTTGCCCCGCCAAAGTCAGCGTCGACCAGCATAACCTTTTCGCCCATCGACGCCAGGGCAATGCCAAGCGAAGACGTCAGAACGGTTTTACCGACGCCTCCCTTGCCGCTGGCAATGGCGTAGATTTTTGCTTTCGGAAGTTCGCCGCGGCCCTCCTTCCGATAAAAAAAATCTCTTAACTCCGGCGTATCTTCGGCGCGTACCCAATCGCTTAGCTCTTCATTCCAAACCTGATCGTCCTTGCCAAAGCTGCCTTGGCGTACCAGGACCGTCAACTCCTCAAGTGAAACCCGGCTGGCTTGCTTGTCTCTCATTTTGACAAACAAACCGGTCATCATTTCGTTCATGTTGGTGAATCCCAAGATAAAGCCAGAAGCAAGACTCTGAAACGATTGAACCAAAACGCCAAACGCAAACGCTTAACACACCTCGCGTGCCAGGGCATACCGCCCCATCTTTGTCCATCGCACGACAAAACAGCACTCTTAACAACCAGCAAGAGTGACAAGTTGTAGTTGACGGACGATCTCATTTGCGGGGCCACAACATTATTTCTTCCCTTTGTGATCGCCGCCTTTTCCTTGATCATGGCCTGCGAGGCAATCATCGATATCTTCTTTGGCTTTTTCCAGCGCCGCAGCCAGGCATTGCTGCAAAGCCAGGCAGCACTCCAAATTGAAATCGTCATCATCGAGTTTTTTCTTCTTCAGGCATTTCTCGTAATCCTTGAAACATTTTTTCCGGTCCGCTTTGTACCGGCTCCTAACCTTTTGCAGGCAGTCTTTCGTTTTACGATGGTCGTAATTGGTTCTCAGCTCTTCATGGGTAATCTTGGTTTTACCCCCGTCACAGTGAACGATTTTGACGGTAAATTCGAACGTCCGGTCGTCCTTTTGCAAAACGCTGGCAGGCGTGTATTCGTGTTCCATCCAAACTTCGAACAGGAATTCTTGCACCGGCGATATCAAAGCGGTGGGCGCGGGCGCTGCAATCGCTTCAGGAATAACGTTATCCGGAAGAACCATGGCCAATAACAACGCATGGTTGGGACTTTCCGGGTCCGCCAAAGCGGCGCTGGCCTGCTGTTGAAGCCGGGCTGTCACGCTTTCGAATCCGATGGCAGCATCCCATTCATGATCAGACGCCAGGGTCTCGAACTTGAAGGCTTCGCCCCAATTCGTAGTTTCCTCGCCGCGCAGATGGCGCAAATGCTCCTGGGCCAACTCCGAGACATAATCATCGTGCAATAGATTTTCGGTATATTTACTGCCCTTCACCGGTAAACCGACGCCGGTCTTTTCCAGCAAGCGCGTGATGGCTTGTTCGGCTTCCTTCTGGGATTTGCTGCTTGCCAATTCGTCCAGGAGTTGGGTCAGCTTTACATTGAGGGGATCGGAGGGGCCGGCATGGTCGATCGTTCGCTCAAATTCGCACGCCCACCAGGTCACGGCTGCACCTACCATAATCACGATAGGCGCAAAAAATCGGAGGAGTTTTTGCATTTTCATAGGTCAGGCCTTTTCTGTGGATAAATGATGATCGCCTAGTAGTTTTATTTCATCGTGGGAGGTATTGTTGATGAGTTTTGACAGTCACGTTCGGCAGTGTTCAGCCGTGGTTTAGACGTGGCCGAACAAACCGGGGCTACCGATGTCGATTGCCAACCTCCAAAAGGTGGTCGCGCTCACAGGAACGGCGCAGCGCCAAAGATGTTGTCAGGCTTGTTGCTCACCTCCTTTTCATTTGCACAGAAACGGCTTTTCAAATCATGCCTGCAGCGTTTAATGAAGTGATCCCCAACGATTGCTGTGGCGGATTTGATTGTTCACGTAATCGGGGTGCAACCTTTTCATGAAATCATTGAGGCTGTTGCCGGTTTGATAGCGCGTTCCGCTTTCCGGAAAACCCTTATAAAAGTATTCCCAGGAAAAATAATCGGCAGTTCGTATTCTGACCCTGCGCGGCGCAAGATGTTTGCGGGGGAAAATCGGCACGGAAAAATAAAATCCCGTATTCGTTTCGGCTGCGGAGCGTAACAGAAAAAATCCGAAATCCACCTCGCGGAACTGGCGCATCAAATCCACGCGCCAGCCGGTGTCTTGATATAAAAATTTGCCATACGACGCGCGCAGAGCCAAATCCCAACGCGGAATCCGCATTTCAGAATTTAGAAACATGGTTTGATGATTTATCCCGGAATAAGACCAGACGCCCTTGAAATAGGAAGCGTGGCCGGTATAGCCAAAATTTGCGCCGATTGCGGCTCTGCCGTTGAAGAAGTATTTTTGGACATCGAGGTCGAGGCCAAATCGTTCCTGCGTAAAGTACCCCAGGCTACCGGACACAAAAACCTCTTGCGGTAAGCGCAAAACCTGATTGATTGTCACCAGTCCGGGACGGATGTAATCGCCTTCGCGCTCAAGCTCGTTTTGCAGTGGGATGATAAGCTGTGCGAAGAATGCCATCCCCGGCCACAGACTCGTCTGCAACGCGGGAGCAACATTGAATTGGGTCGCAACGGGATTGTTATAACTGGCAAACGCCACATTGAATTGCGGATGCAACACGAGATCAAGCTTCCCGGTCGAAACATTCGTGCGCGGCAGCGTTTTAATTCTACTCCAGTAGGATTCAAAATTGAGGTTTACTTCCAACCGAGCCTCCGAAAGCTCACCGTTCGCCGGCAATCGCTGCTGGGTCACGGCAGCGCGAATCGCTATCAAAGGAATCATGCGATTTTGTGGAATCAAGATCACTTCCAGCGCTTCTCTGGCTACCGCTTGAATGCCCGCGATCACTTCTCTCGCCGCTGCCAACTCATCACGATATCTGCGGTTTTCATAAGTGACGATCAACTCTTTGCCCGCTTGCAGAACCGCAACGTTCTCAAAACCATCTTCAACGAGCTGTTGGGTCAGCCGTCCGGTTATTTCAGTTTCATCATCAGAAAAAACTGGTACAGCAAAGACAAAGCAAGCCATCAAACAACCGATTTGGTAAAGAAATTTACTCATGATGGTGTTTCGTGCTGTATTCATGCGGAGTTTCACAGACGCGTTCTGATATTGGCGCCATAAGCCACTTTGTTGCCATCGATCAACACGAGGTTTACAGTTATCGACTCGCGCAACTTCACGCTCAGACCAACATTGAAACGTCGTGCATCATATTCGCCTTTGAGAAATAGCATATCACGGAAACCGAGGCTGGCGCCGCCGAATAAATCATCAAATTCATGCGAGGGCGCTGGAATCCAATCCACGCCATATCCCAATGTCGCCTCCAACGAAAAAGGTTCAGACAAACGCCTGGTTTTGGTGGCAACGAGGTAAAGCGCCGTGAAGTAGTTGTTCGTGCCTTCGGCCCGATCCAACAAACCGGCGATGTCATGCAAACCGGCCCCGATTGCTGGAAAGCGGCTGCTTTCTTTAAGAAGCTGCGCACGCACGCTCAACATGCGATCGCCGATGCTGGGATGATCCGTATCCAGCGACAACGTTGCTCGAATCCCGATTTCTAAAAAAGGCAAAAATCCAATACTGGCAAAATAAGCCAGATTGTCGCGTTCCGGGCCTTCATAAAGCGTGTAAGGACTGGGGATGAAGCCAAAGCCAAGCGCGGCATAACCGTCCGGCATCACCTGCGCAGTCGGCGCCGTCATAATGGCGTTGAATCCTCCCAGGCCAACTTGAGCATAGCCCATGCGATGGGCGCTTAACATCAAAATGACGGCAAAAACAAAACGTGACATTTTCATCATGAGCCAACTCAACAGATCAAGTCGATAAAGATGCTGCTTGCGCATGAGCATGATCGAGATAAACCTGATTTCGCTTGCGCAAAGCGGCATGGGGCAGTTCTTTCTTTAATGCGTCACACACGGTTGCCACTTGCTCCTCACTCATTTTGCCGTGAAATGGCAGGGCCAGAAACGTTCTGCCCGCCGTTTCCGCCTGAGGAAAGTCGCCCGGCCGATAATGGAATTTTTCGCGATAAAATGATTGCAAGTGAATCGGCGTGAAATAAGGCCGGGTGGGAATGCCTTGTTCGTCAAGCCGCGCCATCAAGCGGTCGCGATCGATCTCGGGCGACAGGCGAATGATATATACAAACCAGCTCATGCGCGTCGTGGTGGGCGAGAAGGCAAGAGGCTTGAGCAGCGGCATCCCTTTCAGATGCTCGCCGTACCAGGCAGCCACACGCGCGCGTTTGGCCAGCAGCTCTTCGAGGCGTTGCAACTGCACCAGCCCCAGCGCCGCGCTCATTTCATCCAAACGGTAGTTATAGCCCAGGCGGCTGTGGTTAAGCCAGGCATCGAAAATGTCCCGGCCTTGATTGCGCAAGGAACGAAACAGCGGATCCCATTCCTCGCGGCGATACACAATCATGCCGCCTTCGCCCGTGGTCATTTGCTTGTTGGGATAAAAAGCAAACACGGCTGCATCGCCGAAGGTGCCGGCTTTCTTGCCGCGATACTCTGCGCCAATCGCTTCGCACGCATCTTCGATCACATGTATGCCGAAACGATGAGCTGCCGCCAGCACCGGCGTCATTTCACAGGGTTGGCCAAAGGCATGCACCACAACCACAGCCTTTAAAGCGCCGTTGCCCGCCGTTTTGCCATTAGCCGTACCGCGCAATGCCCGCGGCAACCAAGCTTGCCGTTCATGATTTCCTGCGGCAAAAGCTTCTATCGCCTCGACGGCAAGCGCAGGATTCATGTTGCCGGTTTCAGGATCGATATCAACAAAGACGGGAATGGCGCGTTGATAGAGAATGCAGTTGCTGGAAGCGATGAATGAAAACGGCGTGGTCAGCACAAAATCGCCTTCACCGACTCCGCTGGCAATCATGCAAAGTTGCAGACCGGCAGTGCCGCTGCTGACGCCGGCGGCTTTGGTCAAACCATGATAGCGCGCAAATTCGGTTTCAAAGCGCTCCAGGCGAGGGCCAATGCTCAGGCTCGAGGATTCCAAGACTTCGACAACCGCGGAGATCTCCCGAGAAGTAATGTCCGGCGCTGACATGGTGATTTGAGTCTTCATGCGAATAGTCCCCAAACAAATGTGCGGATAGCCGCTGTGCCAGGAATGGCTAACGCGCGATCTTGCAGAGAATAGTTAGCGCTGTTTTGAGAAGTACGAATCGAGTAACAGCCGAATGAGGCGAGAAAAAGAAATGTTCCCTCTAAAAATATGCAATCATTACAGGCAAAGAATACAATTGCGGAAGCCCAAAAATGATCAGTGCCGCTTATCACGTCAGTTCATTTGAAGATTGTCTTGTTCGTAACGAACTTCGGGTTGCATCGTCGCGGGGCGCCTATCCAAGACGCCTTGAAATTCCGGCATGGTGGTGTGCGTTGGGTGCGCGATGCCTTCGCGCTTTATGGTGGTCAACAATGTCTTGGCCAGTATTTTTAAATCCAACCACAACGAGCAATGATCGACATACCAAACATCAAGGGCAAACTTCTGCTCCCAGGTTATCCCATTGCGTCCGTTAACCTGCGCCCAACCGGTGATGCCCGGAAGAACCTCATGCCGGCGCCGCTGTTGCGGCGTATAGCGGCTGAGATATTTCATCAGCAAAGGACGCGGCCCAACCAAGCTCATTTCGCCGTGCAACACATTGATCAACTCCGGCAATTCATCCAGGCTGGCCGCGCGCAAAAAACGGCCGAATGGCGTCAAACGTTCAGCTTCGGACAAAAGATTTCCTCGCGCATCCTGCTCCGGTAACATGGTGCGGAATTTCAATAACGTAAACGGCGAGCCGTTTCGACCGGGACGTAGCTGCCGGAAAAGAATGGGCGCACCGAGCTTCAAGCGCACCAAAATTGCAAGCACTGACATAAGAGGCAAAGCCAAGAGCAGCGCCGGCAGAGTGAGCGTTAGATCAAACAGTCGTTTGCCGAAGACGCGGTAACGCAAGGGATTCCTGCATGTCTGCATTGGCGCCCGAGGGCGCATCATTCACCGTGAATCCCTTCGCTCTCAGCAAACGTCGATATTCGCTTTTGACTTTCTCAAAAACCATGCGCTCATCAAAGCGCTCCAGAGCCATGCGCCGGCCCTCTCTGGCCATGCGTCGCGCGAGTTCTGGTTTGGTGAGCAAAGCCATCATGGCATCTACTAACGCCTGAACATCGCGCAAGGGAACCATCAAGCCATTGCGATTATGCTCAACTGCTTCCCGGCAGCCGCGAATGTCCGTGACCACGCACGGCACTTCCATCGCTGAGGCCTCCATCGGCGCGCGCGGAAAGCCCTCGCGATGCGAAGGCAGAACAAAGACATCCATCAGCGCATACATCTCTGGCATATCCTGGCGCCAGCCGGCGAAAATACAGGCGTCGGCCAATCCGTAGTCGCGAAAAATTTCCGGCTGCACCGCATCGGATTTTTCATGATCTATCATCCCAATAAAGAGAAAGCGCGTCGCAGGAATCTGCTCATGAACACGGCGGGCGGCTTGCAGGAATTCAAGAATGCCCTTCTCGGCTACCAACCGACCGACCAATCCCACCACTTTAGCACCATCGGGCAAACCCAGTTCACGGCGTTTGTGCTCAAGATGTTTCGCGCTGAAGCGGCTGCGGTCGAACCGCGTTACATCAATGCCGTTCCCAAGATGCTTGATCGCCGCTGCGGCGCAGATGCCTTCCCGTAGCGCCGTGTGCATGTCCTCGCGGTTTTGCGACAAGATGAGATCAGAACAGCGCGCTGCAATTTTTTCGAGCAGAATATAAAATCGCCGTTGTTTTGCCGGCATATGCTCGTGGAAATAAAACCCGTGAATGGTATTGATCACAATTGGAACGCCGGCCATACGCGCCGCCAATTGGCCGAGCAGGCCTGGCTTTGGTGTGTGGGTATGAACGATAGTAAAACGTTCGCGCTTCATGACGCGATAAAGCTGCCACAGCGTTTTTAGATCTTGCAGCGGCGTAACGTTGCGCGTGATATTAACGGCGATATGCCGAATACCGGCGGCTTCGAGCGCCGGCACATTCGCGCCGTATGCCGAAATGCCAAATACCTCGTATCCCTCCTGCTGAATGCTGCGCATCTGATTGAGCAAAAGATGGCGCAACGAAAGATCGATGGTGGTGATGTGTGCGACTTTAGGAAGAGACAAAGGGGTGTCGGGATGAATTTAAATCGCAACTGCTCCAATATATTTCTAATTCGCGTTTATTAGCGGTCATTCGCGGTTTGAGATGTGGAAACCTTAAATTACCCTCAAGAGCCAATGCCAAAGCTCTCGCACGCATCTTCTGTATCGGGCTTTGGAACCTGAGATTCAGAATTCATTTGGATTTTGGGTTTCGTTGGTTGTGATTTCGTTTTAACATTGGTCTTATGCAAAGCCTCGGTCAAGTTGCCAATAAGCTCGGTTGCCACGGTCAAAATCTGCCCGGACTCAAACCCGGCTTTGCGCAGGTCTTTATAAAATGTGCGGGCAATAATGGTCGCGACCTTCTCAGGCTCTGCAACAGCAGTCAACATATGCGAGTTGAATCCGTTTTGTCCGGAAACGCCTTTTTTCTTGCCCAATCCCAGCGTCTTGACAAGATATGAAGAAGCCAGCATTTGCCGCATGTTGTGCATTTCAATGGCGAAACCAGTGTGTGCACTGAGCGTCGCGAGCAGTGATTCATCAGCGCTAGTGCATTTCTTAACATCCATGATCACGAGATAGCCAACTAATTTTTCCTTCACATGCAACGGCGCGGCCAGCATATTTTCGTTATGGCTAACATATGCCAGCTCGTTGCCGGTGCCATGATTTGCCGGCATCACATGGCCGTTCTCATGTATCATTGCGGCCACGAGACGAACGGCGTCTTCCGCATGCCCGTTAACGCCGTTTGCACCGAAGTCGGCGCGCATCCGGAACTTTGTCCGGTCATCCTCCACCCACGCGATACCGCAATACGCCACCGTCAATGCCTCTGCCGTGATTTGCGCCGCAGCTTGCAGCAGCGCGTCCAGCGTGCCGTGACGCTCATATAATCGCGCCAGCGCGGTGAGGGAATGTTGCATCGAGTTGGTATGTGGCGCAGTAATCGGTGGGTTGCTGAGAAACATTATTTTCCTATCCAAGCTGTCACGCTTGCCTTTTGCAGTTTGCTGTTTGCTTTTTGCCTCACCTTCACATACAGCGCTTCCTCCCCCGCAAGCCAACCGCGCTTTTTTGCCAGAAAGAAAAACCAACCGTCGCTGCAACGAATCGGCACGCGGGGGATGCGATAGGGATTGAAACCATCTGGCGTGGCTTTGTAGCCGCCGCCAATCACCGACGAAGCATAATATTTTGCCACCAGCTTTTCCACCGCCGGATTCCATAATGCTTTGGGATAGGCAAAGTGGCGTATCTCAATGCCGAGGCGTTGGCGAAACAACTCTTGGGGAATCGCCAATTCTTCAATGACTTTGTCTTCGGGTTCGTTATCTAAATAAACGTGGGTATGCGTATGCGCACCGATGGTCACCAAGCCCGAACTGACCATCTCTCCCAGCATCTCCCAAGTGACGGGCTTGATCTCGGCACCGGAAGTATGATGCAGAAGTGGATATGGAATACCGGTCTCGACAAAACCGGTGGTGACAAACAATGTTGCCGGCAAATTAAACTCGCGAAGAATTGGAAAGACGTGCGTGTAAAAATTGACAAAGCCGTCATCAAAGGTCAAAACCACTGCATCAGCCCGGGCTTGACGCTTTGCTCGCAGGACTCGGAGAGCTTCGTCGTAGGAAATGACGCAGTTATGGCGCGCCAAAAATTCCAGTTGCCGGCGGAACAACGCGACCGGCAAATCCAGCTCAAAATTCAAATTGCCGGCGACGCTGTGATAGATGAGAAAGGCACAGCCCGCTGGAGGATTGGGCTTGATCACTTCGCTCATCAGCAACGGAACTTTCAAAAGTTTGCGGGCGAGAAGATTCATCCAAACAGCATCCACATAAACGGCAGCAACGACACCCGCTGGCGCGCCAATAGCCCATAATTGCCGATCGTCGTCAGCGACACAATCATGATGAAGCTGTAGACAAAAGAGAAGGCCACCAATGGATCCACGGCAATCGTACGCATGCGCTGGAGAAAGACCTTGCCGCGATAGAAAAAAATGCCCAGCCAGAACATCGATTCCAAAGCGGTTATCATCGCCTGTGGATTGTGCGCCTCCCAGGGGAAAGGCCGCAACAACACGATCACCGGCGCGCCAACGATGCCGGCCAAGCCAAGAACAACGCCTGGCGCAAAACGTGAACCTCCGCCATAGGTCGAAAGCTGGCGCTGGTAGTAATACTGTTCTATACCCGCCTCACTGATCTCTTCAAGGCCGCGCGCCTGCAAAAAGTCTGAACCGGATTGCAGGACATAGATGCCCATGACCACGGCTATGCTTCCACCCACGAGCCACGAAAGCAAATGCTGCGGGTTTCTGGCGCTGCGAAACAAGAACGGCAAATACGCCACGGCCAGGCTCAACATCATGAAAGCCGAGATATGCGGCCGGATTAAGCCGATCAGCCCCAAGCCGATTCCCATTGTCACCAAGCCGGAAATCTGGTTCAGCCGCGTAAATTTGACCAAACCATAAGCGACAAAGCCGCTGCCAAAGAAAATCCAGGCGTCTTTGCCCAAGCTGGAGGGCCAAAAGAAAACCGAGGGAAGAAAGAACATCAGGACTCTGTATAAGCTCGGATTTGTCTGCGGAAAAGCCACGCGAAAACCGCAGTAACAAAGTATGCTGCCGGCAAACGCCAGAGCTGCAAAAAAAAGAAAGCTGCCGAACAAGCTTACCGGCAAAAATGTATAAAGCAGGCCGGTAACTGCGCTCATGGAGGCTGTGCCGGTTTGTATAGCGCCAAATATTGAAAAATCAAATTTGGCAAAGGATATTGCAAATTCCTGGCCCTCCCAATGATAGCGCAAGGCATCGCCGCGGCCATAAAGATCCAAAACCATCCAGTAGCGGGAAACGCCGCCGAGCATTTTGACCATGAAGGCGAGAAAAAAAAGCGCAGGCGAAAACGTTGAATCATGCGGCTTGAGCACCTGCTCGTATAAAAACTTTCCAATCAGGATCAGAAATGCCATATAGGCCAGCGCGGGAATCCACTCTGCGGGTGGAACCAGCCAGGCAAAGGCCATGATGAAGAAAATCAGGCTCAGGAGATTGAGCGAGGAGAGATGGCGTTCCATCAGAAAATTTCCAAATCGCCCAGGGTCAAATCCCACGCCGCCGCGGCAAGCGCACCTTGGGAACGCGCGCTCAAAGGGTTAATGGTGAAGGTCATGCCTTGCCTCGGGGCTTTCAAAAAACCGGCTCGCAGCAACCAGGCTTTTTCAAACGTGCGCGCGGAAAAGTGCGTTACCAGATAATCGCCGCGCAGTTGTTTGATCAGGTGTTTGAGAAAGCTTCTCCCCAACTTTATATCCGCCTGCTGCAAAAACAACTCGGTTAATACGATCTCTTGCCAGCCATACCGCCAATTCGGCCGCAGGATGGCGAATCCGGCCAGTCGACCGGCATGCTCGAATGCATAAAATCCATAAGTCAGATGAGGATGTTGGCCATAGCGCCACTGAATGTAGTCGAAATCTCTAAGCGTTCGCAAGCCGGCCTGCTGGCGCTGTTGCTCCCAATTCACCACCAGCTTAGAAATATCCTCTCCGTAACGCTCCGCAAAAGCCTGCCAGGTCATGATGCCCGGGGCAAAAAACGCCTCGAATTTGATGATCTGTTGCGAAGCCGGGATGGATTTAAAGCGCCGGGACAACATTCGTATCGGTTTCAAGACGCGAATATAAAGCGGCCATTTGGCTACAACCTGCCAGCCCATTTTGAGATAGCCGGGGAGGCTCTGCGCATTTGGCGTGTTGAAAATCAAATCCACGCCCTCTTGCTTCAAATCCTCAACGGCTTGCCGTGTTAACTTGGAAAAAATGCCCAGCCGTTGATACGCCGGATGCGTGGCCGTGTCTACCGCTCGAACTGCACGCAACATTTGCCCGTCCTTCGTGCAGAATTGCCACCGCATCAACACCCGCAGCCCGACGGCCAGTGCTTGGGTTTCATCGCTGGCATACAAGCCATAAGAGGAGCCGAAATGATTGTCCTCATGCTTCCAGCGCCAAAAGGCCTCGGTTTTGCGCACCGCTCCCTCATTGCCGAGCGTAACTTTCACCAGCTTCAACACCTCTGGGATCGCTTTGGCGTTGTACCGGCAGATGCGGAGATCTGTTTGTTCCGGGGGGCTGGCGTTTCGCTCAACGGGAGTCTCTGCTGTGCTTTTAGACATGAACGAAAAATATTAGGATGAGAATTGCTTTAATCGAATTTTTTGTTATATTCGCAACATGATTCAGAACCATGAAAACAAAAATCATAACCTCTGAAGCCCAGGCAGACTCAAATGAGTAAGACTAACGAGGTACTTCTTGCAGAGATTACGCATCGGCTTGTAAATGAGCTGCATCCCGACAAAATTTTGCTCTTTGGATCGCAGGTGTGGGGACAACCTGGAGAAGACAGTGATATCGATCTGCTCGTGATTGTACCCCAAAGCAATGAAACACCCACCAAGCGGGCGACTCGTGCTTATCGTTCCCTGCGAGGTGTACCTGCCCCCATCGATATTCTCGTGCATACGCGCGCCGAGATCGAGCGTGGGCAACGCGTTTATGCCTCTCTCATAAGCGAAGTGATGGAAAGAGGGCGAGTGCTGTATGGATGAAGCAAAGCGAGAACTGGTCAATGCCTGGCTGGTCAAGGCGCAAAATGATCTGGCGACCGCGCGGAAGCTTGTTCGTGAGCCTGAAATCATCCTGGACACGGCCATCTATCACTGCCAACAAGCTGCCGAAAAAGCTATCAAAGCGTTCCTTGTCTTTCATGACCAGAGATTTGAGAAAACCCACGACTTGAGACTTCTTATCGAATTAGCCCTGCGCTATAACGAGCGGCTCTCAGATTTGCAGAGTACGGCTGAATTGCTCACTCCCTATGCGACAACCTATCGCTATCCAGGCGATGTTCTTCATCCAAGCCAGGAGGAATTTGATGAAGCGCTGAGTTCAGCCGAGAGCATCTATGCGTTTATCCTATCCATATTGCCTCCCTCTGTTCATCCGTGAACATATATTCTCGTCCCTTCTTTTCGCCCTCTCACCCCATCTCCCGTTCTTCTTTTCTCAGCCAAAACTTCCCAATAAAGCGCCTCGATAAACTTCACCCGATGCTTGATGTGAAAATTCTCCTCCACCTTGACCGCTCCTCGCTCACCCATACGGAGGCGCAGTTGAGGATCACCCAAAAGTTTGGTCGCATAACCTGCCAACTCATCCACCGCACCGACGAGGGTTAGAAAACCCTCGTCTCCATTCTTCACCAATTCTGGAATGCCGCCGACTGAGGTAGCAACCACCGGTTTAGCCAAAGCCATCGCTTCCAATAGAGCCATCGGCAGGCCTTCAAATTCCGAGGTCATCAAAAAGACATCCATCAACGCCATGACTCGCCTTCCATCCCGACGAAAGCCTGGCATCACGACGCGATCTTCTATCCCCAATTCGCTGATCTTCGACCGCAGCATCGCTTCTTCCGGTCCATGTCCGACGAGAAGGAAAGTAACGTTACCTTGCTGTTGCACAATTCGACTGGCAACTTCGAGCCAATCTTGCAGGCGTTTCTGGCGGCGAAATACCGCCGGTCCTAACCTGCTCGACCGGCACGCCATTGAGCAAAGTTTTTACTTTGGTCTTTCTTCCTAAACCGAAACGATTGATGGAGGCCGCCACTTCTTCTGAAACTGCCAACACGCATTCATTCCAGCCAAAGGTCAGCGCATTGGCGCGCCGGGTCAGCGGATGATAGCGCTCCTGAAGATTGTGCTCCGTGTAAATCACCGGTATGCCGAATCTGCGGCCCATCAGGCGGGCCCAAATACCGGTCACTGGCAAATCAGCGTGGATCAAATCAAATCTGCGTTCTCGTATTAGGTTTTGCAAGCGCCGCTGCATCAAAGGGAAATGCCAGGTCTTCTGCATGCCGAGGCAATGGACCGGAAAGCCTGCTTTTGTAATAGTAGGAACTAAAAAATCCTTCCACGGCAACATGTAAGCAAACTCATAATCAAACTGCTCTCGGTTCAGATATGGCAGGGAATCGACAATCAAACGCTCGGCGCCACCGAGGCCGAGGCCTTTGATCAATATTAGAATTTTGGAATGTTCGTTTTGGAGCTTTACTTTTTTCACTTAAGAGCGGCTACTTTCTGATAAAGCTCAATCATGCGCTCAGCACTCTGTTGCAAAGTAAATCGTGTTTCGAAAATTTTTCTGCTGTGCCGGCCATAAGCTAGCGCTTTGTCGCGATCATCAAGCAGTGCTGCTATTGCCTTTGCCAATTCTGCTGAAGAGGTCGGTGCAACCAAAATAGCATTGCGGTTTTCTTCGACGGCTTCTCGAACAGGAGCGATGTTAGAGGCAACAATGGGTAAACCAAGGGCCATGGCCTCGAGCACAGCGCCTGGAAGTCCTTCATACAGGGAAGGGAACACAAAGAGATCAGCGGCGGCGAGAATTTCGGCGACATCCTGGCGGTGGCCGAGAAATCGAACCTGGCCGTTGAGACCCAAGTGCTCTTTAAAATTTTCCAACTCGTTCGTCAGATTACCTTGACGGCCGGCGACCAAGAGCACGAGACGAGGATGAACGGAAGAAAGCGCGACGAAAGCTTCGAGCAGGTATTTCTGCCCCTTTTGATATTCATGGCTTCCGATATTAACGATAACCTCGTCTTGTTCGGCAAGCTGAAGCTGCTGCCGGGCTTGCAAGCGTCGCTCAACACTGGGCAAACCAAGACGATTCGGATCACGCCCACGTTCAACAACCGTGATGCGTTCCGGTGCAAGCCCTAAAGATGAGACCGCAGCATCTTTGGCAGCCTGTGAAACCGCATGAAAATGTGTCGTGAGCAAATGGCTGGTCACGGCATCAATCAATTGCACCAACCGGAATTTCAGGACATTGATTCTCGGATCCCGAAAGCGCACCGGCAAATAAGGGGTATTGACCAAACTGCTGATAACGACGGTGGGACTTCCAATGGCTGCCATGCGGCCGGCAAGGTTAGCATTTGCAAGCATCGTATGGACAATGTCCGGTTGCTCAATTTTGATAAGGTGACGCAGTTGTTTCACCCACGTGAACAATCCCCTGCCTTTGAGGAAACGCACGTCAATGCCCCGGCGGATGACCTCGCTTTCAACCCCTTCTCGATGATAAAAGCAGGCAATAATCGGCGTGAAGCCTGCCTGAATCAAAAATGGCAACAATTCAGCCAGCGACCGCTCCGTACCGCCGCCGCCCAGGCTGTCGATCACAAATAGGATTTTAAGTCTTTTCACCGGTCACGCCAATTCACGCTGCAATGCGCCAATAGCCGGGGCGCGTCGGTGGCGAAATGTCAGGACGTGGCGATAAAAATCGACATAATCGCCGGCAATTTTATCGATCGTGAAGTTCGCTCCAACCCAACTCTTTGCCTTTGTTCCCAGCTTACGCCTTCTGGCTGAATCATGCAGCAAGTCGCAAACGACCACGGCCAATCTCTGCTCATCCTGCCGGTCAACCAGCACGCCGGTGTCTCCGTCCAAAACGCATTCCGGAACGCCACCGACACGAGTGACCACTACCGCCAGACCTAATAAACCGGCTTCCAATATCACCCCGGGGATTCCCTCGGTATCGCTGGTAAGCACAAAAAGATCGGCTGCATTGAGATAATCCGCCACGTTGCTTTGTACGCCCAAAAACCTCACAATCTCTGCGATGCCGAGAGAATTTGCTTGCTGCTGTAAAGTAGATTCCAGTGGACCAGATCCAATCAACCACAGATGAAGTTTTGGCATTTGCAAGCGCACCTGTTGCGCCAGGCGCAAAAGGCGATCTAAGCGTTTCTCTGGCGTCAGGCTGCCGACAAAGATCAGCAACGGCGCATCAGCCGGGGTTTTGGTCTTAAGGCGCATGGCATCACGCGAGGCCGCCGGTACGAGGCTCGCCGGGTCAACGGCGCGTGGAATATTTTTCATGGGAACGGAAATCCCATAAAAATCTTTGACGGCTTGCAACGTTTTGCGGCTGACACCAACAACACCGTGCAATCTGGGCATTACCAACTTCTGATAAAAAGCCCGGTAATGCCAACCGTGAAGCCAATCGCTGGGATTGCCGATATTGCGGTAAATCAAAGCCCAAGGAGCGTCACGGCATGAGTAGCTGGCAAACGCGCCATATTTCACCGTCCGTGCGCCGTTAACCTGCACGACATCCGGCTTAAACTCATCAATGGCATGCAAAAGCCGGCGCAGCAAAAAAGGGTTGATGCCCGGAAATTTTTCAAATGGGTGATTCGGATTGCCGTTCAGCATGCAATCACCATGATCCAACGGCAGAGCGCAGGTTTCGTTATGCGGATACAAGTAGACCATGCGTGTTTGATGACCTTGCCGTCTCAGCTCCTGGCTAAGCTGAAAGGCAAAGACTTCGGCGCCACGGCGTTGCGGTTTTTGGACGACTTGGAGAATGCGCAAGGGGTAAAGAAGAAAAGAATTCCACGCAAAGCCGCGAAGGCGCAAAGTTACGCGCAGAGAAAACCTTTGCGTATTCTTTGCGTCTTTGCGTGCGCTTTTGCTTTTGAGTTTGGCTGGCTAAGGTCTCTTTGTAATTCTATTGGTGAATCTACTGGGCAAGAAAGGTCTGCAATTCATCCAAAGACTTCAGCGTGAGATCGGGCGCATGTTTTGCTGTTGGGGGCTGCATGGAAGCATAAATTCCCTCTGACCGTTTAATCCAAATCGTGAACATACCAAGCTCGCGCGCGCCGAGGAAATCTTTGACCGGATTATCGCCGACATAAATTGAGGTGCTGGCATCGGTCTTTAGACGCACCAGAATTCCTGAAAAGGGCGTCACCGAAGGTTTCCAGGCCTCGCGTCCCCATTCGTCCGAAAAGACGAGGGCGTCGAAATAATGCGCAAGCTTTAAAGCGCAAAGTTTGCGTTGCTGAACTTCAAGATATCCATCGCTGAGCAGTCCCACGCGAAATGTTTTTTTCAATGACAAAAGTAGGGCGGGAACTTCGGCAAACGGCGTTAAGGTGGGTTCATGGCTTCTATAAACTTCGACCAGCCTTTGGGCAGTGCCGTTCGTTTGAACGCTGTGGGTGGCGAGCCAGCGATCAAAGGTGTTTCCGCGTACTCCCTGGTCAAATAGCGCCTTCAACTCAACGAAACCCTCGTCAGCAGAAACGCCCAAGTGAGCTTCAGCCCAAAGGGACACAGCGCGAAAGCCGCTAAGAACATAATCACGCTCCGCATAAAGCGTATCATCGAGATCAAAGATGACAGCTTGCCATCTTTTCAACATGGGCCTCGGTGAAAAAGAAGGAATCGTCAAACCGGCTCAGGTGCAGACCTGTTTCATAACTTCCTAATGGTGGAATCTCGATCGGAATGCCGGCATAGCGCACCAGCAGCCATTTGGGCCAATCCGCTCCAGCGGCGATACCCAGCGGCGCACCGCCGCCGACGCGGGCGTTGATTTCAGTAAAATAAGGGATACCGTCTTTCATGATGCATTGTACCGTAATCGGGCCGATGGCGTGTAAGGCTTGCGCAATCGTGATGCAGGCCTCTGTCACTTTGGGATCGTATACCGTGATGCCTTTGGCTACCTCACCCCAGCGCACCTCGATGCGTCGCCGAGAGACAACGGAAATGACTTCTCCATTCAAATCGCAAACGACATCGTTGGTTATTTCCGTCCCCGCCAGATATTCTTGGATAATCGGATCGGGCACATAGTCCAGGAAAAATTTCAGCTCTTTTTCATTTTTCACTTTATAGGCATGATTGGACGCACTGCCGCTTCGCGGCTTGATGAAGAGGGGATAATCGACATCAATGTCTTGCGATTGTTCAGGCAACCACGACTTGGGAATTGCCAAATTCAACTTCTGAAAAAAACGTCCGGTTTGCCATTTGTCTGTGGTAATCGTTGCCGCTTCATCGGGGACAACCACGGCCTTGGCGCCGGTCTCGACAAGCCGTTCTCGATGTTTGGCCAGAAAAGGAATGTCAGGATCAATCAAAGGAAAAATCAAATCGATTTTTTCATGTCGACAAATTTGGAGAAATGCTTCCAAGTAATTCGGATGACTTAGACGCGGAACGACATAAGGGCGATCAACGACATTTAGCGCCGGGGCTATTGGGTCCATGTCCAATCCGATAATATGCCCTTCCAGTTCCAGAGCTTGATAAGCGCTTTTGAACGCTCGAAGCAGCTCGACTCGGCGTCCCACGCTCGTGAACAGAAGATTAATTGGATTTTTTATGTGTGCTCGCAAGAGTTACTCCAATTAGTATTGCTATATACGCGCTCTTGATTTTTCGGCAAACAGATTTGAGTACGACTTGTCGTGTTGCCCGTTCGCTCGAATATGATCAAGGACTTGCTCTAAGCTTTGCAAGCACTTCGTCTCTTCGTTGATGACCGATACATGAAATCCTGCTGCTTGCAACAAATTCGGCAATTCCTCGGCTTCGTGCCCTGCCCGTTTTAATGCCGCAGGATTCCATTCCACAATTAGTCGGAGCGCAGGGTTGGATTGCAAAATTTGCCTCATCCCTTTCAGGACCTCGATTTCCCCGCCTTCCACATCAATTTTAACAAAATCAATTTGTTTTTCCTTAACGAGCTCATCTAAGGGGGCAACCTGTACCTGCACAGTTTCGACGGCAGTATTGGCTTGCGCATAAAGGCTATGCAATGTCCCCGCCTTACGAAGGTGGAAGTCCTGAATTTGACGTCTTGCTCCAGCGGCACAAGGCAAAACTTCCACGTTGCTAAAACCATTTAGTTGAACATTGGTATCCCCTCGGTGAACCCATATCCGAAACGATGACGGGTTTAATTGAGGGCGTGGTTTATTGCTTTGTAGATTGTGCTGACCAATTCTGCGGAAGCAG
>QEVD01000127.1 GCA_003576975.1 Candidatus Zhuqueibacterota bacterium
GAAGAGAAGCGATGCGCTGATGAATCTGATCTACCAGCCTTCGGACAAGCTGAACGCCAATCTCACGCTCACGTATGCGGATTTGTTCGATGAATCTTCTTCCCGGCAAATCTTCGACGGCGCGATTTCCCGCTTGCGGCTGACTTATCAAGTCAACCGTTATTTGTTTTTCCGCGGCATCGTTGAAAACAACACGCTGCGCCGGCGCTTGCTCACGGACTTCCTCGCCTCGTTCACGTATATTCCCGGAACCGTGCTGCATCTGGGCTACGGCTCGCTGTATGAGAAAGACGTGGAATCGAATCCGCGGGATCGTTATCTTGAAACCCAGCGCGGCTTTTTCTCGAAGGCGTCTTATTTATGGCGGTTGTGAAGTATTTTTTAATCATTCTGTCAAACCATTATTCTGCCTTTCAAAATCTTCGCGGGTTTGATAGTTTTTCAGGACAACACTCTACAGCGAATTTCAGGCACGCTGAAAACCGAAGCACCGCCGTGGCGGCGAAGTCCCACGGATTGAAGAACCCCACCGCTAAAGCTTTTGTCAGTGGATTTCTTCAATCCGTGGGTATTCAGACTTTTAAAATTTTATTCCAACACGGATGTTTATCATTCACGAGTCCAAACATGCTGCGACGTAGACTTTTTTTATCAATTATCGCGTTCGCGTTGCCGCTGGCGGTTCATGCCCAGGATTTAAACGAAGAACTCTGGACCGCCGCGCGCAAAGGCGACACTCTGGCGGTGAAAGCCGCGCTTGCCAAAGGCGCGGAAGTGAATGCCAAAACGCGTTACGGCGCCACCGCGCTTTCGTATGCCGCTGATCGCGGCTTCGTCGATGTCATCAAAGTCCTGCTCGAACACGGCGCTGATGTGAATGTGAAAGATACATTCTACAATGCGCCGGCTTTGACCTGGGCGGCCTACAACGGCCACACCGCCGCCGTCAAGCTCATGCTGGAAAAGGGCGCGGAAGGCAAAGAATCCGTTTTGTCGACCGGCGTCCAGAGCGGCAATGCTGAAATGGTTCAGGCTGCGCTGGCAATCGGCGGATTCAGCGAAGAGGCGTTAACCTCGGCGCTGGCAAATGCGGCGAAAAGCGACAACGCTGAAATCATCGCAGCGCTGAAAAACGCGGGCGCCAAAGATGCGACGGAAGCGGCGTTCAAAATTGCGCCGGCGTTGCTGCAAATTTATGCCGGCAAATACAAAAGTGATGACATCGGCCTCGAAATAACATTCACTGCCGGCGAAGGCAAACTCACCGGCGCCGTTCCGGGCCAGCCCGCGTTGACTTACGTGCCGACCAGCAACACGCATTTCAAATCTGTGGAATTCAGCGGCATCGAAGTCACGTTCAATTTGACGAACGAGCAGGCGAATGATTTCACGCTCAAGCAAGGCGAGCGGACGTTTACATTCAAAAGAGCCCAAGTCGAGGAGGCTGCCGCCGCGCCGGAAATGGCCGTGGAGAAAAAGGAAGTTGTTGCAGCGCCGGTTGTGAAAGCCGGGAAAATTTCTGCAACGGCGGTAAAAAATTGGCCATCTTTTCGCGGCTTGCATGCGACGGGAGTGGCTGACGGCAATGCGCCTCCGGTGGCGTGGAATGCCGAGAACGGCGCAAACATCAAATGGAAAACCGCCATTCCCGGCTTTGCGCATGCCAGCCCGGTGATCTGGGGTGATCGCATTTTCATCACCACCGCGATCAGCAGCGACACCGGCGCGGTGCTGCGCGTCGGACTTTACGGCGATGTCGCCCCGGACAAAGATGTCTCTAAACATTCGTGGAAAGTTTACAGTCTTGACAAAAAGAGTGGCAAAATTTTGTGGGAACGCATCGCGCACGAGGGCTTGCCGAAAGTTAAGCGGCACACCAAAGCCACGCAGGCGAATTCCACGCCCGCGACCGACGGCAAGCATATCGTCGCGCTGTTCGGCGCCGAAGGAATGTTTTGCTATGACATGAACGGCAAATTGCTCTGGCAGAAAGATCTCGGCTTGCTCGATTCCGGCTGGTTTTATGACCCCGATTATCAATGGGGCCACGGCAGCTCGCCGGTTATTTATAAGGAACTCGTGATCGTGCAATGCGACATCCAGAAGAATTCCTTCATCGCGGCATATCGTCTCAAAGACGGCAAAGAAGTCTGGCGCACGCACCGCGATGAAATTCCCTCCTGGGGCACGCCGACGATTCATGAAAGCGGGAATCGCGCCGAATTGATCGCCAACGGCACGAATTACGTACGCGGCTATGATCCGCTTACCGGAAAAGAGCTGTGGCGGCTCGCCGGCAACTCGGAGATTACCACGCCCACGCCGTTTGTGGCGCATGATCTCATTTTCGTCGCCAGCGGCTATCGCCCGATTCAACCGATTTATGCCATTCGCCTGGGCGCGGTCGGCGACATTTCGCTGCAAGATACTTCGACCGCGAACGCGCACATCGCCTGGAGCAAGAAGCGCGGCGGGCCTTACATGCCCACGCCGATCGCGTACGGCGATTATCTCTACACCTGCGCGAACAACGGCACGTTGACCTGCTACAACGCCAAAACCGGCGAGCAAATTTATCGCGAGCGTCTTGCCGGCAGGGGCAGCGGCTATGCCTTCACGGCCTCGCCGGTTGCGGCAGACGGTAAGCTTTATTTCACCAGCGAAGACGGTGAAATTTTCGTCATCAAAGCCGGCCCGGCGTATGAATTGCTGGCGGCGAATGCCATGGGCGAAGTGTGCATGGCCACGCCTGCAATTTCGGAGGGAATGATTTTCATCCGCGGGCAAAAGCATGTTTACGGGATTGGGGAGTGAGTTGAAGGGCGGAAGTTAAAAGGCTGAGGAGAGACTAGTGACGGGCGAGGTATTGGTAAAAATCAAACGATTGGTGCTTGCCGGACGTTATGAATTCAGTGAAAAGGCCAGCCTGGAGATGGAAGCTGATGGCATTAGTGAATCTGATGTCGTCGAATCTATTCTCACTGCTGTAACGATATATAAAACGCTTCGCTCGAAGAGCCCGCTTCGCGGTCAGCCCAAAGAACACCTTTATGTGATTCAAAGCACCAACCTGGATGGTTTATTCATTTACACCAAAGGCAAGTTCGCACAAAGGACGGGCGAGGACGTTTACTATTTTCTTATTTCTTCCAAACGGTCGATTTAACCTGAGGACAGTATCATGATTAAAATAACCTCTTGTCCGACTTGCGGCAGCAAAAAGATTAAAAAAGTTCAAAAGAATCTGACGCGCAGTTTCCAAGGCCAAACCTACACCGTTCCGAACCTCGAATTCCACGAATGCCCGGATTGCGGCGAGAGGCTCTATGATCGCGACGCCATGCGCAAGATCGAATCTTATTCGCCGGCGTATGCCAAAGCTCGCAAACGAAAAAAAGCCGCATAAGGATTAAACCCGGATGAATCATTTTGACCTTACTGCATGAGCAAACATGAAAAACAGCACAGCTTCTCTTTCAAACAAAATCACCGCAGCGCAGCGTCGTCTCGATGAACACGTCCGCGAAATGGTGCAATGGCATTTCAGTCCCGAGACCGGGTGCCCGTTCTGGCTGAAATTTGCCGCCAAACTGAGCTTCGATCCGCGCAAAGAAATTCACGGCTACGATGATTTGAAAAAGCTCGGCCATTTCGAAGACGAATGGCTGCGCGGCGGGCCAGTGCGGCGCTGGGTTCCCAAGGGTCTGGCGGGCAAGCCGGTTTATGTTTTTGAAACCGGCGGCTCCACCGGCGTGCCCAAATCGCGCATCAACATCAACGATTTCCAAACTGACTACGAGCTGTTCAGCGAAACGCTCTCAGCGGAGAGTTTTCCCTTGGGCAGCGATTGGCTCATGCTCGGTCCCACCGGACCGCGGCGCTTGCGCCTCTCCATCGAGCATCTCGCGCAGCATCGCGGGGGCATTGCCTTCTTTGTCGATCTCGATCCGCGCTGGGTCAACAAGCTCATCAAAGCCAGCAAATGGCAGGAGCTCGATGAATACAAGCGCCATGTCATCGATCAGGGTTTGAACATTTTGCGCGCGCATGAAAATATCAAATGCGTTTTCACCACGCCCAAGCTGCTGGAAGCGTTGTGTGAGAAAATCAATCTGGTGAAATACGGCATCACCGGCATCTTCTGCGGCGGCACGGAGATGAATGCGCAGTTTCACCGTTTCGCGCGTGAAGAACTCGTGCCCGGCGTGGATTTCGTGCCGACCTACGGCAATACCCTCATGGGCCTCGCCTGCCACAAGCCGTTCGATCCCAACGACAACTACGCCATCACCTATTATCCGCCTGCGCCGCGCGCGGTATTCGAAATCGTCGATCCCGATGATACGAATAAACGCGTCGATTATGGTGAAACCGGCCGCGTGATGCTCACGACCTTGACGAAAGAATTCTTCATGCCGCGCTTTCTCGAACGCGATGAAGGCGAACGCGCCGCGCCGATCGAGCCGTATCCATGGGACGGGGTGAGTAGTTTGCGCTTGTTCTCGCGCTTTCAGGAATCAGTCGTGGTTGGCGTGTATTAAACCTGTGGAGGACGAATGGATTGGTGGATCGTTGGATGAAAGGATTCATGGTCTCCAACAATCCACCAATCCAATAATCCACCAATCCATCTATCCATCGCTCCACCTATCCAATGATTCAAACAAAGAACAAAAACTTTTGAAACCGAAACGATGATTCACATTCCCATCCTCCGCGCCGGCCGGCCTTACAAAAGCCTGGAAACGGCGCCGCTCAAGCATTTTCGCGATCACGAGCCGGTTGCGGTTGTCAGTCAAGCCAACACCGGCGTGATTGCCAAAGACCTGGCGCAGGCTGAAAATCATCGCCGCCGCTTGCAGGAAATTCCCATCAAGGAATTGCTGGACATCTGCGGCCGCGCGGCAGATTTTTTCATGAATGCCGAACTGCCGCTTGACGGCGTTTCGCAAAGTCCGCAGGATTATGTGCTGCAGTTGTCCGCCACCACCGGCATGCCGCATGCGCTTTGCCGCAGCAACATGGAAAAAATCCGGCGCGTGCTGGCTGAAATGCCGGAGATTCTGCACGGACTCATGCACGGCCTCGATCTCGAGATTCTGGACTCCGGCTGGGTCGTGAAAAACGAAAGCTTGCTGAGTTTTTTCTGCCAGGCTAATGCGCTCGGCGCAATTTTGCCCAGCAACTCACCGGGCGTGCATTCGCTGTGGCTGCCTGCGATTCCACTGAAAGTTCCGCTCGTGCTCAAGCCCGGCCGTGAAGAACCCTGGACGCCTTATCGCGTCGCGCAAGCGTTCATTGCCGCAGGTTGCCCGGCAGAGGCATTCAACTATTATCCTTCTGCTCATTCCGGCGCGACCGAGATTCTGCTGCGCTGCAACCGGTCGATGTTTTTCGGAGATCAAAGCAGTGTGCGCGCCTGGGCTAAAGATCCGCGTGTGGAAATTCACGGACCCGGTTGGAGTAAAATCATCATTGCCGAAGATCAAATCTCGCGCTGGGAAGAATATCTCGAGGTGATGGTAACCTCGATAGCCGCGAATGGCGGGCGGTCGTGCTTGAATGCTTCCGGCATTTGGGTTCCGTCGCATGGCCGTGAAATCGCCGAGGCGCTCGCGCAGCGTTTGGCCGGCATCGAAGCGCGCGCCATGGATGATCCCCAGGCGCAGATCTCCGCCTTCACCAACAAAAAATTTGCGCAGCGCATCAATGATATGATCGAGCAACAGCTTCACGTTTCCGGCGCCGAAGACTTGACCGCCAAATACCGTGGCGGCAAACGGCTGGTGGAAAAAGACGGCTGCACGTTTTTGCTGCCGACGGTGGTGTGGTGTGAAGATGCCGAACATCCGCTGGCCAATGTGGAATTTTTGTTTCCCTTTGCCAGCGTAGTGCAAGCGCCGCAGAATGAATTGCTCTCGCGTATCGGAAACACTTTGGTATTGACCGCGATTACGGAAGAGGAAACGTTCACGCGCGCGCTTTTCTCCTCGCCGAATGTCGATCGTCTCAACATCGGACCGATCCCCACCAACAAAATTCTTTGGGATCAACCGCACGAAGGCAACCTGTTCGAGCATCTTTACCGCCAGCGCGCCTTGCAGTTGATGGTGAAAGCGTGAAGGGAATTTGTTCGGGCATTTGTATCGGCGCAGGGCATTGCAGGTGAATAAAGTATGACGAAAAGGTTTTGCAAGGTGTGCTTGCTTTTGGGGCAAGAGTCATATATTTTTGATTCGTCAGCCTTATTGAGGTGCAGCCTTGATCTGCAAACACTAGATAGGGCCACGAATGGCAAATTGGCAACGTTTTAAACCAACTGATTTTGAATACGACTTTGATCGTGATGAACTGGCGGCGCATCGTGTGACGTTCGAGGAAGCTGTTGAGTGTTTTTTCTCCGGCTTTGAGGTGCGCCGTAACAAGTCCTATCGTGACCGCTATCAACTCGCAGGAAGGACATTCGGAGGACGCAGACTAAAAATTATCTTTCAACTCAAGCCCAAGAATGTTGTTCGTATCATTACAGGATGGCCGATATGAGAAGTAAGCGTAAGCATAAAACCCTATCTGCAAACGAGATTGACAGGATCGTCGTGGCGCAAGCAGATGACGACGCTGCATGGGAAAAACCCGTGAGCGTTCGCAGAGCCAAACCGGCCCCTTTGTCCCTGCCTTCGGAATTGGCTTTGCGTGCTGCCTTTGTTGCTCGCCTTCATCGGGAAACCAATGTCAATGACTGGCTGAAACGAATCATCCAAGAACGAATTGATCTGGAAGAAGCCGCGTTTGCGGGATTGAAGAGAGACTTGGCTGAAAAGAATGGCGCATGATCCGCCATTCCCTTTGCCAGCGTGGTGCAAGCGCCGCAGCACGAGTTGCTCTCACGCATCGGAACGACTTTGGTGCTGACGGCGATAACAGAAGACGAGGCGTTCACGCGCGCGCTTTTCTCTGCGCCTAACGTTGACCGCCTCAACATCGGACCGATCCCAACGAATAAAATTCTTTGGGATCAGCCGCACGAAGGCAATTTGTTCGAGCATCTTTACCGCCAGCAGGCTTTGCAGTTGATGGTGAAAGCGTGAGGGGTTTTTCGGAAAGCGAAACGTTTATTCAAGCACTTTTCGCTTCTTCGAATGCCGATCGCCTCACCGTCGGCCCCATTCCCACCAACAGAGTTTCTTAGGATTAACCGCACAAGGGAAATTTGTTTGAGCATTTGTATCGGAGGAGGCGTTGCAGGTGAGGAGAGTGTGACGAGATGAGGTTTTTAAGTGTGGGCTTGCTTTTTGAAAAATGGCTATATATTTTTGAATCGTCACTTCTTCAAGGCGAAAAATGATACCGCCATTCTATCTGTAAACAAAGAGGGTGGCTGAATTAAAACATACTTTGTGAGGTGCACAATGCATAAGAAAAATTTTCTAATGCTTCTATTTGCTTTTGTCGCTTTGGGGGCAATTGCAAATATTAGTTGTTCAGATCATAGGCGTGATGCTATAAAAATTGGCGTAATAATGCCGTTGACAGGAGACGCAGCACAGTATGGGATCCCGTCCCTCAACGCCATTCAATTAGCTGTCATGCAAACAAATTCTGAACGTGAAAAATGGCAGCCTGAAATAAAGTTGGTGCCGGAGGATGATAAGGCTCAGGCAGCTCAGGCCGTTTCTGCATTTCAGAAACTGGTGACTCTTGAGAAAGTCAATCTAATTTTAGGTCCATTGGTAAGTTCAGCAACTCTTTCGGTGGCGCCTTTAGCTGACAGTAACAAGGTGGTTCTTTTTACTCCATCTTCATCTGCACCCGCTTTGACCACTGCTGGAGACTACGTATTTCGAAATGAGTTATCGGATTTATTTGGTGGAACGTCACAAGCGGAATTGGCTGTAAACAAGCTCGGATATAAGAAGATGGCATGTGTCTATATCAACAACGACTATGGTGCAGGCCTTTTCAAAGTATTTAAAGATAAATTCCAAGCGCTTGGCGGACAATTAATCTTTGAAGATTCGTTTGGCCAAAGCAACTCTGATTTTAGGTCAATGATAACCAAACTAAAATCAATCTCTCCCGATGCAGTTTTTATTATCTCGCACGATGAAATCATCAACTTTGTTAGACAAATGGTTGAATTAGGGGCAAAATTTCAGATTTACACTACTCCCGTCTTTGAAGACAATCGAAACATCGAGAAACTCGGTGCTCTCGCAGAAGGGATAATTTACACTTACTATGGTAACTTTGACCCCGCGTCGTCAAATGAAAAGATCAGACTTTTCATAACGCAATACGAAATGCAGTATAAAGAAACTCCTACGTATTACGCAGCTTTAGCGTATGATGCCGCTTGTATAGCTCTCGAAGCTCTAAAACGTAACTCATACAACGTTGAGTCTATCAAGGATGAGTTGTACAGAATTCAGAAATTTCCAGGTATTACCGGCGAAACATCATTCGATGTAAACGGTGATGTATCAAAGCCCGTGTCATTGAAAACTGTCCAAAATGGTAGGTTTGTTTTCTTGCAATAACGGGGAGCGCTGGCAATGGCAAAACAAAATCTGAAGTCCCGTAATCGGTCTTTTCAAGATTTGTTTTGGGATTTCATCAAAGAGATTATTCTCACAGTTACCATTCCAGTTTTCATATTCATTATTTTTAAGAGGGTTGACATACTACAAGTCAACACAAGTTTTCCATGGCTGAACAATGTCCTCAACGGGCTAATTAGCTTTGCGTTTGGCCTTTTGATGGCAGGCGTGTATCATATCTACTCAAAAAGAACAATAGAGCAAGTTGCGTCTGCCGCGGCTGAAAAAATATCTCCAATAATTGAAGTAACGAAAACGATTCCAGAACTACAAATATACGCGACAGCAATGAAAAGGAAGTTTAAATACGCATTCGTACTTCGCCATGTCATAAGAGATCATTTAGCGTTAATGAGAGAAGATAATTTTTTAATGAGTTTTGACAGTTATCTCGGGTTATTACAATCGTTTTCTAGTCGGTATTCATTGCTCAAGTGCATTAACCTCACGCCTCCGATCTTTTGGATGGCCCCGGAAGAAAGTCTACAACGCTCAACAATTAATTATGAACTCCAGCTCAGAAAAAAAATAAATTTGAATGGTTTTCGTGTTCAAAGAATGACATTAGTGCCGGGGCATGAAAACATATTTGAACAATTTCAAAGAGCGTACGCAAGAATTACTCGCAAAGCTGATGATACACGTTCGATTATATCTTGGATTTTAGGGCTTTTTCATTATTTATATGCCATAGCAGAATGGAATGATGCACTTCAAATTGTTGCTCAATGTTTTCCTGAACATCATAAGCAATTACTTGAAAGAAATCTGACTAAACCTTTTAATCCTCAAATTTCCCAGGTATTAACAAAAGATTTGCCGAGTAGTGAGCTTTCGGGAATCATTAAGAATTTCGAAAAACTTTTTGTTGCTGACTCAGTGATCTCGACTCGAATTAACAAAATCATTTATGAAACCTTCGTAAAGATTCATAGAAGAGAAGGTTCTTACTACATAACACGAGAGTTTTATAGAAATCAAATCCCATATCAAATTGCAAATGAATATGGAGAGATTGGTATTTATCTTGAAGATGGGGAGCCAGCTATGGCGATAGCAACTCGAGGTGGTACTTGGGTCGATGAAGTTGTTTCGCTCAAAATCATTTCAGATGTTCGTGAATTGAATAAAATGATTGATGACTGTCTCAAGCTTGCAAACGAAATCAGTTCAGGAAAATCTATCGGTAATTTTGAAGATCTTTCATGGCCGGATTACAACCCAGTCTAGTCATCGTTACAGGCGCAGGTTTTCGTTGTGCAGAAGGGATAACGCCTGAAACAGATGTATTCAATGATGAGCGTATTAAGCCCAATATCGGAGCTTGGATAGCTTATGAGCTAGTTCGATACCAGTATCGTGTTTTTATCATCTCTAAAACCTTTGATAAGCTCCAAGCTATTAAAAATTCAATTGTCTCGAGTAATCATAATGCGATAATTGAGTTTGCTGCAGTTGATATTTTAGATCAGACTTCGGTTAAAAAACTTGTTAAACAATTTGATGCAGAACAGTGTATTTCGCTCGTTCATAGCGCGGGATTGAGCGCTGGCACCTATAATCTTCCAAATGACAATCCCTATTTACCTATTGAAAAAACTCCACTAGAACTGCCTATGTTGGAGTTTGAAACTCCTGTTAAGTCTCTCCTGTTGCTTACGCAAGAACTGCTCCCCAAATTTCGAAGCCAGGGCGGAGGAAAAATTGTTGTCGTGACTTCAATGAGCGGTGTTAGGCCAGTTCCACTTGGCTATTCTCATACTAGCGCAAAAGCGGGTTTGCATCACGCCGTTAGAACTTTGGCCCTTGAGTTGAACAAAGATCGAATTAGAGTTTCAGAGATTATGCCGGGAGCCGTCAATACAGGCTTATATGATACCGTTGAAGTTCAGCAAGCTATAGCTCAAATGGGAAAGTATTTTGGATATGAGTATGAGGTTGGGGCCATTCCACAAATGCCGCCCAAGGCTGTTGCTGAAGCTGTAATTTTATGTTTAAAAAGCGAAGCGCATATTTTATCTATAAACCTGGTCGCAGACGGTCAATGGCCCAATTTAGGAGCATAAATTTTAATACTTCATGTTGAAATACGGGATTAACCTGAAGAGTGATGAGTCAAATCATTGTAAACGGCCTCCTCGCCGGGAGTGTCTACGCCCTCATTGCTCTCGGCTTTTCCATTATCTACAGCACCGTCCGCTTCTTTCACTTCGCGCATGGCGCGGTTTATACCGCTGGGGCATATTTCACCTACCTCTACTTCATCCTTTTCAAAATGCCGTTTGCAGCAGCAGTGGCGCTGGCGGTTTTGTCCGCAGCGCTTTTGGGCGTGGCCATTGAGTTTCTCGTTTACAAACCAATCAAGGGGCAAAAGGCAAGCGGCACAATCTTACTCATCGCTTCCCTCGGGGTTTCTATTATTCTGCAAAACCTCATCTCGCTTTTCTTCGGGGATGACACCAAAACCATTCGCACGAGCGAGGTGCGCGAAGGGCTGAATGTTTTAGGGGCGCGCATAACGCCAGTGCAAATCGCCATCATTCTCACGAGCCTTTTGTTGTTCGCGCTCACCTACATCATTCTCAAGCGCAGCAAAATCGGCAAAGCCCTGCGCGCCGTTGCCAATGATCCGGAGCTGGCCGTGGTCATGGGGTTGAACAAAGACAGAATCATCTACTTCACGTATTTCGTCGGCTCCGCGCTGGCGGCCATTGCGGCTATTCTCATTTCGCTCGATATTGACATGACCCCGCTCATGGGTTTTCAAGCCATGCTGTACGGCGTGGTGGCGGTGGTCATCGGCGGTTTGGGCAACATTCTCGGCGCATACTTGGGCGGGCTGCTGCTCGGCTTGGCGCAACATCTCGGCGTGTGGTACATTTCCTCGCAATGGCAAGACGCCATTGCATTCGTCATTCTCATATTGTTTCTGCTCTTCCGGCCGCAGGGTTTCTTTGGGAAGAAGATTCGGAAAGCGGAGGTTTAGCAAGGGGCAAGTCGCAAAGGGCAAAAAGAAAACCGCAAAAGCGAGAGGAGAGGAGAAAAGCGTTGCGATTGCAGCCGAGGAATGTTATAATCAAGCGTTGAGATCCAGTGATTTGACGCGACGCCTGGCATGGAGGGATAGATGTTTGATTTGACGAGATTTACGTCCACGAACAAATCCGAATTCGAGCAATACGAACAAATCCGAATTCGAGCAATTATCGCGTGATCGCAAAGAAGATTTCGACGCGCTGCGCGAAAAAGGGCGATGGACGGCGTCGGTTTACCTTGGGCCGTACATAGTCGAGGCGCGGCTGAAGTTCAAAATCTGTGACGTGCTCAAGTTGGAGAAGTTGCCGGCAATTCTTAAAACGCATGATCTGAATGCGCTGGTAATTTATGCCGGTTTAAAAGATGAGCTAAAATCTTTACCAGAAGTATTTGCCAGTTTCAGCAGCATCAACACCATTCATGCCGAGGTTTCATGGCGTTATAAAATTGCAGATCCTTCCCATCAAGTTGATTCAGACAATCTGAAAGCTTGGCTGTTTAACTCAAAATATGGAGTGATGACATGGTTGGGACTATAATGGTAGATAAAAAAATTCTGGAGCGGCTGCGGGAAGCCTTCAAGCGCTACGGTCGAGCCGTCCTGGGCGATCCCAATATGACGGTCGATTTTTTCCCGACAGAATATGAAGGGAGCGTGGGCGTCTTTCTTTCTTCACCAAGTTTTCAAAAAATGCCCTTTTCCGAGCGACAGAATTCCGTGTGGGAATATTTGCTCAATGATCCTCAGGTCAATAAGGATGACATGTTTGTCATTTCACGGATTTCAATTGAGCATGAAACCGTCGAATTTGTCTGAGCCATCACGGGCGTAGTCATGGCCTACCTTCTCCACATTCTCATCCTCATCAACATTTACATAATCATCGCCATTTCGCTCAATCTCATCGCGGGTTATACCGGCATTTTGTCGATTGCGCATGCGGCGTTTTACGGCGTTGGCGCGTATGTCGCGGCTTTGTTTGCGGTGAATTTCGGCACGCCGTTTCTATTGAATCTCATTATCGCGATGGCAATGGCGGGCGCGGTAGCGGCAGTGGTAGCTTTTCCTTCTCTGCGCATTCACGACGATTATTTGGTGATCGCCACGTTCGGCTTTCAAATGATTCTGTTCAGCATCTTCAACAACTGGGTCGGCCTCACGCGCGGGCCTTTGGGCATTCCGGGGATTCCCCAACCCAACATTTTCGGTTTTGCCATCACTTCACACGTGGAATACCTGGCGCTTTCGGGCGTGTGCGCGCTCGCGGTTTACTTTTTTGCCAAGCGCGTGATCGAGTCGCCGTTTGGCCGCGTGCTCAAAGCCATTCGCGAGGACGAGATTTTCACGCAGGCGCTGGGCAAGAACGTTACTCGCTACAAGATTCTCGTGTTTGTCATGGGTGGCGCGCTCGTTGCGATTGCCGGTGCGTTGTATGCGCACTATGTGACGTTCATCGATCCCACCAGCTTCACCATTCTCGAATCAATTTTTATGATTTCCATCGTCATTGTTGGCGGCGCCGGAAGTTTGAAAGGTTCCGTTGTCGGCGCCGCGGTTTTGATCGTGCTCCCCGAAATGCTGCGTTTTCTCGGCATGCCCAATGCGATTGCGGCGAATATGCGGCAGATCATATACGGCGCCTTGCTCGTGGTTATGATGATCTTTCGGCCAAAGGGGTTGGTTGGGGAATACGAACTCAAATGAACTTGGAGTTGTGGGTTGCTGGATTGATGGATTTTTGAGAAATGACTGATGCCTTGCTCACCGTTTCAAATCTTTCCAAAACTTTCGACGGTTTGAAAGCAGTGGAAGATTTTTCGTGCACGATTGCCAAAAGCAAAATCGTCGGACTTATTGGTCCGAACGGCGCGGGCAAGACCACGGTGTTCAATATCATCACGGGATTTCTCGCGGCGGATGCCGGTGAAATTCATTATGCGGGAAAGAACATTACGCGGCTGCCGCCGTACCGCATCGCACACAACGGCATCGTGCGCACCTTCCAAGACTTGCGGCTGATCGCAAGCCTGCCGGTCATCGAGAATATTCTTTTGGCGCGGCAAAAGCAAACCGGTGAGAATTGGCTGGCGACTTTCGCGCTGCGAAAAAAAGTGCTGAAAGAGGAGCACGAGAATAGGCAAATTGCGCTCGATATTTTAAATCAGGTCGGACTTGCGAATAAGCACGAGCATTTGGCTGGTGCGCTTTCCTATGGGCAGCAGAAGTTGTTGACGCTGGCTTGTTGTTTGGCGGCAGAGGCGGATTTGCTGCTGCTTGATGAACCGGTATCCGGCGTGCATCCGAGCATGATTGAAAAGATGTTGGCGCTTATGGCGCAGCTTGCGGCGAGCGGAAAGACGATTCTATTCATCGAACACAATCTGGATGTGGTGATGCAAGTTTCTGATCATGTCATCGTCATGGATGCCGGGCGCAAAATTATGGAAGGCCGGCCTGAAGCCGTCAAAAATGATCCGGAGATTTTGGAAGCTTATTTGGAGTAGGCCATTGTTGAAGGTGATCGATCTGCACACCGGCTACGGGAACAAGCAAATCATAAACGGCATCTCGCTTGAAGTTGAAAAAGGCGAGATCATCGCTTTGATTGGACACAATGGCGCGGGCAAATCGACAATGCTCAAGGCGATCTTCGGGTTGTTGCCGGTTTGGAGAGGCGTGGTGCAATACAATGGCCGCGAGATTCAAAACCTCCGTCCGTCGTTTCATGTGAAGAACGGCATTTCGATGCTCCTGCAAGGCAATCGCGTCTTCACGGAATTGACGGTGCAGGAGAATTTGGAGATCGGCGGCTATTTGCTTCCCGATAAAAAGCAGTTACATACTCGCATGGAAGAAATGTTTCAACTTTTCCCAAAACTGCGAGAGCGTCGCCGGCAAAACGCAGGAACTTTGAGCGGCGGCGAGCAACAAATGCTGGCCCTCGGCAACGCGCTAATGCTGCAGCCGAAATTGTTGCTGATGGATGAGCCTTCGCTGGGACTTGCGCCGCAAAGCCTGCGAATGATGTTCGATTTGACCCGGCACGTCAACAAAACTCTCGGTACGGCCATGCTGATTGTGGAGCAGAAAGTGCGTCAAGTTTTAGAGATCGCGGATCGAGTTTACGTGCTGAAACTCGGCCAAGTGAGTGCTAGCGGAAGAGCAGCCGAATTTTCAGATGAAGAGAAACTGCGAAAAGCTTTTTTGTGAAGACGATAACTGAAGTCGCCCTCTTTGAGACCTTGCACTAGATTATGCCTTTTCACACGTTTGATTTTCAACCGAGCACACGCGTCCTTTTTGGCGGGAATACCATTGCCCAATTGGGGAAATTAACAAAGGAATGCGGCGGCCGGCGTGTTTTGTTTGTTACCGATCGCGGCCTTATCAAAGCCGGACACCTCGAGCACGCGCGGCATGCGCTCGAACAAGAGGCCATTGCCGTCTCCGTTTTTTTCGATCTTGAAGAAAATCCCACCTCACAACATGTCGAAAGCGGGGCGCAATTCGCCCGCGAAAATGCCCCGATTGATTTGATCATCGCGCTCGGCGGCGGCAGTGCGATGGATTGCGCCAAAGGCATTAACTTTCTTCTGACTAATGGCGGCAAGATGGAAGATTATTGGGGCTTCGGCAAAGCCCGCCAGCCCATGCTACCTTCCATCGGCATTCCCACCACGGCCGGCACCGGCAGCGAGGCGCAATCTTATGCGTTGATCATGCACCCGCAAACGCACCGCAAGATGGCGTGCGGCGATCTCAAAGCGCGTTTCACGGCGGTTATTCTTGATCCAACTTTGCTCACCTCGGTTCCCCGCGCTGTGGCCGCGGTCACGGGCATTGATGCCGTATCCTGCCAATCTCGCAGTGCAGAGTAATATGTTGCTGGGCGCGCATCTTGCCGGCATGGCGATCGAGAATGCCATGCTCGGCGCAGCGCATGCTTGCGCGAATCCGTTGACCGCGCATTGCGGACTCGCGCACGGCGCTGCGGTTGGCCTCATGCTGCCGCATGTGATTCGCTTTAATAGTCAGGTGGTTGATCAGGCGTATGCCGAATTGCTGCAAGTGGTGAATCTCCCGCCGCAAAAGGATTCGGGCAACAGCGAACGTTTGTGCGAACGAATCATCATATTGCAAGCCGCCGCCGGTTTGCCGCAGCGTCTAAGTGAATGCCAGATCGAGAAAGCCTCCTTGTCACAATTGGCGCAAGCGGCGACGCAGGAGTGGACCGGAACCTTCAATCCGCGGCCGTTGGCGTTGGCTGATTTTCTGCGATTGTACGAAGCCGCTTATTGACACGGCATTTTCACGTTTGATCTCGCGCTTTTTTATCGCTATATTCCCACCGCATCGAGTTTTTCTGCACACCTCATAACAAACCTTTGCCGGTTAGGTGGCATCATCATGTCTGAAATCAAACTCAAAAAAATCTCCGATTATCTTTGGGAGATTCCGCAAGAAGGCAACATGCGAGCGCCGGCGCGCATTTATGCCGCTGAGAAAATGCTCAAGAACATTCTTGCCGACAATGCGCCGCAGCAAGCCATGAACGTCGCGCATTTGCCGGGCATCGTCGGCTATTCGCTCGCCATGCCGGATATTCACTGGGGCTACGGTTTTCCCATCGGCGGGGTGGCGGCTTTTGATGTTGATTCTGGTGTGATTTCGCCTGGCGGAGTTGGGTATGATATCAATTGCCTTGCGGGCGACACCCGGGTTTTGTCGGCGCTGGGTTACACGCGCACCATCGCCGAAATGGAAAATGATTGGCAGCGTTCGAGTTTGCGTTGTCAAAATTTCACAGACGGTCACGATGATGAGACGGGAATCGATGGTTATCTCAAGCGCAGTCCGCACACGACGGTGTATCGTCTCACCAGCGAGGCGGGAGAGGAAATCATTGCCACGGCGGATCATCCTTTTTGGACACCCGATGGCATGCTTGAATTGCGCCGCTTGAAAGCCAGTGACCGCATCGCGCGTTATCCGTTCGAGGGTGTGCCCTATGAAGCGCCTGATGATAAAATTCTTGTTTCGGAAGCAAACATTGCCGCAGCACTCGCAACCCATGACAAAGGCGCCAGCGGCAATGCACTGGCCCAGATTCTGAAACGGCTCAAAACGTGTGAGCTTTTACCGCTGCGGCTTGATGCGCCAAAACTCCCGCATTTGCTCAAATTGCTCGGCTATGTTTTTGGTGATGGCACGATCTACTTCTCCGGTGGCGATGGCAAGGGCACAACGTGGTTTTATGGTGAGCCAGATGATTTGGAGACCATACGTGCCGAGGTCGCGGCGCTGGGCTTCACGCCCTCGCGCGTCTATGCGCGTGAGCGCCGCCATCGCATCACGACGGCTTATGACGAGTATGAATTCGAACGCCGAGAATATACCTTCAAAGTTGTGGGCAGCAGTTTTGCCTCATTGCTGGCAGCGCTGGGCGCGCCGGTGGGAAACAAAGCGGCGCAGAATTACCAAATTCCAGCCTGGCTTTTCGAGGCGCGGCGTTGGCAGCAGAGGCTTTTTCTCGCAGCATTCTTTGGCGCCGAGCTTTCCTCGCCGCGCGCATTCGCAGAGCACAATCACAATTTTATGACGCCAATGTTGTCGATGAACAAGCGTGAAAACAACCTTGCCAGCGGCCGCGCTTTTCTCGAAGATCTCAGCCGGTTGCTGCTGGGCTTTGGCGTCGTGACCAATACCATCAGCCAGCGCCAGGAGCAGAAAAACATCGATGGCAGCATTTCACATCGTCTGCGGCTGGTTTTGTCCTCGCAAACAGAAAGCTTGCTCAATTTGTGGGGCCGCATTGGTTTTGAGTTCAACCGAAAGCGCCGCGCCCTGGCAAATGTGGCGGTCGCCTATCTCAAAAACAAAGCGGGCATCGTGCGCGTACGCGAAGCGGCCGCTGAAACCGCCACGGCAATGCGGAATGCCGGCGCTGCGCCGCAGGAAATCTACGAAACTCTCGCCGGCAATCACGTCAATCGACGTTTCCTCGAGCGTTCGCTGTATGAAGGTAGAGCCACGCCGGCGCGCATCGGAGATTCGTTTGTAACATTCGACGAATTCCGAAACGAGGCCACGCGCGGCCTCGGCGAAAGCGGCATGGTGTGGAGCCGCATTATTCGCATCGAAGAGATTCCATTCCATGAAGAGGTTTATGATTTCACGGTTGCGCACCGCGATCATAATTTCATTGCCAACGGTTTTGTCGTTTCGAATTGCGGCGTGCGCCTAATGGCCTCGGAACTGACCCTCGACGAAGTCAAGCCGAAGATTCAAGAGCTGGTCAAAACCCTGTTTCATCACGTGCCCACCGGCGTCGGCTCGGAAGGTAAAGTCAAGCTCTCGCAGAAAGAGCTGGAACAGATCATGACCAAGGGCGCGCATTGGGCCATCAAAAACGGCTACAGCGAACCGGACGATCTCGAGTTCATCGAAGAAAACGGTTTGATTCCGGGCGCGCTGCCCGACAAGATTTCAAAGCGCGCGAGTGAGCGCGGCCGGCCGCAACTCGGCACGCTGGGCAGCGGCAACCACTTTCTCGAAGTCGGTTATGTTGCGCAAATTTTCAACGCCAATGCTGCGGCAGCGCTAGGTTTGTTTCAAAATCAGATCACGGTGATCATTCATTGCGGCTCGCGCGGCTTCGGCCATCAGGTCTGTGATGATTATCTCGGCGTGATGAACAGCGCCGTGCACAAGTACGGCATCACTCTGCCCGACCGCCAACTGTGTTGTGCGCCTATCACCTCGCCGGAGGGCCAGGATTATCTCGGCGCCATGCGCTGCGCCATTAATTTTGCCTTTGCCAATCGCCAAATGATTGCGCACTGGACGCGCGAAGCGTTTGCGAAGGCGATCAACAAAGCGCCGAAATACATCGGCCTGCGCACAGTTTACGAAGTCGCGCACAACATTGCGAAGTTCGAAGATCATGTATTCGCCGGAAAGCCGGTGAAAGTTTGCGTGCATCGCAAAGGCGCAACACGCGCGTTTGCACCGGTACATGCGCACATTCCGGAGGCTTACCGCGAAGTTGGACAGCCGGTGCTCATTCCCGGCGACATGGGACGTTACTCTTATGTTCTCGTCGGCGCCGAGGGCGCAATGGAACAAACCTTCGGCTCGACCTGCCACGGCGCAGGCCGCGCCATGAGCCGCCACAAAGCCAAGAAAACCGCGCACGGCCGCAACATTGCGAAAGAATTGGCAGAACAAGGCATTCACGTCATGGGCGCGAGCCGCGGCACGATCGACGAAGAAATCCCCGAAGCCTATAAAGACGTGACCGACGTTGTCGATACCTGCCACTATGCCGGCATCTCGAGGAAGGTGGCGCAGCTCAGGCCGCTGGGGTGTATCAAGGGATAATACCATGCCAACTATAATGCAGATTCTGGGCTGGCGGCTTTATTTCTTTGCCAATGAAGGCAATGAGCCGATTCATGTTCATTGCGCCAAAGCAGAAATTCGTTGCAAGTTTTGGCTAGAGGTTGAAGATTTCAATCTTCGGGTTGAATATGCGTTAAATGCCTCGCCCCGCGACATGCGTGAAATCAAGAAAATTATCTATGAGCATTTTGATTTGATCGTCGAGGCCTGGAACAAATTTCAGGAGCGTAAGCATGGAAAAACTGCATGACGTAAGCGAAGTGGCTTTGCAAGGTTATTCCCTTACCTTCAAAGTCAATGGTATCCCGGTTACCTGTAACCTCGCCAAAGTCTCGAAAACTCTGGCGCAAGCCACGCCCGAGCAAGTTGCGGACATGATTGTGGATCCGGTTGGCGTTGGTTTTCATTGGCCGGCACTTGATGAAGACTTGTCTGTGACCGGCATCCTAAGAGATTTGGGAATCCGGTTGCCAACCGCAAAACCGCGGGTTTCCAAACAACCCGAGTTGACTTAATCAAAACGGCGATGAAAATCCCGATCGGGCTTGGCGCAATGCGGAGCACGTCGCGCGAAGGAATTGATTGAAACCTGAACTCTTAACTCTGACCTGAAAGACGTTGCAATGAGGGAACAATTCTTGAACCGCATCTCGGTTGACAGGAATATCTGTCACGGCAAACCTCATATCCGAGGAACTCGAATTACGGTTCAGCAGGTATTGGACTTGCTTGCTGACGAGGCCTCGCAGGAAGAAATTATCGGTGAAGATTTTCCAGATCTTGTACCGGAGGATATTCGTGCTTGCATAGCGTTCGCAAATCAATACACGAAATCGCAAGGGATTGCATGACTTATTAAGGCAGTTTCTTTCCACCGCAAATCGTGATGATCTCCGCCAAAAGCTGATTGTTATTGATGATCGAATGATACGCATTCGGCAATGAGGATGCTTTCAGAAACAAGTTCGCTTAGAAGATTGCTACTTACTACTCGGAGCATAAAATACTTTAATTTTCAATAAAATATTCGTATATTGTGGGCATGAAGAACCGCGATGCCCGTCAACTCTCCTCCGAGGCT
>QEVD01000740.1 GCA_003576975.1 Candidatus Zhuqueibacterota bacterium
GCTTCACAGGATAAATTCGCAGCAATAAACACGGCACCCCTCGCCGAGTTTGATGAGTCGATTCCCCGGAAGAGCGCGGTTTTGGCGGTCAAAGGGCGATTCCACCCGATCCCAGTTCACCCGAGCCTCTGCTACCACCCGGGCGGTTGTGGTGCTTCTCGGGATAAATTTGCAGCAATAAACACGGCACCCCTCGCGGAGTTTGACGAGTCGAGTCCCCGGAAGGGCGCGGTTTTGGCGGACAAAAGTTGCTACTGCCCGGGCGGTGATAAATTCCAGCAAGTACGTCAATCGACTTCTCCGCACTCATAACAACCGCCCGGGCGGTTGTGGTGCTTCACAGGATAAATTCGCAGCAATAAACACGGCACCCCTCGCGGAGTTTGTTGAGTCGAAGCCCCGGAAGAGCGTGGTTTTGGCGGACAAAAGGCGATTCCACGCGATCCCATTTCACCCGAGCCTCCGCTACCGCCCGGGCGGTGTTTCACAGGTTGAATTTGCAGCGATAAACATGGCACCCCTCGCCGAGTTTGATGAGTCGAGTCCCCGGAAGGGCGCGGTTTTGGCGGTCAAAGGGCGATTCCGCCCGATCCCAATTCACCCTAAACTGTCGAACAGTATACCCGCAAAAGCATGCTGCCGCCCGGGCGGTGCTTCACAGGATAAATTTGCAGCGATAAACACGGCACCCCTCGCGGAGTTTGATGAGTCGAGGCCCCGGAAGAGCGCGGTTTTGGCGGTCAAAGGGCGATTCCGCCCGATCCCATTTTACCCTAAACTGTCAAAAAAATATACCCGCAAAGCCATGAGAATGCGGCAAGTTGCTCTATGCAGGCATTTTACCTGTTCGCGAACTGCAACTCAGGCCAAAAGCTTGTTGATGATTTCTTGAATTGAGGAAAGGCAAATTCCGGAGAAGGGGGAAAGCCTGTCCGGTTAGGAGGGTTTTCGTTAAGGTTTTTTGACGAGGTAATTGCTAAGGTTTTTCAGCAGCCGCTTGCGCCGTTTTGCCGAGATTGAGCCGATTTCACCTTCGATATATTTTGGAGGGATTGCCACGGCCCCAGTCGAATCAACGAGTCGGATTGCAGCCCACTTGCAGCAAAATCAGCATCAGAACGAGAGATGATTTCGTCAAACCCCTTGAGCGCCTGGTGCAGTTGCGAGCTCACTCCGCAGATCAGTAAATCGTGGTAACCCGGCAGCTCGCGTAAAACAACCGCAGGGCGTTTTTTCAATTGACCATCTGCTTGTTGGATAACCGCGATAACGACACTACCCTCTTGCATATGCTGGGTTCGGTCTTTTGATCATGTCCGAGGTGTATTCGGGCTCGTTGTCGCCAAACTCATTGTCCCACGACGTGAGCGCCAAATGCATCCAGCCTTCACGATCTTGATCAAGTTCAACGGCGTGAGCTTCGCTCTGCTTCTTTAAAGCTCGCAACCGGCCATTCTTGCGCGTCAACACCAGACCCTTATCCGTAACTTTGGTGACAGTAAACGTGTCCCCCACTTTCAGGTCGTGTTGCGTTATCACGGTTTTGGGAATGGGGAGCGTGATATGGTCACGAGTCTGTATTTTTGTTTTTGACATGGCTTATCCTTGCTTGTTCGTCAGGACGAAAATAAAATAACAAGCGACGCCACGAAAGGCAAGCCATTTTTCACTTGGCCATAAAAAACAATTGGCATTTTTTGTTGTATGATCTTCCCTTACTTTTCAAAACATAGTTTTTCCCTCCCGAATCCACCGCCCGGGCGGTTGTCACTCAAGTTTTTATTGCCAAAAGTCTTGTCAGGGAGTATATTCGTGCCATCACGAAAATGAAGAAAGGGACGATCATGCACATACAACTTTCAGGCAAAGCGGCAGAAGTGGTCAAGGCGCAAGTCGCCTCCGGAAGCTATGCGGATGAAGCAGCATTTGTTTCAGACATTGTACTCAAATTCGAAGTATATCATCAAAAGAAACTTGCCGCGCTCAATCGAGAAGTCGGTATCGGCCTTGACCAGGCAGATAGAGGAGAGTGTGTAGATTTTGATTTCGATGAACTCATGCAAGAGGTTGATGAGGAGCTGGGTTACGCCAACGCCAAGCCATGAAAAAGGTCTCAATCACCCCCAAAGCGCGGGCAGATTTACGAGACATTAGCCGCTACACCGACCAAAAATGGGGGCGGCAGCAACGCTTCAAATATCTCAAACAGCTTGGCGATCGCTTCGCCTTTCTTGCCGAAACGCCTGAGATGGGAAAAAAGCGCGACGAGATTGTTGGCGCTCCCTTTAGCTATCACGAAGGCCGCCACGTCATCTTTTACCGCGCCACGGCTGAGGGCATTGAGATTCTGAGAGTTTTGCACGATGCAATGGATTTCCCCAGACATTTCAAATAGGTTTGACTTCCAACCAGCCGCCCGGCAGTTACTTCGGCGGCCAGGGAAAGGCCGGCAAGCTTTCGCTAGTTCCGCCATTTGATTCACGGCCGGACAACAGCACATACGCAGTTGTGCCAATCGCCGCTGCGCCCACCCCGCCCGCGACCCATAACCAGGTTTTGGATGATCCCGCCTTGAGCGGCGCCAGTTCCGCATTCAATTGTGAATCATTTTCCATGGTGAGTGATTGTTGCCATTCCGCGTAGCCCTCGCGCCGGATAACGATTTTGAGCTTGCTGGCATGCGGCACATTGCCGGTCAGCGGTGTCTTGCCCATGACTTTGCCGTTGATGATGACTTCTGCGCCTGAGGGGGAAGAATAAATCTTGAGCTGATGTTTGCTCGGGGATTGCGCGCCGAAACCCGGTCGCGCGCTGCTGGACATTTCCACGGCAATTGCAGCGAGTATCTCCAGCAAGCCGTCAATCTTGCCGCGATGATCTTTGTTGAAGGATTTCTCGATTTGCCCCGACTCTACGTCGATAACCGAAATGTCAACGGCATAGGTTGCGCCGAGCTTGCCGATTGAGCCGAGAACGATTTTTTTCGCATTCAAGATTTGTCCGGCACGCACCGCGCAAGCAACGCGTGTGCAGCCCGTCATTTGAAAGCCCTGCTCGCCCAGGGTTTTGTCCATGTT
>QEVD01000741.1 GCA_003576975.1 Candidatus Zhuqueibacterota bacterium
CGATCATCGAAAAGGAAACGCCGAAAACTCTACCGCGTTCTCACGGACCTACGGTAGAATTGACTTACTTCGATTTACGGATTGACCTTGCGGCCCCGCGCTCCCTGGTTCCTAGATTCCTCGTCCTATGTCTCAAACAGCCCATCTTCCGCGCGGCATTTCTTCGCTGTTTTCTGGCAAAGGGCATTGGCGGCTTGCTCGCTGGGCGAAGGTCTTGCCGCGAATCGAGGCGTTTGAAAAACAGTTTCGCGATTTGAGCGACGCCGAATTGCGTAACGACCAAACTTTTGCGGAGCCGCGTCGAAGCCCGCACGCCCGCGCCCTGCCCTTTCAACATGGCGACGGCGTTGATCTTTGAAAAAAAGAGCGCCGGATAAAATCCCGCCACGATGGTGAAAAAAATCAGCACGAACAAATTTCCCCACAAAAAGATCTGATTGCTCAGATAATCGATCTGCAATTCTTTTCCCAACAACCCGCCAAAAGACCGATGCGCCATTTCGACGATCCCCAGCGCCAGCGGCAAAGTGAGCGCGGCGATCAATGCGGTTTCGATCAAAAACTGCAAAATCAATTTTGGCGCGGTTGCGCCGATGATCTTGCGGACGCCGACTTCTTTCAAACGTTGCGTGTAGCGCGCCGTCACCAGCACCATGTAGTTGATGCACGCGATCACCAGTACGAGCAACGCGATGCCGGCAAAGACGTAGAGATCTCGCGCGTTGGTCTGCTCAACATCATCAAAGGGAATGGCGGCGGCAAGATGAATGTCCGTGAGCGGCTGCAGCACGAGTTTTTGTTTGTCGCGCTCGCCGCCGGTGCGTTGCACCAAATCCGGAAGTTTTTGCTCGATGCTCTGCCGGCCAATTTGAGATTTGAGACGAACGTAAGTTTTCATCTCAAACCAATTCCAGGTAATCGTGCCGGTGGCCGGCGCAAACAGGCTAAAGGGAAGCGCGGCGTCGAATTTGAAATGCGCGTTCTTCGGCACGTCTTCCATGAGCGCAGCGACTTTGACTTCGGCTTGCGGGGTCGTTCGAGAATTGACCCGCACCACAAACGATTTGCCCACGGGATTTTCTTCCCCAAAAATTTTGCGGGCGAAGGATTTTGTTAGCACCGCAGAATTGGGTTCGGCCAACGCCTTGGATAAATCGCCTTGAATAGATGAAAAAGTGAAAACTTCAAAGAAAGCCGGATCAGAAAATATAACGCGCGTCTCCGGATACTCTTTGTTTTGATACGCGATAGTCTTGTTCATCAAACGAAATTGGGTCGCGTGCTCGATCTCCGGAAATGATTCAGCCAGCGCGGTGGAGAGAAAGCGCGGCGTGATCGCCTTTAAAGATTTTCCCTCTTCGCCGGTGCTTTCCACCATCAGGCGAAAAACATTTTCAGGCGCACGATGAAAACGATCGTAACTCAGCTCATGCTGGATGTACAATCCAATGAGCGCGCAACAAGCCGCTCCCAGCGCCAGCCCGACAACATTGATCGTCGTGAACAGCCGGTGCCGCAGCAGATTGCGCAGCGCAATTTTCAAATAATTACTGAGCATGAAATGGCCCGAAGTCAATTTATCAAGGAGA
>QEVD01000742.1 GCA_003576975.1 Candidatus Zhuqueibacterota bacterium
GATGGAGAGGCGCACCAAACCGTCGCTCAAACCAATGCGCTTGCGCATTTCCGGCGGCACCGAGGCATGCGTCATCGAGGTGGGATGGCAAATCAAACTTTCGACCCCGCCGAGGCTCTCCGCGAGAGTGAAGAGTTTGATGCCTTTGAGAAAATTTTTGGCCGTGTCGAAATCCGCAAGATCGAATGAAATCATGCCGCCGAATCCCGGCTTGCCGTAAGGATCAAGTTGCTGCCGCGCTGCCAACTCACGTTGCGGATGCGAGGCGAGACCGGGGTAATAAACTTTCTGAATGCGTTTATCTGAGGCCAGCATCTGCGCGATCGTCATCGCGCTTTCATTGCTTTGGCGCATGCGCAACGGCAGGGTTTTAGTCGAACGCAAGATCAGCCAGCAATCAAACGGGCTGGGCACCGCGCCCACGGCGTTTTGCAGGAAGGCGAGCCGTTCCGCAACCTGCGCGTTGTTCGTCACCACCACGCCGCCGACAACATCGCTGTGGCCGTTGATGAACTTTGTGGTGCTGTGAATGACAATGTCCGCGCCGAGTGTGAGCGGCCGCTGAAAATAGGGGCTGAGAAAAGTATTGTCGACCACCAGCAGGGCGTTGCGCTCGCGGCAAAAACCGGCAAGCTTGCGCAAATCCGAAAGAATGAGCAGCGGATTCGTGGGCGACTCGACATAAAGCATCTTCGTTTCATTGCGCCAAACTTGGGCGACGTTATCGACCGAGGAGGTGTCAACGAAATCGAACTGCATGCCAAAATCCGCCATCACCTGGCGAAAGTAGCGCGCCGTTCCACCATAAACATTGGCGGTGCAAATGACGTGATCGCCGCCCTTCAACAGCTTCGTGACCGTCGAGGTTGCGGCCATACCCGACGAAAAGGCGTAGGCAAATTTGCCCTGTTCGAGCGCGGCTAGATTTTTCTCCAATGCCAGCCGTGTGGGATTGCCGGTGCGGCCATACTCATAACCTTTGTGCACAGCCGGCGCTTCTTGGGCATATGTTGCGGTTTGAAAAATCGGCGTGATCACTGCGCCCGTGGTTTCTTCCGGAAGCTGGCCCGCGTGTACGGCGTCTGTCATGAAGCCCATGCGTTTCCTCGTTGAGTTTGAAAATGTTTATTGGTGAATCGATGCGACTGACGTTATTCCGGTTGGGTGACTCATCGGCAATGTTCAGCCACGGTTTGACTGTGGCTTTAACTCGGCAGATGAGACAGTCCGCTCTGCCCGAATTCTACCCTGCTCAGGAAACACCCAAATCCTGCTAAAGCCGGCTTTAGATCATATTCTCTATATTATCCGGTAAAAAATTTTTAAATCATCTTACCTTCTTGCGTTTGATCGTTTTAAGAAGCTCCTCTCGGCTATGAATTTTGTCATACCTCTCTTTACGTATTTCGTTGCTAGAAATGTCAATTTTGATTCGACGCAGAAACTCCTTGAAATCCGGATTTATTGTAAGCTTATTGATTGCGTCCCAGTCGAGATTTTCGCGCGGCTTTGCTGGAAAGACTATTTCCGAGGGAGTAATTCCCAAAAGTTGATGACAAGAGTTCTTTGATAATCTCAATATGTGCTGCATATTATAGCCAGTCCCGCAAAGGCATACACCAGAGCAACAGCATTTCGTCACGTTTTAGGGCCACCAGCGCTCATTATCGCAGGTGACCTATGTGCCTTGCCAATCTGTTCGCATCGGCATGCTTGCCGGAACTGGAAAAGTGTGCTGCGTCATTTGTGCAGCAAAAGAGTTCGGCGTCCTTTTTCACACTGGAGCTTGAGGTTCACAAGCATCTCCAAGCGTTTGGGGATCAGATCGTTGAAGCTTGCTTGCGGGAAGCTCTCGGCGACGCGGAGTTCATCGCACAATGTATTCAGGAATACCGTGCGAAGGGATACCGCATGCAAACCCGAAACAAACAAACCACGGTTCAACTTTATGGCGGTCGCATCGCAACGGTGCCGACGGTTTATATGTTGCCCGCGCGCAAGAACGCGAAACGAAAAGGCCGTGGCCGTCACGGTCGGTTAGGCAAAGGAATTTATCCTGTACTCAAAAAGCTCGGCATTGCGCATCACGCTTCACCTGCGTTGCAGCATGAAACCACCTTGTCGGCTTTAAACAATCCGTTCGCGGAAGCGACAGAAAGCCTGAGCCGGCATGGCGTGGCGATTTCGGAGAAGCGGGTCCGCACCCTCAGTGAGCGTGTTGGGCAGAGGGCGCTCGAAGCGCGCGCGACCGAGCTTGAACAATTCCAAGCCGGGCTTCTGCCGCCAGGCGAGGCGTTTGCCGGGCAACGCGTGGTGATTGCGATGGATGGCGGACGCATCTGCACACGACGCCCGAAGAAAGGCCGCATGAAATCTGGGCAAAAACGCCAGGGCTTTCATGCCGAATGGCGCGAACCCAAGCTGCTGACGCTCTACGCCATTGATGAGAAGGGGCAAAAGCGCAAGCGCGACATCCGACCTTATTATGATGGAACGCATGGGGGCCGCGAGCGCTTTAAGCTGTTGCTCAAGATGTCGCTGCACAAAATGGGCGTTGTCAAAGCCGAGCACGCCATCTTCATTGGCGATGGCGCTCCCTGGGTGTGGAATATTGTAGAAGAGATTATCAAAGAACTGGGCCTGAAGCCCGAAGCGGTGACTCAGATTCTCGACTACTATCATGTCTGCGAGAATTTTTGGAAAGTGCTTGATGCGCTCTCGGGCTTAACCCTAAAACAAAAACGCCGGCGCTACAAAAAAGCGAAAACACAACTTCTCCAAGGGCAGATCGAAATACTCATTGAACGCTTGGGACAAAGGGCCAAGGGCCAGGCTGATGCGCTCCACGCCCTGAGATATTTTCATGGGCATGAAGCCCGATGTCGATACGACATCTTTCTTCGCCAAAATCTCCCGCTCGGGAGTGGTGCTGTAGAAAGCGCCATTCGCCGGGTGGTGAATCTCAGACTCAAAGGTGCCGGCATGTTTTGGCTGGAGCACAATGCCGAAGCTTTTTTGCACCTACGGTGCCAACTTAAAACGGGTAGATGGGACCACTTTTTTCAATGCCTCATCAGCCCGTGAAAAATTCATCACCTTTTGGGAATTGCTCCC
>QEVD01000743.1 GCA_003576975.1 Candidatus Zhuqueibacterota bacterium
AGGCCGGCGGAAAATGGCTTAGCGAAAAGCGCGTTTGGACTCTGCCGTATCGCGCCATTTTGAAACTGGGTTTGACGGAGCGGATTGTGGGAATGATTAATGGGAAAATAATCAATGGTTAATTGTTGCCAAAGTTGTCAACATGTGAGGGGCGATTATGAATCATTCAAATCAAGCGCAACAAGAGAATAAGCCGAAGCTGCTGGAGCAGCTCGCAACAGAGATTCGCACCCGGCATTACAGCCGCCGCACTGAGAAAGCCTATGTTGATTGGGCATACCGATTCATCGTTTTTCACAACAAGCGGCATCCTGCTGAGATGGGCGCGGCAGAGATCAGGCAATACATTTCCCATCTGGCGGTGGCCGGCAATGTTGCGGCCTCAACGCAGAATCAAGCGCTGTGCGCGCTGCTCTTTCTTTACCGCCACGTTTTGCAAAGAGAGCTCGACCACGTTGAGGTGATTTGGGCCAAGAAACCCAAACGCATGCCCGAGGTGTTTACGCCGGAGGAGGCTTGGGCGGTATTGCGCCATTTGCCGGGAAAATACCAGCTTATCGGCATGCTGATGTACGGTTCCGGTTTACGCCAGATTGAAAGCCTGCGGTTGCGCGTCAAAGACATCGATTTTAGCTATAAGAAGATCACGGTGCGCGAGGGCAAGGGTGAGAAAGATCGCGTGACCATGCTTCCGGAAGGCGTCATTGCGCCGCTGCAAAAACATCTGTTCGAGATCAAAAAGCAGCACGAGGCGGATTTGCAAGCGGGCTTGGGCGCGGCATACATGCCGTATGCGCTGGACCGAAAATATCCCCACAAGAACAAGGAATGGGGATGGCAATACGTGTTTCCGGCCTCGAAGCCGTCGATCGACCCGCGCAGCGGGGCCAAACAGCGGCATCATTTGGATGAAACGGCGGTGCAGAGAGAAGTGCATAATGCCATCCGCCGGGCAGGTATTCACAAACATGCAAGCAGCCATACCTTTCGGCATTCGTTTGCAACCCACCTTCTGGAGGCGGGCTACGACATTCGCATCGTGCAAGAACTACTGGGCCATGATGACGTGGAAACGACGCAAATTTACACCCACGTGCTGGCCAAGAGGCTGCAAAGCGTGCGGAGTCCGGCGGATATGCTCGAAGGCAACGGCTTGATGAAATCTCACATTGCCTTGGGCGAGTTGCCGCCGGCGTTAGAAAAGCGCTTTCGGGGGGTGGTGGCAAGTTCATACAAAGGTGATATTCCAGCGGCTCTGGCCGCATTTTTGGATTTACACGAAAGATACGCGGCACACAAGGCGAATGCGGTTTTGTAAAATGTCCAATAGTAGAAACAAATCCGTGACTCAAAGCCGTCGAGAAGTTTCTAATACTGGCCATTTGGGGGCTTGAAAAAATGTCTATTGGTAGAAACATTTTTCCAGAAATTTCTAATCGTGGAAACAAATGTCTACTATTGGAAAGCTGGGAAATGGGGTTGCCGTGCAGGTTAATAAGTTGTTAGCTCGCGTTTAAAAAATATGCTGTCGATGATTGGCAAAAGTTCTAACAAGTCTTAACGATCAAAAGCACACTACGACGC
>QEVD01000744.1 GCA_003576975.1 Candidatus Zhuqueibacterota bacterium
CAGAATGACATTCTGAGAGAGTTGCGGCCATTATGCATGGGTCGGCGCGCGGCGATTTCAGGGCACATGCCTTGCATTGGGATTGCTCCGCCGCCTGTAATTGAATCCAACAATGCGAAGGAGTTCACGATGGAAACAAGACCGGCCCGCATTTTCGCGATAATCACTCTGAGCCTGGCCCTGCTGCACGGCATCGGGCAATCCCAACCCGGCTATCAATTCGGCCAAAATAAAGTTCAGTATAAAAATTTCAAATGGCAGGTGTTGCGCACCGCGCATTTCGAGGTGCATTACTATCCCGAGGCCGCTGAGGCCGCGCAAGATGCCGCGCGCATGGCCGAGCGCGGCTATGCTTATCTCAGCGACGTGCTCGACCACCAAATCAAGAGCCGCATTCCGCTGGTGCTGTATGCCTCGCTCAATGATTTCCAGCAAACCAATGTGGTGGACGGCTTGATCGGCGACGGCACGCGCGGCGTAATTCGATATTATTAAGAGCATCGACAACGGCGGCCTGGGCAGTTTCAATCCGCCGCTGTGGTTTGTGGAGGGTATGGCCGAGTATCTTTCCATCGGCATGGATAATGTGACGCGCATGTGGGTGCGCGATGGCCTATTCTATGATGATTTGCTCAAAGTTGAACAACTTAATAACACATTCGACATTCGCGTTTATCGCCTGGGCGAATCGTTGTGGAATTATGTCGGCGAGACGCACGGCAAACAAAAAGTCGGGGCGATTCTCAAGGCAGCAGTCCGGCTGAATGATATTGAAAAGGCTTTCAAAGAGCAGATCAATCTCGATTTCAAATCATTGACCCTCACCTGGCATGATTTCGCGCGCAAGCAGGTGTTGCCCGCGGACAGCACGCTGCCCGCGCCCGCGGCCATCGCGCAGCAACTGACCCGGCGTGAAGGCTATTATCATCGCATGAATCTCGTGCCCGCAGTGAGTCCCGATGGCAAGCAGATCGTTTACGTCGCCAACAAAAACCTCTCGGACGAGTTGTATTTGCTCAGTGAAAACGAGGACGGCAGTTTCGATGATCGCCGCTTGATCAAAGGCGGCCAGAGCCGCGATTTTGAAACGTTGCGCTTCTTCGACACTTCGATCAGTTGGTCGCGCGACGGCGAGCGCATTGCCTTTGTTTCCAAATCGAACCGAGATGATGCGATTTACGTGATGAATCCGCACACCGGTGAAATCAATCATCGCCTGGTTTTTGCGGAATTGAACGGCCTGCTCTCGCCCAGTTTTTCACCGGAGGGTGACCACCTTGTGTTCGTCGGCATTCGCGGCGGCCACTCGGATTTGTATGCCGTCAATCTTGGTAATGGCAAATTGCAGCGCTTGACCAATGACATCTATGCCGAGAAGCATCCGCAATGGTCGCCGGACGGCAGCAGCATCGTGTTTGCCACTGACCGCGGCAACGACACGCAGATTGAAAATCTCCTCTTCGGGGAGTATGAACTGGCGCTGTATGCGCTGGCCAACGGAGAGATTCGAGTGATCACAGAGTTGCACGGCAACGCTATCAATCCGCAATGGTCGCCGGAGGGCCGTGAGATCGCATTCGTGTCGGATCATCAAGGCATTGCAAATGTTTATCGTCTCAATTTGACGAGCAACGAGATTGTTCCGGTGACGACGCTGCGCAACGGCGTGGCCGGCATCACCGAATCGACGCCGGCGATGAGTTGGTCGGCGAATGGCCGCGCGCTGGTATTCTCCGCGTTCGAGAAAACCGGTTGGCATTTATATCGCATGGAAATGCCGGCTTCTCCCATGATGGCCGTATCGCAAGAAAATGCAAGTGATACGATTGCCACCACAACGCCGGGGGCCTTTGCAGAATCA
>QEVD01000128.1 GCA_003576975.1 Candidatus Zhuqueibacterota bacterium
AAGGCAATCGTGACGTTCGAGGTGAGCAGCGAGGCCAGCATGCCGACAGCAATCAGCGCGCCGCCGATCAGCCAGTAGCCGAGATAGTTTCCGACCATCAAACCGAGATCGGGCCAGCCCAGGAAGAACAGCACAATAACGTGGCTGAGCGAAAGCAGCAACGACGCCGTGTAAATGCCATAGGCCGCGAAATATTTGCCGAGCACGATCTCAAGATCCGTGGCCGGCAGCGTCAGCAACAACTCATCCGTGCCTTCTTTGTTCTCATTGGCCCACACCCCCATCGTGAGCGCAGGGATGAAAAACAGCAATAAATACGGAAAGAAGTCATTGAGTTGATCGAGATTGGCAAGATTGTTCAGAAAAAAACGTTCCTGCCAAAACGCCGCAGCGGCGCTCAGAAAGATGAAGAGTGTAATAAAAACATAACCGGTGGGATTGTTGAAGTAGCGCCGCAGATCGCGCCGCATGATGGATTTTACCACCTGCCAGTTGATATTCGGTTTTAGGTTTAGGCTCATCGGTTCTACCCTATTCCTTATTTGTTCGTCGAGTGGAGGTCACAGCTTCATTGTCATTGTACCAAAACCCTTGAGCGCGTTACGCCTGCGTCGCTTCTGCCAGGCCCGGCAAAGGTTTCTTCAACAATGACAAATCATCAATGTTTAAGCGGCAGCCGCGGAGCCGTTGCTGGTCAAACGATAGAACGGCCCTTCGAGCGAACCGTTTTCCATCAGCTTGCCGGGCTCGCCGTCATACACCAGCGCGCCGTTGTTGACGAGGATAACACGGTCGGCAACGGCTTCCACCTCCTGCAAAATATGCGTGGAGAGCAGAATGGTTTTGGAATGGCCAAGTTGCCGGATGTTTTTGCGGAATTCACGAATCTGATTGGGGTCGAGGCCGGCCGTGGGCTCGTCCATGATCAGGACTTCAGGATCGTGCAACAGCGCCTGCGCCAGGCCGACGCGCTGACGATAGCCTTTGGAGAGTTTGCCAATCGGTTTCTCCATCACCTGCTGCAAAGCGCACAATTCGTTTACGGCATTGATGCGCTTCTTCGTGATGCCCGGCTCAAGGCCGCGCGCCTCTGCGAAGAATTGCAGCAACTCCAGCGGCGTCATATCCTGATAGAGCGGTCCATTCTCCGGCAAGTAGCCCAGTTTTTTTGCCACTTCCAGACGATCATCGCTGACGCTCAGGCCGGCGATTGCTGCCGTGCCCTCACTCGCCGCGAGATAGCCGCTGAGAATCTTCATGGTCGTGGTTTTACCCGCGCCATTTGGTCCCAGAAAGGCGACGATCTGGCCTTTCGGAATGGCAAAAGAAATATCCTTGATCGCGACAAACGGCCCGTAGTACTTGCTCAAGCCTTTGGCCTCGATCATGATTTTTTGTGAAACTTCAGCCATAACGTTTGCCCTCTGCATTTGTTTTTTACAATAACACCTTTTTCGCGTCGGAATCCGCGTCTGGGCGCGGTTCCTTCAGCGCGTTTTCATTTTAGGACAGGGTCTTACTTCATAAGCCCGGAATTCGGTAGGTTTGCGTGGTTATTGCATTGATTTCAGACGACTGTCTCTTTGTAAAAGTTTTGCGTTTGCGCCGCAAAATCAAAAAATGTTACAGCGTGTTCAAAATGATTTATGCCGAGTTTTCCCACCTCTGTAAAGTCCTGCTTTTCAGAGCACAAACGCACGCCCACGGGACTGGAATTCGTGAATGACGAAGGTGGGATCGCAACGCTGAAGTGGCTTCGCTCGGAAAACGACCTGCAAATAATAAAAAATCTCAACACAAATGCAAGTCTCTTTTCACCGCAGACGCCGGAAGAAAATTGAGCGACCGGCCAGAAAATTTTGGCGCCGGAAGCGCGGGGCAGGCTTAAAACTGTGCGTTCTGGCTGGCGATTACTTTTGCGACGTAGACGCCCACGAGGATAAGCATCATGCCGACTGCCAGGCCGACGACGGCAATCGTGCCGATCATGGCCAGCACGTCTTGCAGCGGGGTGCGCTCGGCGCGTGTTTTCGCCGGCGCCAACACCGTATCATACAACATTTTTCCGGTAAAGATGATGAAGAGCAAAATTCCGAGCGCCACGCGGCTGAAATCAATCGGCCCCTGCATGACGAACGCCAGCGGCGACATCAGCCACATCACCAGCGCCCATTTGCCGATTTCCAATAAAACGGGTTTGAGGGATTTGGCCATAGCTATTCAGAGAAATTCACTGATACTTCCACTTTCTGCACGATTTTTTTGACGTTTCAAATCTGCCTAAATGTCGCACAATGCGTTGTAATAAACAAGCACGTGATCATTTGTTGGAAGATTTCTTAACACCTCACGCCACAAATAAAAAAACAGGCATGTCGCCTGTTTTTTAAGAGTAACTGGTGGGCCCTGTAGGACTTGAACCTACGACCAACGGATTATGAGTCCGTCGCTCTAACCGACTGAGCTAAGGGCCCGCCGGATTGGTGAAAGCAAGAATCGAGCGTGGCTGGCTGCGGAAATATAGCGCGACTGGCGCGGTGAAAGCAAGCCTTTTCTCCTTCCCTTACTTCGTCAAGTCCGCCACCTTATCCAGATTTTCCCAGGTGAAGCCCTCGCCCTCCCGACCGAAATGGCCGTACGCCGCAGTCGCAAGATAAATCGGGCGGCGCAGCTTCAAATACTCGATAATCCCGCGCGGGCGCAAATCCCAATTCTTGCGAATCAGCTCTTCAATATTTTGGGAAGAGGTTTTGCCGGTGCCAAAGGTATCGACGCAAATCGAAACCGGTTGCGCCACGCCGATGGCATACGCGACCTGCACTTCGCAGCGGTCGGCCAAGCCCGCGGCCACAATGTTCTTCGCGACATGGCGCATGGCATACGCGCCGGAACGATCCACTTTCGTCGGATCTTTGCCGGAGAACGCGCCGCCGCCGTGACGGCCAAAACCGCCGTAGGTATCCACGATGATCTTGCGTCCGGTCAAACCGGCGTCACCTTGCGGCCCGCCCACTACAAATCGTCCGGTGGGGTTGATATGATAGGCGACCTTGTGCTCATCGAGCATCGCGGCGGGTATGACATGCTTGACCACTTTCTCAATCACATCCTGCCGAATTTGTTCTTGCGAAACTTCCGGGTTATGCTGCGTGGAGACGACCACGGCCTCGACACTGCGCGGCTTGCCGTCCACATAACGTACGGAAACTTGCGCCTTACCATCCGGCCGCAAATAAGGAAGAATGCCTTGCTTGCGCACCTCCGCGAGGCGCCGGCACAGCTTGTGCGCCAGCAAAATCGGCATCGGCATATATTCCGGCGTTTCATTGGAAGCATAACCAAACATCATGCCCTGGTCGCCGGCGCCCTCGCGATCAACGCCCATGGCAATGTCCGGAGATTGCCGGTCGATCGAAGTCAACACGGCGCAGGTTTCAAAATCATACCCAAAGCTGGCATTGGTATAGCCGATCTCTTTGATGGTGCGGCGCACAATGTCGGGCACATGCACGTAACAATCCGTGGTAATCTCGCCGCCCACGACGGCCAGACCGGTGGTAACGAAGGTTTCGCACGCTACGCGCGCTTTGGAATCTTGTGCGAAAATCGCATCCAACACGGCATCGGAAATCTGATCAGCGATTTTATCCGGATGGCCTTCGGTCACAGATTCCGACGTGAACAGCATTGCATTCATAGCTACTCCTTCATTCATGTTACCAGGATGCAAAAGCGATGAGGGGGACTGAGGGACTGGCCTTCGCCCGTTCACTCGCCAGCAAGCCGGTGAATTTCATCAATATTCCCGGCAATAATCGTTAGGTGGATTAATGGACAGCAGTAGATCACGCCAACATATCTTTAAACTTGTGCCGCATGAATGGTTTCACATAATCGTGAATTTCCTTGGAAGTTGAGAATTCCAGAACTTGATCGGCCAGTTCTTTCGCTTCATCAAACGAGATGTCGCGAATAATTTTCTTTATTTTTGGAACGTCGATCGGGTTCACGCTCAATTCGTCGATTTCCATGCCGACCAGCAGCAAGGTGGCAAGCTGGTCCGCCGCCATTTCACCGCAAACGCCGACCCACACACCACGGCGGTGCGCCGCTGTGATGACTTGCTGAATCAGCCGCAAGACGGCCGGCTGGAATCCCATCAACAAATGGGCGACACGGCCGTTGCCGCGATCCGCCGCCATCGCGTATTGCGCCAAATCGTTCGTGCCAATGCTGAGAAAATCAACGCGTTCGGCAATCAAATCCGCCATAATCGCAGCCGACGGCACTTCGATCATCACTCCGATTTCCGTGTTCGGCTCAAACGGCTTTTTTGCTTTGGTCAACTCGCGCTTTGCTTGCTCGATCAGGGCCAGCGCTTTATCCAATTCATCGACGCCGGCAATCATGGGCAGCAAGATTTTGATATTGCCCAACACATTGGCGCGCAAGATCGCGCGCAATTGATCTTTGAACAGCTCGGGCTGATCGAGGCAAATGCGAATGGCGCGCCAGCCCAAAAACGGATTCGGCTCCGGCGCGCTTTTCACGCATGCCGGCACTTTGTCGCCGCCCAGATCCATCGTGCGAATAATGACAGGATGCGGCTTCATTTCCTGCGCGATGCGATAATAGGTTTCAAACTGCAATTCTTCGGAAGGCGCTTCGACTTTGTCGAGGTAAAGATATTCCGTGCGAAACAACCCCACGCCTTGCGCGCCGTTTTCGCGCACGAGTTTGACTTCATCAGCAAACTCGAGATTGGCGGCCAATTCAATATCGCGGCCATCGCGCGTGCGCGCCGGCAAATCGCGCAAATATCCCAGCCGGCTGCGCGCTTCCAATTGTTTGACCTGTTTCTTCTGATACCAATTCAGCGTGTTTTCATCGGGATTGAGCAAGATCACGCCTTCGTCGCCGTCGATGATGACGCGGTCGCCCGTCGTGCAGCGTTTCGTGATCTCCTGCAAGCCGAGCACAGCCGGCAGGCCGTTGGAGCGCGCAATGATAACACCGTGGGAATTGATGCCGCCAAAATCCGTGGCAAATCCGCGGATTTTGTGGCGATCGAGCAATACGGCCAGCGAGGGCGCCAGGTCTTCAGTAACAACGATTGCGCCGCTGGCGAGCTTGCTCAAATGTGCGCCACGGTCGCCTTGCAAGTGGCGCAACACGCGGTGTTCAACATCCTGAAAATCAGTATCGCGATGGCTGAAAAATCCGCCTTGTTTCAGCAATTGGCTGACATAGTTCTGCATCAACTCATGAAACGCAAAATCGGCGTTGCAAGCCTGGCCGCGAATTTCACCTTCCACGCGGTCAAAAAATTCCGGATCATTCAGAATCAGATGATGCACTTCGAAAATCTGTGCGGCAGCTTCGCCGGCTTGTTCCAAAGCAATGTTTTGGTCGAGCATGACTTCGTCTTTGGCCTTTTGCAGGGCCTCGCGCAAGCGCTCGATCTCGCGCGGAATTTCAGCCGCGGAGAGCTGCTGTTGCTCCACCACCGGTTTATTTTCAAAGAAAACGAATGCGCGGCCAATGGCAATGCCCGCAGAGGCGGGCACGCCTCGCAAAATCACCTCGGCTTTGGGTTCAAACGTTTTCACAGGAACCAGTCGCATATCGTCACTGCTCGCCGAATTTGCTGTCAAAAAGATTGCTCAATTCGGTTAACGCGCTTTCCTCATCTTCACCTTTGACGGAGAGGGTTATTTCACTGCCGTAATTGGCAGCCAGCATCATCACACCCATGATGCTTTTGCCGTTGACCACCTGGCTCTCGCGCGTCAAAAACACATCCGCTTTGAATTTGTTTGCGGTTTTGACCAAAAGCGCCGCCGGGCGGGCATGCAATCCTAGCTTGTTTTGAACGCGAACTTTTTTCTCCAACATGGCGAATTTGCAATCATGCTTTACGGTGCAGAATCATCTGAACTAGATTTTGCAGCTCGGTTACATCCGCGCCGAGTGCCAGCTCAGCCAAATTACGATTGGCTTCAGCGAGATGTGTACGCACAGCAAAAGCTGCGGCGTCGATTGCCCCGCTCTCACGAAAATGCTTTTGCACCGCGAGCAGGTCATCATCGTCGATTACCGGCTTGGCAAAAATTGCTCGCAGCGCCGCGCGTTGCTCGTCGCGCCCGTTTTCCATGGCATGCACGTAAAGAAACGTGCGCTTGTGCCGGCGCACGTCGCTGCCAAAATCTTTCCCTAAAACGGTTTGCTCCACGGTGATGTCGAGCAGATCATCCTGAATTTGAAAAGCCAGGCCAAGATGCTCGGCAAAATTTTTGAAGGCAAGAATCTGCGGTTTTGCGGCGTTTCCGAGGATTGCGCCAATTTGCGTGCAAATGGCGAGCAGGCGCGCGGTTTTTTTCATGATCATGGTTTCATAGCGCGCCATCGTCACGTGATCGTCGTGCTCAAAATCCGCATCCAGCGCCTGGCCTTCGCAAATCTCCAAAATACCATTCGTAAAAATCTCGCTGATGCGGCCAAGTTGGGAGGTTTCAGTTTTCAGCAAGCTTTGATAGGCCAGCACCACCAAGCCATCGCCGGCTAAAATTGCGATATCGGTATTCCATTTACGATGCACCGTCGGCCGGCCGCGGCGGGTTTCGTCGCGATCCATGATATCATCATGCACCAACGTGAAATTGTGCATCAACTCCACTGCGGCAGCCGCCGGCAGCGCTTGTTGCGCCGAGCCACCGAGCGCGTCACAACTCAGCAGCAGCAACACCGGACGGATGCGCTTGCCGTTGCCTTCCATCGCATAACGGATAGGCTCGTAAAGGCTCGCCGGCTCGCCGCGACTGCTCCCGTTTCGAGAAGTCGACAGAAACGAAACGAGATACGCATTCACGAGATCTTTAAAAGCCGAAAATTTGCTTAGGTGTTGTGACACGGAAACATCCTAACGGAACAGGCCCCCGCTTGGCGTTTCAGGTTTGATGTGGACAAACTCGCAGATAGAAACGGGGGCAAGATCACTCGTTGTACTTCATAAAGCGCATATAAGTCGCGGCAAAAGTCGGCCAAAATATGCAAATACGCTTTGATAATCAAGTAAAAGTTCCGACGCATTTACGCTCACAGAAACACAAACAGCCGCTGCCGGGGCACATACACCGCTTAATTCTGGCTCAATTCGGCTAATGCCGCAGGCTGGTTGGCGGCCAGATGGCCAACATCTGCATCTTCGAATTTCACGGATACGACTTTGGAAACGCCCTGCTCTTCCATCGTCACACCGTACAAATAATCCGCGGCCTTCATCGTGCCTTTGTTGTGCGTGACGCAAATAAACTGCGTGTTCTCGGCGAATTTGCGCAACGCGCCGGTGAAGCGGCCAATGTTGTTATCATCCAGCGGCGCATCAACTTCATCCAAAATGCAAAACGGGCTGGGCTTGACGAGATAGATCGCGAACAGCAGCGAAATCGCGGTCAAGGTTTTCTCACCGCCGGACAACAACGCCAGTGAACCCAGTTTTTTGCCTTTGGGATTTGCTTCGATGATAATATCGCATTCCAGCGGATCGCCTTCATCGAGGCGCAAATCCACAAAGCCATCAACAAAGAAACTTTTGAAGACTTGAATGAAATTCTCCCGGATCAACGAGAAGACTTTGCCGAAACGTTCATACGCCGTGTCATTGATGACCTTGATCGTTTCCTTCAGATTTTCTTCGGCCTTGATCAAATCTTCCTTCTGCGCGATGAGAAAATCGTGACGTTCCTTCTCTTTTTCATAATCCGTAAGCGCGAGCATGTTCACCGGCCCCATGCTCTTCAAGCGATTGCGCAGCCAATTAACCCGCTCTTCGGTGGTGGGGGCGTCAAATTCCAAATCCGGGGCGAGCGGATGGGCGGCGGCATGCTGCGCCAAATCGATTTCATAATTTTCGTTAATGTGCTTCACCAGGTTGGCGCGCTGCATATTCAGTTCGGCGATGCGCAATTCGTCATGATGGAGTTTTTCAGAAATTTCATCGCGCTCGCTGCGCTTCGGCCGCAACGCCCGTTCCTTGTCATCTGCCGCGGCTTTCTGCTCTCGAAAAGATTTCTCCAGCTCCGAAACGATGTCTTCAAGCTCCTTGCGCTCGGCGAAATCTTCCTGCAATTGCTCGCGAATCTCCGCAATGCGCGCGCTCAGATCTTTCTCTTGCTGCTCGGCCTGGCCAATTTCTTCTTCGCGGTAACGGATGCTCTCAAGAGTTTCTTGCTTGCTTTTGTCAGTGCGATTGATTTCCGCTTCGGTATTGCGCAATTCGGCGCGCGCTTCCACGACTTTGAGATTGGCCTCATTGAACGCCTTCTCAGCTTCACGCAGCTTGGGATCCAGCGCTTCAATCTCGGCTGACAATTGCTGGTAAAGGCCTTCGGCGGTGAGTTGCAGCGATTCGCGTTCCTGCAATTGCGGCTGCACGTTTGCAAGCTGCAGGTTAAAATCGGCGTGTGTTGTGTCGAGCTGCTGCAAATCCTTTTCGTGTTGCGCCAATTCTTCGGCGGTTTTGGTGGCGCGAAACGCGGCCTGGCCGAATTCGATTTCGAGCTGCTGCCGGTCTTTTTCGAGCAGCTTGCGGCTTTGTGCGAGACGCTCGCCTTGCTCCAATAAATCACGCAATTCCCGCTCCGCCGCTTCTTGCCGATCCGTCAGTTCATCGACCTCGAGATCAAGATGTTCGACCTCGCTTTCCAGCGCGGCAATCTCTTCGCGCCGGCCAATAATCGCGCTGATGGTTTTCTCCGAGCCGCCGCGAATCGGCCCCCAATTCGTCACCAATTCGCCGGCAGCCGTGACGAAGGCAAGCCGGCGTGACGTCTTGAATTCGGCCAAGCGTCGCGCGCTCGCCAGCGTCTTCACGAGATAGAAATCCGCCAGCATATTGTTCATCAACGGGCGCATATCCGGCTCGCAATCAATCAATTCAGAAATCCGGCCAATGATGTCGTCCTCGGGCAAACGCAAATCGCCGTTCGGCTCATATCCCCATTGCGTTCCCGTTGCCGGCAGAAATGTCGCAACGCCTTTCTCATTCTGACGCAGCAAATCGATGCCGTGAAATGCGCGATCATGATGATCCACCAACAATGCCATCGCCGCTTCGCCCAACGCGACTTCGACCGCGCGGCGATATGGCTCCGGAACCTTCAGACGGTCGCTCAACGTTCCCAGACAACCTTCCGGCATGCCCCCCTCCAACAAGAGATGTTTGACGCCCTCGGGATGATCTTCGTAACTTTCCTGCACCTTGCGCAACAGGCTGGCGCGATCGCGTTGCCGCTGCACCTGCCCCATCAACTCCAACGCTTTTTGTTTGGCTTCGTCAATCCAGGCTTGCTTTGCCAGCAACGCTTGCTGGTTTTCCTCGCTTTGCACATTGAGCAGATCCAGTTGCGCCAGCGCTTGCGCGACTTTCAAGGAGAGTTGATCGCGGGCGGCTTCCAAATCGCTTTTTTGGCGGCGCAGCGTATCCAAACCGCTCGATAATTGATTGCGGCGTTGTTCGCCAAATTCCAACTGTGTGCGCAGGCGTTCCTGTTCCTTTTGCAGGTTGGTAATCGTCGACATTTCTGCGGAACGTTGATTCTCCGCTTCACGCAATTCCTGGCGTTTGCCTTGATACGTCTGCCGTTGTTCCTCCAATTCCCGCTGCCGGCTGATCGCTGCGACCTCAATGCTTTCGAGATTGAGTTTCATCTCCTCCAGTTTGCCGGCGAAAGCTGCGCGCATTTCCGCCAACATGGCGCTGCGCTTGTTCAACTCTTCAATTTCCTTGGCCAGGCGGTTGCGATTATCCTGCACGGCGCGAATGCGTTCCTGGCTGATCAGAACTTCTTCTTCCTTTTTCTGAATGCGTTCCGTATTGGCGTTGAGATCGCGCTGGCGCGACACAAGCTGTTTTTCCAACTCCAACACCTTGAGGCGAATTTCTTCAATCTCGGCCTCTTCCGTTGCCAATTGCGCTGACAATTCTTCGCGGCGATCATGCAGTTGCTTGGATTCCACGATCAACGGCTCGATCTCATTTTTGATCGCTTCGAACTGGAACGTCGCTAGTGTCAAGTCCGTTTCTTTTAGCTCGTTGGCATAATTTTGATAACGTTCGGCTTTTTGCACCTGGCGTTTGAGGGAGTCAACGTTTTTCTCGACCTCGGCGAGGATGTCATTCAAACGCAGCAAATCCGCTTCGGTCGCCTCGAGCTTGCGGAAAGCGGCTTTGCGGCGCGCCTTGTATTTGCCTACGCCTGCCGCTTCCTCGAAAATATGGCGGCGTTCTTCCGCCTTGCCGTTCAAGATTTGTTCGACCATGGCCAGCTCGATCACGGAGTAGGCATTGGCACCCATGCCCGTATCCATGAACAAATCCATAATATCCTTCAAACGGCAAACAGAATTGTTGAGCAAATACTGGCTTTCACCCGAGCGAAACAACCGCCGCGTGATGACGACTTCGGAATATTCAATCGGCAGAATATTTCTTGTATTTTCAATGGTCAATGAGACTTCGGCCATGCCCAACGGCTTTTGCGATTTGCTGCCGTTGAAAATCACATTCTCCATGCGTTCGCTGCGCAACGCGCCGGCTTTCTGCTCGCCCAGCACCCAGCGGATGGCATCAACGATGTTGCTTTTGCCGCAGCCGTTTGGTCCGACCACGCCGGTAATGCCATTGTGGAATTTGAATTCCATTTTTTTGGCGAACGATTTGAACCCGAGAATCTCAAGCTTGGAAAGATACACGGCAACTCCCAACTAAAATAATATCAGCCAAAGGATTACTGATGTTCATTAATTCACTTGACGAGCACGATAGAGAAATTTCAAGGAATTTCACCAGTTTTTTACCAAGTGAACTGGCGCAGGCCAGCAGAAAACGCTTCGGTGTGAATGAAGTCGAGGATAAGATGTGGAAAACAGCGTGCTCAAACATATCCTTTCATTAGAAAGCTTGCGTCGATAGATAGAAAAACGGGCGGTACAACGCTTTCGCACAAACACGAGAAAAAACGGTGACCGGCGGTTTGCGTGAATTGCTGAAACTCAGCCTTCTGTTTCGGCGTGAATTTAGAAGCATGTGAACTGAAAAACAAGAGTATTTTTTATGCTCTCGCCTTCAACATTTCAAAGTAATACTTGGCATAATCAAAAATCGCCTGGGATTGATCATAGTAAAGAACGATCGAGGCCAATATGCCGCCGAAAATAACGATGCAAATGATTGCGGCGCGCAGGAAGCTGATCATGTACAACACGCGAATGGCTCGGAAAAAGCGCCCGATCAGCCACAGGAAAATCACCGCAACAAAAAATAATGTAGGCCGCACAAAATCCGGCATCAGCAGCAGGCGATGAAAAATCGGGGCAATCGCGGCCAGAATGAGCAAGTTTGCGCCGACCCAAAAAACAAACGTGAGATACTGGCTTAATGTCAAACTGCTGCTGAAAAACATTCCGAGAATACGCAAAAAAATGGCAGACAAGACGCCCAACAAAAAAATGGCGAGCGTCGCGCCGGCGAGAAACCACGCCGGATTCCAAACCAGCCAAATCAATACGCCTTTCCAGTAAGGGGCGTGCAGCACCAGGTTGATCACATGATCAAAAACAGGCCGAGCAACACGGTTAAAAAGGGCGCAACTTTGCGATTCTCATACAAATCGATATAAAAGCCGTGCGGGTGCACGAAAATGCGGCGCAAATTGTCTTGCAAGCGCCGATCGCGCTGAATAAAATAAAGCAAAATCAAAATCAACAGGATGCCGACAATTTGAAAGATGCCGGAATTTCCCGGAAGTGTATGCTTGGTTGCGCCCACCGGATTGGTGTCGCGACGATTGTGGGCTTGCACAACTTTGAAAGCCAGGCGGTTCTGTCCCGAGGCGTCGATCAAACCGCAGGGATAGCGGCGCGTGCTGCTGGAAACGAAACGCGCATCGATAGCCGAGGCTTCTACTTGCGCGTCTGATTTTGTGAGCGCAAGCGGGCCGGCTGCGAGCATCGGCGTCGGGCCTTCCCAATCCTTCAATGCATGCAGAAAATAACTCGAACTGCCTTCCGCGCGATCGAACAGGTTGAAGACGCGCATATAATATTCGGCTTGCAGCCCTTCGGCCTCCGCGCGTTCGGTGTCGCTGTTCGGCTCGCCGGTGCGAACCAGCGCTTCACTTGCCCACTGGCCAATAATCGGCATAACCGGTTTCACTGAATGCTTGGCAAGCTCCCGGAACGGCGTTAGATCCGCGCGCAAAAACCAATCAATTAAAAGAAAATCTGCATGCGGCTCCCAGAGAGAAATCCATCCCGGCAATGTCACGGCATAAATCGGCCGGTCATCACGTTTGCGAATTTCTGCAACCAGTTCCTGCAGCGTGCGTTGCGCGTTGGAAGAAAGCGGCGCAGATAGGGCGCCCAGCCCCCAAGCCAGAACACTCGGATGATGCTGATCGCGTTCGATCATCTCATGCGCTTGCGCTTGGGCAAGCGGTGAAAAATTTGGTTGGTTAAAATGGGCATCCGTGAGATAATAAAGCGGAAGTTCTTGCAGCAAAAAAATACCGGCGCGATCACACAAGCGGGGCAACAAGGGATGTGGCGGCCGGCCGATCACACGCAGCACATTGAGGCCAAGTTGTTGCGCCGTCATGACGAGATTTGCCAGTTCCGTTGAATCCAACAAAACCGACTGCCGGTTGTACGCTTCCATCCAATTCGCGCCGTGCAGTTCCAGCGGCTCACCGTTAAGATGCAACTCCTGGCCGGCAATTTGAATGCTGCGAAATCCTGTTTCTTGCCAAAGTTCATCAATCACAGAGTCGCCCTGCATGAGAACAGCACGCAACGCGTACAAATTTGGCTCCTGCGGAGACCAGAGCGCCGGTTCAGACAACTGGTAAGTCAACGCGAGATCCTGGCGGTCGCCGTTCCAGTTTTCACATGCACGAGGCGGCGAGCCTGCCAGCTTTTGTTCGCGCCGCACGTCCCAAATTTCGAGCGTGCACGTCAAACCTTCGAGCGCTTCCGGCGCCAGGCCGCGGCGAGGGCGAATCTGCGCCGTGAAGTTGATTTGCGCCGCGCCGGAATGCAACCGATAATCAAAGCGCGGCGATGCGAGGCGCACCTCCGGCAGAATTTCGAGAAAAATCTCGCGAATAATGCCGCCTTCATTCGCCCAGCCAAACGGGCGTTGTTTCGCGGGCAACGAACTCAGCGGCGACAAACGATTGTCAACGGTTATCTCCAGCTTGTTGTCTTGTGCATAAAAAAGCCTTTCATTGCGGAATTCCACGATAAACGGCATGTATCCGCCTTCGTGGCTGCCGGTAATCTCGTCGTTAAGCTTGATCTGTGCGGCGTTGTTGCAACCGGTAACATACAGGCGCACGGTTTTGTTCAACATCGTCGAATCAAGCCGGAAGGTTCGCTCGAAACGCACGGAGCCATCGAACAAAAAAGCGCCCGGGACTTTGAACGTGGTATTAACCTGGGGATTTTCCGAAAAGGCTTGCCAGACGCCGTTCAGCGAAATGAGACGGCGAGGGGAATGGGACGTATCAACCGGCTGGTAAGTCGTGGGGGCAATGCGATATAATTTTGCGGTGTCAGTTTGCGACTTTAGCTCAACCGCGCCCAACAACGAAATCAAAACGAATGAAAATACAAACCATGAAAGCCGACGTGACACAACCTCTCCTCAGACCTTGTAGTAGTGGATAAAAAGCCCGGCAAAATAAACATTAGCCGCCTGAAAAGCAACGGAAGAGTCGGCGAATGCGGTGTTGATCTTTTCAGCCAGGCGGTTGGCCGATGCCCGCCGCCAGATACTCATCTTTATAACGCATATAGCGTTCCGCCGAGGCAAACAAATTCTCAATTTCGCTTTGGCGCAGTTCCCGTTTCACTTCGGCAGGAACGCCGGCAACGAGCGTATGCTCCGGCGCCACAAAACCCTCGCGCACGAGCGCGCCTGCCGCGACAATCGTTTGCGGACCAATCCGCGCGCCGTCCAGAACCGTTGCGCCCATGCCGATCAAGCAATAATCGCCAATCATACAACCGTGCACAATTGCGCCGTGACCGAGGGTAACGCCTTCGCCGAGGTGCAACGGCCATTTATTGAGCGTGACATGACACATGCACAAATCTTGAATATTCGTCTTGCGGCCAATGCGGATGTAATTGACATCTCCGCGAATGACGGTATTGAACCAAATGCTGCATGCCTCGCCGATTTCGACATCGCCGATAATCGTCGCATTCGGCGCAACAAAAACCCCTGGGCCAAGCCTGGGAGTAAAGTTCTTATAAGGCAGGATCATTGTGCCTGACTCTCCTGCACGGCGCGAACAATGGCCGTTGCAACCAACTCCGCAGCAATCGCTCCAATTGCCACAACGCTGGCGTTTTGCTGTCCGCAAGAGATCGCAAAAACCATGTCGCCGTCAGACTGCGTATGCGCCGGCCGAATCGCGCGCGCCACGCCATCCTGCGCCATTTGTGCGATCTTGATCGTTGCTTCCTTGCCAAATTTCGCATTCGTGCCGACGACGGCCAGGGTGGTGTTGCCCCATGACTTGAGAGGGCCAAACGGATTTGCTTTCACAAAAGCCAGCGTATCGACCATACGGCCATCATCCTGCCGCGCGCCGGCAACGATTTTACCGTTTGCGGGATCGACAATATCGCCAAACGCATTCACCACCACAAGCGCGCCGACGCTCAACTCGCCGTAGCGCCACGACGCCATGCCAATTCCGCCTCGCATGCTGTGCCGCACGCCGCGAATTTTGCCCACGGTTGCGCCGCATCCCGCGCCAATTGCGCCCTGGCGAAACTCCTCGGTTGTCGCTGCAAGACAAGCCGTGTAGGCCATCTCCGCTGTCGGCCGCACTTTGGGATCGCCGACGTGCAAGTCAAAAATAACGGCGCTTGGCACGATGGGAACTTTGGCGACGCCGGTGTCAAAGCCAATGCCGCGTTCCTCCAAATAACGCTGCACCCCGCCGCTGGCATCCAGGCCGAAAGCGCTGCCGCCGGTAAACAACAAGCCATGAATTTCTTGCACCAGACGCACAGGCTTCAGCGCTTCAATTTCACGCGAGCCGGGCGCGGAGCCACGTACGTCAACGCCGGCCATTGCTGGTGGCGGCGGCAAAATCACCGTGCAGCCGGTGCGTGCGGCTTCATCGTGCGCGTGTCCGACGCGAATACCAGGAACATCACAAAGAGATTCGGGCATGAATAAATCAACAAGGAAGGTTAGAGCTGAATTCTGCGATACCGCAACTCACACCGCTGATAATACCGGGTTCACCGAAATCGCCCGCGAACAACGTTTGCCGGCCTCGGGCCGGAACTACTTCACCATCGTCGGTTTCAAGCCGCGGCGAAAAAACGATATTTTCTTGGCTTGAGAATCCTCACTGATGCCGCGCTCACTAAAAAAGAAAAGGTCGCTGATCATCAGTCCGATGGAATTGCGCAACGGCTTCCAGTTCTCGCGATAGGCTTCGCTATCGACCGTTGTGCCGTCCTTGTCTTTCACGACCAAACGCACGCGCTGCGGGTTTTCGCGATTGATCATAAACGGCGAATGGGTGGTGTAGATGATCTGGTTTTTGATGGAAAGATCTTCCATCACTTTGATCAAATCCTTTTGGCCGGCAGGATGCAAATGAATGCCGGCTTCATCAACCAGAAAAATAAATTCATTGGCGCGTGCATCGACCGTTTGCGCAATGAAGTTAATGTAAAACGACAGATACCAGCGAAAGCCCAGGCTGCGCGATTCGGGCGTGTCAAAAACCGTCGTGCCATCGGAAATGTCAATATAAAGAATGTTGCCGTTTACATTCAGCTTGATTTCGATGGTCGGCTCCTGCGACCAGGCGCGGCGAATTTGTTGCGTGATCAGGCGTCCGGCTTCTTCGCTGGCGCGGCGGCCACGCGTCGAATCCTCAAAAATGATTTCCGGATTGTTGATGCCGCCAATGCGCAGGAGATTGCGTTCGGTGCGATAATAATCGCCGCCGTCCATCAAATCGCTGAGGGTCGCCCGGTTCTTGAGTAATTGTATCACATCGAAATAGAGCAGCTTGGGGAGCGAGGCCAGGAACATGTCTTTTTCACGCAACGCGATTTCCGACTCTCCCACAAACACATGATAGTCATCCAGGCTCGGGCCTTCTTTTTTGACCAGGATCGTTTCGCTGTCCTTAAAAGCTTCATTAAAGCGCAGCAAGTTGCGGCGGTTTTCTTTTGAAATTTGGGAAAATTCCAGCGCGACTTCCGGACACTTGCCTTGATAATAATAATCCGAGTATTGACACGTCAGGGTGCTATCAAACGGCGAACCGGGGCTAAACGAATGAAGCGCCTTGAGAATGTTCGTTTTGCCACTCTCATTGGCGCCCACCAGCGAAGTAATTTTGGCGTCGAGCGGAAATGCCAGCTCGAAAATTGATTTATATGCTCTAACAAAAACTCGTGAAATAATCATGAGCGGCCTCTACCAATAGGTATTCTAAAAAACGACAAAGCCCGATCTAAAGATGACAACAAAAGATCGGGCTGAATCCTTTTACGAATATGAAATCAATTTTCCACGGCCTCGGATTCCGGCTTTTCTTCGTCCGTAGGCGGTACGGCCTCGGGCTTGAATGCGCTCTTTTCAATGACCTTGCGCGACGCCTCGACAAACTCCAAATCATCGCCCTGTCTTTCGACTTTGATTTGGCTGCCGTCGCTGAACTTGCCGCGCAGAATGTTCTCGGCAATCGGGTCTTCGATGGTCTTTTGAATTACGCGCTTCAATGGCCGCGCGCCGTAAACCGGATCAAAGCCTTTCTCGGCGATGAAGTCTTTGGCGCTTTCGGTGAGATCGACGCGAATCTGGCGATCCGAGACTTTCTTCAACATCTCGCTGATCACGATGTCAATGATTTGATTCATGTGTTCGCGCGTCAAGCTGCGGAAGACGACGATTTCATCGACGCGATTGATGAACTCCGGATTGAACAGGCGCTTGACTTCTTCCATGATCTTGCTCTGCATTTTGGAATAATCAACTTCGCCTTCATCAGTCGAGAAACCGTAACCGCCGACTTTCTTGATTTCGCGCGCGCCGACGTTCGAGGTCATGATAAGAATCGTGTTCTTGAAATCGACTTTGCGGCCGAGGCCGTCGGTGAGATGGCCGTCGTCAAGAATTTGCAGCAGGATGTTAAAAACATCCGGATGCGCCTTTTCGATTTCATCAAAAAGCACGACGGAGTACGGATGGCGCCGCACTTTTTCCGTCAATTGCCCGCCTTCTTCATGACCCACGTATCCCGGAGGCGCGCCGGTGAGACGCGAGACCGCAAACTTTTCCATAAACTCCGACATATCGAGGCGGATCAACGCATCTTCTTTTTCGAAAAGATATTTTGCCAATTCCTTCGCGAGCTGCGTTTTGCCGACGCCGGTCGGACCCAGAAAGATGAACGAGCCAATCGGCCGGTTCGGGTCCTTCAAGCCCGCACGCGTGCGGCGAATCGCCTTGCACAGCAGATGAATGACATCGTCCTGGCCGACAATACGCTTCTTCAATGACTCTTCCATGCCAAGAATTTTTTCATTCTCGGACTGCGCCACTTTGCGCACCGGGATGCCGGTCATCATTGCAACCACGTCAGCAATGTCGTCTTCGCCAACCGTCGCAATGACTTCCTCTTCGGTTTCTTTCCAGCGGCGCTTGGCCGCATCCAGCTTGCGGTTCAAACGTTTTTCCTGATCGCGCAACACCGCGGCGCGCTCGAATTCCTGATTCTTGATCACGCGATCTTTTTCATGGCGAACTTTTTTGATCTCGTCTTCGAATTTCGTGATTTCTTTCGGCACCACGATATTCGCCAAATGCACGCGCGCACCGGTTTCATCGAGCACGTCAATGGCTTTATCCGGCAGAAAACGATCGGTGATGTAACGTTCCGACAGTTTCACGGAGGCGTTGATGGCCTCGGGGGTGTAACGGACTTTGTGATGCTGTTCATAACGATCTTTCAAGCCTTCGAGAATTTGAACCGTCTCCTCGGGGCTGGGCGGATCGACCATGATTTTTTGGAACCGGCGTTCCAGCGCACCGTCTTTCTCAATGTACTGGCGATACTCATCCAGCGTCGTCGCGCCAATACATTGCAATTCACCGCGTGACAACGCCGGCTTGAACATGTTCGAGGCATCCAGCGAGCCACTCGCGCCGCCGGCGCCGACGATGGTGTGCAATTCATCAATAAAAAGAATCACGTCCTTCGCGCGGTACAATTCGTTCATGATGGCCTTCATGCGTTCTTCGAATTGGCCGCGATACTTCGTGCCGGCGACGATGGCGCCCAGATCGAGGGTCACCACGCGTTTGTTGTGCAAAATGCGCGGCACCTTGCGCTCGACGATGCGCAGCGCCAAGCCTTCAGCAATGGCGGTTTTGCCGACGCCCGGCTCGCCGATCAACACCGGATTGTTCTTTTTGCGGCGACTCAGAATTTGCGCAACGCGCTCGATCTCGCGTTCCCGGCCGATAATCGGATCAAGCTCGTTTTTGCGCGCGAGCTCCGTCAGGTCGCGGCCAAAGTGATCGAGCGCCGGGGTTTTAGAACGTTGCGGATTCGCTTCTTTGCTGGAAGGTGTGCCGCGCAGAATATTGTCCAACTCTTCACGCACGGCTTCATACGTTATATCGAAATTCAACAACACTTGGGCGGCCACGCCATCTTTCTCCTTGACCAGAGCCAGGAGCAGGTGTTCCGTTCCGATAATATCAGATTTGTATTTTTCGGCTTCGACATAAGCCATCTTCAGAATTTTTTCAGCGCGCTTCGTAAACGGAATGTTGCCGATCGTCATGGTTTCGCCCGTCGATTTGACGGCATCTTCGACGGCGCGTTTGATCTCATCCAGATCCGTTCCGAGGTTTCGCAGAATTTCCACCGCGATGCCTTCGCCTTCGCGTATCAATCCTAACAGCAGATGCTCTGTCCCAATATAATCGTGCCCCAAGCGCAGAGCCTCTTCTCGTGAGAACTGAATCACCATCTGCACGCGGCTCGAAAAATTGTTTTTCATTTGAAATGACTCCCGGTAGTAGGCTCAAGCATGATCAAAATTTTGCGGCGCAATCTACAAAGGAATTTTGAAAAAGTAAAGAGGGTTTTCCCCTCGTTTCAAGACTGTAATGACAGCTTGACGCGCACCAATTCCGCGCGCAGCGTGTCACGCTCGTGCGCCAGCCGAACGGACTTAAATGCTTTGCGCAAATGGGCGGGCTGCATCATCACCATCAATTCATTCAACAACGCCAGCGGCCATTGTTTCATCTCTTTCTCATTACAATCACGCGCCAGCCGCATCATCGACAACAAATTGAGAAACTCCTTGGAATTGAGCACACGCGCGTAGCGCAACATGCCGTAAGCGCGCCAAATTTGATCCAGCATGAAATTGCCTTTATCGAGGATGATGCGGCTGCGGCACAAATGTTCGAAACCCTTGATTTCTTCCACGATCTTTTCGACTTCCGACATGACTTCCGCCTCGGTTTTGCCGAGCGTAAGCTGATTTGAAATTTGAAACATATTGCCGTTTGCATCGGTGCCCTCGCCGTAAAACCCGCGCATCGTCATGCCGCGGCTGGCCAGGCTTTTCATGATTTCCTCGACTTCGTCGAGCATCACGACTGCGGGCAAATGCATCAAAATCGAAACACGAATGCCGGTTCCGGTGTTGGTGGGGCAAGCGGTCAAATAGCCAAACCGTTCACTGAACGCATATTCGAGATTTTCGCTGAGGCGATCATCGAGCTTACTGATCGCATCCCACGCCGCGGCAATCGCAAGCCCGGGTTGAATCGCTTGCAAGCGCAGATGATCTTCTTCGTTGATCATAATACTCAGCGATTCGTCGGGCGTGAGCGCGAGCATGCTCGGGCCTTTGCGCTCGATGAATTGCGGGCTGGCAAGCCGGCGTTCAACTAAAATTTCGCGATCAAGACGCAACAGCCTGGCCATGTCGATAAAATGCGGCGCCGGCAGCAACTGGGATTCGGAGAGAACTTCCCAAACTTCGTTGTTGACGCTGTTCAAATCCTTGTTATCAGCAATACTGGGAAACGGATAATTCGCGAGATTGCGCGCCAAACGAATGCGGGTGGAAAGAACGATGTTCGAATGCGGCCCGTTTTGTTGCAGCCAGGCCGGCACAGACTTCGCCAATTCATTGCAATAACGTTTGGAATCCGCTGCAGCCAGTTGCCAGGCAGCAGAGGAATTGTTTGTCCCGTCTTTCATGATTTTCGCTTCCCCGACGAGCCGGCGGTTTGTTCGGCGGCGCGAATCAAGTCGCGCAATTCTGCCGCGCGCTCGAACTGTTGCTGGCCGATCGCGCGCTCCAATTCTTTGCGCAGCGACACCACGTTTTTTGCCGGCTTGCGGCGATGGGCAAGCGGCCGCCGGCCCGTGTGATGATTGCTGCCGTGAATGCGGCGCAACAGCAGCTTGATTTCATTTTCAAACGCGCGGTAGCAGTCGGCGCAGCCGAGCAATCCCTTGCGCTCGAAATCAGCCAGCGAAATGCCGCAACGGCCGCAACGTTTTTGTTGCGCACGTTTCGAGCTTTTTTTTCCGCCGCCAATCTTGGCAAGTTCTTCACCCAAAATGTTGGCGACGATCTTTCCGAAAACTTCCGGAAGATCGGCCAGCGGATCCGGCATGCCCTTGTGTTGCGCGCATGCCTGGCACAGGAAGAACTCACTCTTCTTGCCGTTCACGACTTGCTTCATGCGCACGCTGGCTTTGTTTTTCTGGCAAATTTGGCAGAGCATGAGAAATATGTTTTCCTAGCGGTTCACGTGTATTTTCTTAATCTGCCCGTCAAACAATTCAACCACCCGATCCGCGCGTTCGGCGAGCGAGAGATTGTGCGTCACAATGATAAACGTGCGTTGATCGCGCCGGCTCAAATCCCACAACAATTGATGCAGGCTCTCACTTGAGAGACGATCCAAATTGCCGGAGGGCTCATCGGCGAGCACCACTTGCGGCTCGTTCATCAATGCGCGCGCCACGGCAACGCGCTGTTGTTCGCCGCCCGAAAGCTGCCCGGGGCGATGACTCATGCGCTGCGCGACGCCGACATCTTGCAACAATTGTTGAGCGCGCTGGCGCAACGCCTGGCCATTGCGCCCGGCGATCATCGCCGGAATCAATACATTCTCCAGCGCAGTGAACTCCGGCAGAAGATGATGAAATTGAAAGACAAAACCAATAAATTGATTGCGAAAATACGCGAGCTGGCGATCGTTCAATTTGGCCAGCGGCGTATCGCCGATGATCACTTCGCCCTGCGTCGGGCGATCCAACGCGCCCAATAAATGCAAAAACGTGCTCTTGCCCACGCCGGAAGCGCCGACCACGGCAATGATCTCGCCGGCGTAAACGCTGAGGTCGATGCCTTTGAGTACTTCCAACGTGCCGGTTGCCGAAGGATAGGA
>QEVD01000129.1 GCA_003576975.1 Candidatus Zhuqueibacterota bacterium
CATTGTTCGCGTGCATGATCGAAATCAAAGCCGTTTCCGGGCGAAGCGATCGCAATACCGCCTCAACCGTAATCATGCCGGCGCCGTCAGGCTCGACATAGGATACTTTCCAGCCACGCTTCTCCAACTCGCGAAATACCATGAGCACGCTGGGGTGTTCGAGGCGGCTGGTGATCACATGTTGCGGCGCTGCAAAACTTTGAATCAAGCCCTGAATTGCGGCATTGTTGGATTCGGTTCCGCCGCTCGTGAACACGATTTCCTGCGGTTGGGCGCCAATGCTTGTTGCAATTTTTTCACGGGCCTCATCAATTGCGACTTTAACTTCTCGACCAAATCCGTGAATGCTCGAGGGGTTGCCAAAATGCTGTCGCGCTGTAATCCAAGTAAATACGGCTCATGTCATTTTAACACAGTTTGTTAATGTTGCGACAATATATTGTGAGACTGCCATATATTCAAGAATTTTTCCACATGCCCAGCCGGATAAGCACAAAAAATTTTCAAAAAATTTTCGCCCAAGGGGAACAAAACAATTAAATTCTGCGTTAGTGCTTCTGAAACTGCTCGGCATGCCTTCGGGTAGCGCCTTGAGCGGTGCGGCTATCAGCGCAGTACTGGCGGCGCTCGCTGATAGCCTTTTTTTTGGCACAAAAAGAAAAGCCGCAGAAAATATGTTCCGCGGCCTTTGCAGCAAAAGAAAAAATTGCCATTATCTTGAGAAAGAGGGCGGCAAATTACACCGCCCTTCTCACAAGGGATTGTGGCACAAAATCATCTCGCACACGACTTCCCGCCACGTTGATCATTGCCTCCTGAAAAAATCATTCTTGCGCCTGCTTTTGCTTTCCACCAAAAACAATCGCAGTCACCTGCTTAAACCATTCTCGCAAATCATCCAGATAGGTGTATGCCAGCGGCACGGCCAATAGCGTCAAGATGGTCGAAGAAATCATGCCGCCAATCAGGGTACGTCCCATGGGCGCATAGGAAATGCCGATCACCTTTGCCGTGCCCAGCGCCATCGGAATCAAGCCCGCGATCGTCGTTCCGGCAGTCATCATAATCGGACGGAAGCGATGCCGGCCGGCTTCGATAATCGCGTCATGCCGGCTGTAACCCGCCACACGCAATTGATTGATCAAATCGACCAATACAATTCCGTTATTCACTACGATACCGACGAGAATAAACAAGCCGATCATGGCCATCAAATCGATCGGGGTTTGCGTGATGAACAAAATCCAGCCCACGCCCACAAACGCGAGTGGAATGCAAATCAGCACACTGAAGGGCAAAATCACGGACTCAAACAAAACACCCATGAGCAACAAAACAAACGTGGTCGCAAGATAAAGCCCGGCATTGGTGGATTCTTGCGTCTCGCGCAAGCGATCGAAACGCTGGCCTTTATCCCAGGAATAGCCTGGCGGCATATGAAAGCCGGCCATCACTTGATCCACCTGGCGAAAGACGTTTTCCATTTTTTCGCTGGTGGTCGAGGCTTTCACGGCGAGCATGGTCTTGCCATCTTCGCGTTGAATGCGGCTGTAGCCGCGCTTCATTGAGATTTGCGCGATGTTCGCCAGCGGAATGTCCTGTCCATTCTGTTGCGGCAGGCGCATCGCCATAAGCTGATGCAAGGTCTCGCGATCCTGCTTTTGCATTTGAATGCGAATGTCAACCTCGCGATCTTCCATGCGATAATCCGGCAACTCGACGCCGCGCAGCGCATAGCCGATGGTGCCCGCCACGGCGCGCGCATTCACGCCAAATTTCGCGGCTTGCTCGCGATCGAGTTTCAGGCGAATCTCATCGACGCCATCTTCCAACTCGGTATCGACATCGAGAAAGTCCGGGATTGTGCGCAAGCGCCGCTCAACTTCAGTGGCCAGCTCCGTCAACTTGCTCGTGTCATCGCCGTGCAGCACGACGGAAACCGTGCCCTGATCGCCGCCGCCGCCCTGGCGCCAACGTGTGCGCATTTCGATGCCGGGCCGTTTTGGTGCATGCTCTTTAAAATGGGCCAGAACTTCTTCTCGCGTCATAGGAGCTTTATCCATCAACCCCAGCGTGCGCCCAATGCCATTGCCGATTACTTGCCACCAATCGTACGAAGGCGCCGGGTTGAGATAAATCTCCATCCGGCCCCAATTCGCGCGAAACCGGACATCCACCGTGCGCACACCGTATTCCTCTTTTTGCGCATAAACAAAATCCTCCAGCGACTTAAAATAGGAATCGGCCTCTTCAATCGAATAATTCGACGGCAAGTCGAACATCACCCAAATGTCGTTGATGTTGCCGCGCGTTTCATCCGTGGTGGGCACGGCTTTCATGATGGCAAACCCGCTCAGGCACAAGATTAAGAATAGAATTGCGGCATCGACGCGGTGCGCCAGCGTGCGCTCCAGCCAGCGTTGATAAAACCCGATCGCCCGCGTGATCGTCTTCGCTTCTTTCGGTTCTTGCATGCCGGAAAAAATCATCGTTGCCAATGGAATGAACAGAAGCGCGACGATCAGGCTTGCCAACAACGCCACGATGATGGGCATTCCCATGCGTGACATGTAAAACGTCATACCCGGGTCATTCCCCATGAAAATCAACGGCAGGAACACCACAACTGTGGTCAGTGTTGCCAGTGTGATCGGCATGGCCACTTCGCTCGCACCTTGAATGGCCGCATCGCGTGGAGAAAGCCCCTCTTTGCGCAGACGATAAATATTCTCGACGACCACGATGGAATTATCCACCACCATACCGACGCTCACCATCAACCCCATCATGGTCATGATGTTCAGCGTCCAGCCGACAAAATAAACGACAATGATCGTCGCCAGCAGCGAAATGGGAATTGCCAGGTTGATGATCAGCGTCATCCGCACGCGGCGTAAAAAATAGTAAAGAATAAAAAACGCGAAGATCCCACCCCACATACCCGAACTTTTAAGATTGTTGATCGATTCTTTGACATATGTGCCTTGATCGAAAATCATCTCGAAACGCATGCCGGAAAGCTGGGGTGTGGTGCTGATTCTCTCGTTAAGCGTTTTGGTGATGGCCTCGCAAACTTGCACGGTGTTCGCTTGCGACTCCTTGAATACTCCGATCCAAACGGCTTTTTTGCGGTCCAGCCGCTGCACCCATTGCACCTCTTCCGCAACGTCATACTTCACTTCGGCAATGTCTCCCAGCCGCAGATTGGAGTTGCGAATACGAAGGTGCTTGATTTCATCCAGGCTGGAATATTTCCCCACTGAGCGTACATAAAATTTCTTGCCGCCATCTTTGACGAAGCCGCTCGCCAACACGAAATTGTCGCGCTGCAGATCCTGCACAAGCTGATAAAGATCGACGTTATGCGCATCAACCTTGGCTTGATCCACCATCACCCGCACGGCCTTACGGTCGGCCCCCCATAATTCAACATTGGCGACGCCGTCGATGCGGGTGAAGACCTTGCGCACGTAGGTGTCGAGCAAGCCGTAGGCATCTTCAAAATCCTTCTCCAGCGCCACGGCAATGACGGCGACGGATTCATCGTCATCGCTGAATTTGCGCGGATAAATCCGCTCGATATCCGCAGGTAGCTCAGGTTTAATGCGGTCCATGCGGTCGCGAATATCGGCATAGGCGACGTCCATGTCGGTATTGTTGGCAAACTCGATCCAAAACCAACAACCATTGTCGCGGCTGCTCGATTCGATGCGTTTCACGCCACTGATGGTCTGAATAATTTCTTCCACCGGCCGTGCGATCTGTTCTTCCACTTCGCTGGGGTTGGCATTGTTGTAGGGAATCCAAACGCCCAGCGCGGGAAACACAAAACCCCGCGGGAACAATTCGAGCGGAATATCCTTGTTCGCTACAACGCCGACGACGAGCGTCGCCAGAAAGATCATTAACACGGTTACCGGCCGCTTCGCGGATAAATTCGGCAGGATCGAGTTACGTTTCATAGGGGCGCCTGTATTGGTACAATTTCTTTCGTGCCTATGCGCGCTCAAGATCTGTTAGACTCTACACACGATTGCACGCGCGAGTTCGAAAGTTTGCGAAACTACTTCGAGCGGTCTAAAACGGCATAAACCACGGGAATCACAACTAGCGTCAGCAAGGTCGAACTGATCAAACCGGCCACAACGGTGATGGCCATTGGCGTGCGGATTTCGGCGCCGTCGCCCAACCCAAGGGCCATCGGCAAAAGTCCGAGCACGGTGGTTCCGGTGGTGATCAAAATCGGGCGCAAACGCACGCTGCCGGCTTTCACGATGGCCTCGATTTTTTCCATGCCGTCACGGCGAAGATGGTTGATATAATCGATCAAAATAATGGCATTGTTGACAACGATGCCCGCCAGCAAAATCATGCCGATGAATACCACGACACTGAGCGGAATCTGCAACACCCAAAGCGTGAGCACGACGCCAATCAGCGCAAGCGGAATGGTGAACATAATCACAAATGGATGGAGTAACGATTCAAATTGCGCCGCCATAACCACATAAATCAAAAACACAGCAAGCGCAAGCGCCAAAATCAAGCTGTTTGTCGAGGTTTCCATCTCGGCGTTTTGACCGGTCACCGTGAAACTGAAATCATCGGGCATGTCAATGGCGTTCAGCGTGGCGTAAATTTGTTCGGCCGCATTCTTGAGATCGACGCCGCTAATGTTGGCCGTAATCAAGGCCGCGCGCTGCTGCTCGATACGACGAATCTCGCTCGGCCCCTCTTTCACCTGCACATCTGCAATTGCGGCAAGCGGAATGGGAATTGGCTGGTTAGGGTTGACAATCAGGCGCTGCAATTCCTGTAAACCGGCTTTGTCATTCTCATTTACTTTCACGCGAATATCGATGCGGCGATCGGCTTCGCGAAATTCGGTGGCAACCACGCCTTGCACTTTGTTGCGCACGACGGAAGCCACGTCATTGATATTCAAATTGTAGTAGGCCAGACGGTCACGATCATAGACAATCTGCACTTCCGGATTGCCGGTTTGAAAATTCGAGCGCACATCCCGCAAGCCGGGCAGTTTTGCCAGGCGCGCTTCCGCCTCGCGGCTCAGCTCTCGCAGTTTCGTGAGATTGTAGCCTTTGATTTCCACTTCAATCGGGGTCTTGAAACTGAACATTGCGGGACGCGAAATTTTCGTTTCGACGTCGGGAATGTTTTCGAATTTTTGGCGCAAGTTTGCAATCACCGCTTCTTCGCGACGTTCGAAATCACCGTCTCCGTTCAGCTTAATCGTCATTCGTGCGGTATGCTCGCCTTCCTCACTCTGCGATTGCGAGGTTCTCTCGGTACCCGCCACCATCGCGACGCGCTCCACGTCTCTCTGCTCCACGGCAATTTGCCCCAGCGGCTGCAGCTTTTCGTCTGTGCTTTCCACTGGTGTGCCCACCGGGAAACGCGTTTCGACATTAAATTCGCCCTGGTGAACTTCGGGAATCAGCGTCAAGCCCAGGCGAGGCATCAAAACAAAGGCAGACAATCCGAATAAGGCCGCCGAGTAGGCGATCACCGCGCTGCGATTGTTCAGCGCCCAGCGCACGACTCTGGGATACGTTCGATACGACCATTCGAGTATTGGATTTGCCACGAACAGCATACCAGTAAAGAAGAGTGCCACCGGAATGCCGGCAATCACCAAGCCGATCATCAGCAAAAATGCGCAGACGAAAATCCCCATCAAACCGACTTTAAATATTGTGCTAAAAACATGATGAATCGCAAAGCGCACAATGCTATAAATCAAATAAAGGGGAAATCCCAAAAGGCCGGATAACGTCTTTTTGATTACGCCGCCGGTTGAAAACTTTGCGGCGAAATGGCGCCATCCTCCAACAAAAGATTCAAACGAATTATAAGTAAAAATCGTGTTCCACGTGCGCAGATGCAAATCGTTGATGACTTTGGGATTGACGCTCCACGCTGCGAGCGCCTGTGCGAATCTGCGCAATGGTGGAATCCAGCCGAGCAACAAAGTTGGCGCAAATGCGAGCAACAGCACAACGCCTTTCAGCAGCGTCAGCAGCGAGGTGGCGAGAAGAATCAAAAGATTCAGCACCGCCTGGCCGCCAAGTCGCCCCAAAATGCCTGCGACAAACGACAGCAGGCGAATTTGCTCGCCGTCATCTTGGCGGGATTTCCACGTTTTCAGGTCATCGAAAAGAGACAAGCGCAACACATGCTTGCCGGAAAATCGTCCGCGCATATCCTGCCGATACTCTTCTTTGATATAGCGCGAGGCGAGCATCGGCACGACAAACAACGCCACGGCCAGCGAGGCCAGCAACGAAAACACCACGGTCAATGCCATGTCGCCGAAAATTTGTCCGGCGACGCCCTTCACAAAAACGATGGGAAAAAAGACTGCCACCGTGGTCAAGGTTGAAGCCAACACCGCGCTTCCCACTTCGCCGGTTCCGAGCACGGCGGATTGCAACAGATCATGGCCTTCCTCGCGCTTGCGATGAATGCTCTCCAAAACAACGATGGCATTGTCCACCAGCATGCCGATGCCGAGGGCAAGCCCGCCGAGTGACATGATGTTGAGCGTGACATCGAAGATGAACATCGGGCCGAAGGTGGCCACCACTGAAATCGGGATGGCGATCGCGATGATTGCGGTATTCCAAACGCGCCGCAAGAAAATGTATAACACCACGATTGCCAGAATACCGCCCAACATCGCCGTGCCTTTCACCTCGTCAATCGCGCTCTCGATGAAGGTCGATTGATCGGAAAGCAGCGTGATGCCGGTGTTCGGCGGCAGGTTGTACGCCATAAAACTCGTCATGGCCTTGGCCAGCATTGCTTGCGCCGCGCCCGCTCCGCCCTTCTTTTCTTCGGTTTTGGGCTTGCCATTTTGCGACGCCCCCGGCTTTTTCATATTCGCGACAAAAGCCTGCTGCTCCGGCGTGCCGAAAATTCGTTCATTGACGGCCTTGGCAACCGTCACGATATTCGCATCCGCTTCTTTGTAAATTTCGATCTCAACACTTTCTTTGCCGTTGACCCGCGTGATAACTTCACGTTCCTTGTGCGTGCGCGTCACCGCACCGACATCTTTCACGCGAATATCGACCCCCTGCCGCCGCCCGATCACGAGATTGCGAATTTCATTGATATTCCCAAATTCATTCAGCGTGCGGACAAGGTATTCGGTCTGGCCTTCTTTGAGATTACCGCCAGCGAGATTGATATTTTCCTGCGCCAGTCTGCGATTGACTTCCTGAATATCGAGTCCCAGCAGGGTGATCTGGCGCTCATCAAGCTCAACACGAATTTCTTCCTCTAAACCGCCGCGCACTTTGACCGCGGCGACGCCTTCGAGCGTTTCAAGATCGCGTTTGATTTCTTCTTCCGCCAAATAACGCAACGCAAACAGCGATTGATCGCCGTATAATCCCAGCCGCAAAATGGGATCGAGCGTGGGATCATATTTTAGGATCAGCGGCTTTTTTGCTTCCAGCGGAAGGAACACTTGATCGAGCTTCTCGCGTGCATCCTGAATCGCGCTGTTCATGTCGGTGTCCCAGGTGAACTCCAGGATGATATCAGAGAAGCCGGCCTTTGAAATCGAGCTGATGCTGACGAGATTGCTGACCAGACCCAATTGCTGCTCGAGGGGCCGGGAAATCGTAGTTTCAATTTCTTCCGGGGCCGTGCCGGGATATTCCGTGCGGATGGTCAGCGAGGGATACGAGATATCCGGCATCAAATTCAACGCGAGTTGATCGTACGAAACCAGGCCAAACACACAGATGGCCACGACGATCATGAATATTGCCACCGGCCGCGTTGTGGTAAAACGAAAAAATTCGCCGGCCCAGGCCATGATTTCAGATTTATCGTTTGTCATTGCTTCGTTCTCTTGCTGATGAGTAAAGAGAGGCGTTGGGGGATCGTGGCATGGCGTGCGAGAAAGCAACGCCGCCGCGCGACAGGAGATTCACACGCCTGGTTAGATCTTGGCTTCCGCGATCTTCACGCGCGTGCTGTCTTTCATGGCATTATGCCCGACAACGATGATGGTATCGCCCAGTCCCACGCCGCTGACCGCCTCGATATTGTCACGATCGGTATATCCCGGCTGCAACGGCACTTTCAGGGCAAGCGTGTCATTGCGCACGACATAGACGAATTGGCGATTATCATCATAAATCACGGCCTTTTTCGGAATGAGCGCGGCATTGTCTTTGGTATCCGTCATTAATTGCACATTGACAAACATGCCGGGCTTCAACAAACGCTGGCGATCCGACACACGAATCGTCACTTTCACCATGCCGCTCGAGGGATCAACAACCGGGCTGATGCGATCAACTACGCCGTGGAATTCCTCCCCGGGCAAGGCTTCAGATAAGACTTTGGCATTTTGCCCGGCTTTCGCGCGCAAAGCATCGCGTTCGGTCAAATGAATCTTTGCCAGCAAGAGATCGGGGTTGACGATCGAATAAATCTTTGTCGAGGTTAACAGACGGTCGCCGAGTTTAACGGTGCGCTCGGAAACAAAGCCGGAAATGGGCGTTTTGATACGGCAATAATCCAGGGTAAGCTTGGCTTGCTCCCATTCAATGCGGGCTTGTTCAAGATTGAAATTCGCGACATCGAACTCGCTTGCGCTCATGAGGTTTTTCTCGAACATACTTTTCGCACGGGCATGATTGCTCTTTTCGCGCTCATAATTCACCTTTGCGGCTTCCTCTCTGAGCTTATATTCACGCTCGTCGACTTCCAGCAGCACCTCGCCTTTACGCACGTAGCGGCCCTCTTCGGCAAGCAATTTGACGGCGATGCCCGAAACTTGCGGGTAGATATCCACAGCTTCTTCCGTCTCAATCGACGAGGTGGCTAGAACATAGGCGGAAATGACTCCCGGTTTGATGGTCGTCACCTCTACCGGAACGGCCTTGATCTCATCAACCTTGTTCTTTTCTTTTTCCGTGGCCACGCCGTTGGTCGCGCTGACTTCGGCTTTGTCTGTTTTGTTTTTGTCTTCGGCTTCAGACTTGGAGCAGGCGGTCAACGCCAGCGACGCGGCGGCAACGAGCACCAGAAGGAATCGCATTGTTTTCATAATTTTTGAACCTCCTCGATCGGGGTAGATTACGGAGCAGCAGCCTGGAAATGCAGGCAGTTAATACAGATATTTAGCGTAAAAGTTTCACGCCAGACCAATAATATTTTTGGGGTTTAGAGTTGGACAACTTGGCGGTAAGGTGCGTGCAACTCGCGGCAAGAATTTTGGAGGGAAAAATTAGATCGTGATCGGGCAGGATGATTTCAGGCGTAAAGGTCTGATGCAATACACAACAGCCGCTACACCCCAAAAACATATTCCACAACTTCACGCAATCACTACACTGAATTTTTCACGCGAACCGACTTCACCGATCTCGCGCGTATGCGGATCTTCCAATCGGTCGAAGAATTCCTTTACGCGACTCTGCGGCAGGGCGATCAACAAGCCCCCAGAGGTTTGTGGATCGCGCAAGACACTCACCAGCGCCGTATCGAGATGCGAGGCGAATTGCACATAATCTTTCACAAAGTCGGCATTGCTGCGTTCGCCGCCGGGCAAACAACCTTCTCTTGCTAAATGTAAGGCGCCCGGTAAGACAGGAATGGCGGAGGCGGAAAGATTAAACGTCATCTCACTCGCCTGCGCCATTTCGTGTGCATGGCCGAGCAAACCGAAGCCGGTCACATCGGTCGCGGCGTGCGCGCCCACGGCCACCATGGCCTCACTCGCGCGGCGATTGAGCTGCGTCATCGTTTGCGTCAAAAGCGTGAGGCCGGCATCATCCAGTTTGCCGAATTTCAACGCGGTGCTCAGAATGCCCGTGCCCAACGGCTTGGTGAGCACCAGCGCATCTCCCGGCCGCGCGGTGTGATTGTGAATGATTTTTTGCGGATGAACCGTGCCGGTCACCGCGAGGCCATATTTGATTTCGGCATCGTCAACCGTGTGTCCGCCGATGATCGCGACGCCTGCGGCTGAAGCCTGATCCATGCCGCCGTTCAAAATCGCAACCAGCCAATCGAGATTGCCGTTTTTCGGAAAGCAGGCGATATTCAAGGCGGTGATCGGCGCGCCGCCCATGACGTAAACATCACTCAACGAGTTGGTCGCGGCGATGCGGCCAAAGTCATAGGGATCGTCCACAATTGGTGTAAAAAAATCCACCGTTTGCACCAGTGCGAGATCCTCACGCAATTGATAAATACCGGCGTCCGCCGCGGCTTCAAGTCCGATCAGAACGTTCGGCATGCTGACCTTATTTACTCTCGTTAGAACGTGCCACAACAACGTTGGGCTGAGTTTGGAAGCTCAGCCGGCGCAGCGCACCGCGTGCGTGAGTTTGGTGATCTCGTCTTTGGTAAGATTCATGTCAATTCAAACAAATCGTGCCGAACGCGTCCTTGTCCATCTGCAACGCCTGCTTCAGTGCTTGCCCACAGCTTTCGCTGCAAATCACAAAATATAAATCGTTGCCTTCTTTCTTCGCTTGTGAATCCATCGGCACCACGATTGCAGGCACGGTTTTGCGGCTCAATGCCAGAAACAGCGGCAGAATCTTGCCTTCGCGATCGCTGAGATCGATGCCGGGCATCGCCTTCGCGCCACAGCCAAAAACCTCCTCCTCCGGCCCGATGACCCGATCGCACCAAGCGCAGCGGTTCGGCATCAGGTCGTATGTCATGTTGTGTTCATGATCGTTCATCGAGCTGTTCTCAGTTGTTTCTTAAACCACGGCACGAACATACTCGTCGTGCGTTGATAGTTACGATAATCTTCGCCCTTCGTGCGCAACGCTTGCGCTTCCGTCGCCGGAATGCCGGTGACTTTGAAAATCGCCAGCAAGATCAGCAATGGACAATAGACCGAGATCCAACCATAAGGCGAAGCCGCGGCAAAAACAAAATAAGCCACCCAGATCAAAGATTCAAAAAAATAATTCGGATGCCGCGAATAATTCCACAGGCCGGCGCGGCAGGTTTTACCCTGATTGCGCCGGTCGCTTTTAAACTGGTGTAATTGCCAATCTGCCAGCGTCTCGCCCAGAAACGCTATCAGCCAGAGACCCAGGCCGAACCATTCCAGAGCCGCCAATTCGGGTTTCGAATTCAAACATGCCAGCAAAAACGGCGCGGATAAAACCCAATCGAGCAAAGCCTGCGCTTGAAAAAATACAAAGAACTTCAAATTCAGGTTCGTTTTCCATTTCCGGCGCAACTCGCGATAACGGCCTTCCTCTTCCTGGCCGAGGTAGCGCGTGAACAGCAAATAAAACGCAAGCCGGAAACTCCACAGACACGCCATTGCCGTGATGAGAAATTTGCGCAGGGGCTCGCCCTCACTCATGAAAAAATATAAGAGCGCCAATAATCCGAGATTCAACGCCCAGCCGAAATCCACAATACCCGCATTGCGCGTGCGCAGATGAATCAGCCAGAGAATCGTCATCACGCCAAAAACGAGCGCAAGCCCCGCCCCAAGCATTTGCACAGCCATTGCGAGCATCAATTTTCTCTCACACGTGCGGGACAATCCGCATCTGATCAATAACCAAAATCACCCGATGCAAACAAGCCAATTGAGACCAATAATCGAATTATTGTTGCCGGCTCAATTTCGCAATGCTTCGTCAAATAGTCAACCGATCTTTTTAGATTTTCCCGAGTCGCCCAAAAAAATATTTGTTTAGATCACTGCTGTCCGGTTGAGCGCTTTTCGTGTCGCCCAAGGGGCAAAAAGCGCCCATTTTTCCCGAGTCCAGTCTGAAATTGGCGATTACGTTACCCTT
>QEVD01000130.1 GCA_003576975.1 Candidatus Zhuqueibacterota bacterium
TGCGGCTCTGTTTTTCCCTCGCCCTCATCGCCTTCTCCGGCCACATGAGCTTCCGCCGCCGAATTTTCTTCTGCTGCTCTTGCTTTTTGCAGTTCTAATTGCGCCAAGCGAGCGGCTTCTTCGTCTTTCTCCATGCAGCATTTCTTATACTTTTTGCCGCTGCCACATGGGCAAGGATCGTTTCGTCCGGTTTTCAAGATGTCTCTCCCTTCTCAAGTGAATATCCACGTTGGTTCTTCCTGGCACGGGATGATTGCAGAAATAAAACATTCGCCTGCACTGCTGCTTGCCCGTCTGATCTGTCGATCCGCAACATGGGGATTGGCGCCCTTCGACAAGCTCAGGGTACGGCTTCGACAGACTCAAGGCGCGGCTTTCCCACGTTTTAGCACAGTCTGCAAACTCCCGGACGCAGACCTGAATTACTGTGAAAAAATGTTCAGCACTTGTTTGCAAAACTAGTGCATTTTCTGTACATTTCAAAGTCAATTTTTGGATGAAAAACTACAATTGCATCTTTAGGACTGAATTTCATTATGCCAAGTTCTAGCACAGTTTCGACCTCAACCTCACAAAAAAAACCGCATGTCATTCGCCGGATGTATGATTGGGTTTTGCATTGGGCACACACGCCCTATGGCACGCCTGCGCTTGCCGGTCTCTCACTGGCCGAGTCGTCATTTTTTCCAATTCCCCCGGATCCACTTCTTATGGCGCTTGCCATGTCTCGCCCGGAACGCAGCATGTGGTACGCTGCTGTGTGCTCAGCCTGCTCGGTGATTGGCGGCATGTTGGGCTATCTGATCGGCTGGCAACTCTGGCATCTCGTGAGTGATTTCTTTTTTGCGAATATTCCAGGCTTCACGCATGAGGTTTTCAATCTTGTTGCGCAGAAGTATAACGATAATGCCTTTCTTGCCATCTTTACGGCAGCGTTTACGCCTATTCCCTACAAAGTTTTTACAATTGCCGGCGGCGTCTTCACAATCAACTTTGCCGAATTCGTTGCTGCTTCGATTGTGGGACGGTCGATGCGATTCTTTCTGGTGGCGGGCCTGATTCGCGTCTTTGGCGCTGCCATCAAGGAAAAAATCGACCGTTACTTCGATTGGTTCGCGCTGGGGTTTACCGTGTTGTTGATCTTGGGTTTCGTCGTTATCAAATATGCTTTATGACGCATTCAGCCGCGGCATTGCGCCGCGGCTTTCTCTTCTTCCAGCATAAGCCGCGCTATTCTTCCTCAAAATTTTGCACTCACGCCGATGCTCGGCAAAAACGGAAACAGCGGCACTTCATCCCGTTCTGCCGGATTCTTGTCGAAATCCCACACATAATAAAAAATGTTCTTGCGATTGTACAGGTTGACAATATTCAACGACAAATCCATTTGCCAAGCCTTGAAGAAATAATGGCGCGTGAAACTGAGGTCGAGGCGATGATAATCCGGATAACGTACGCCGTTGACTTTGTCAAAAATGATGCGCCGATCGCGCGGTTCGCCCAACACGTCGTACTCAAAACTGCCGCTAGCCTGCGTATACGGAAATCCTGTTCCAAGCTTGAACAAAATACCCACCTCCCACTTGCGGCTGAGATTGTAACTCGCCACAACATTCAACGCATGGCGGCGATCCCAAGACGGCGGGTAGCGCGTGAAAAGATCGTTGATGGTTTGCCCGTCTTTATAGACATACGCCAGCGAATAGGATAACCAGCCATTCAAACGGCCGAGCGGCTTTTTCAACAGCATCTCGAAGCCATAGGCCTCGCCGTCGGCCTTGCGGAAGACGTTGAGAATGGTGAAATCGAGCTCTTGCGTGAAAGACGAACGCGTTTCGCGAAAGGCGAGCAAGTTGTGCAGCGTTTTATAGTAACCTTCCACGGTCAGATTCAAACCGGAACTTGCCAGTTCTGTTTCGTAACCTACGATATAATGTTTGGAATGGCCGGGATCGAGCGTCTTGTCGAATGAAAACCAAAAATCGATGAACGACGGATTCAACTCATCTTGCACGGTGGAGATATACTGATTGAACCATCCCCACGAAGCCGAAACCGCAGAGTTGTCGCCGAGACGATAGCGCGCAGACAGGCGCGGTTCCAGCCGCAGTTCTGTGGTCGCTTTATTAAAATAACTCAAGCGCACGCCGGGTTGCACGGTCAAACGCGTGGCCGGCCGCCACAAATCCTGCAAATAAGCCGCCGCGTAAAACGGCTCTTGTTTGATGCCGCCAAGACTGCGATTATCGAACTCGTTACGGTATTCGAAGCTCAGTTTTTTGGCTTCAAAGCCGAATTTGATTTCGTGTTGATTGGTGAGGAAATACGTGAGATCGCCTTTGAAGGTATGATCGAGGATTTCATTCAATCCGAACGCGCCGCCGTCACCGCCAATGCCGAATTTGGTGTCAAAGCGGCTGCTGGCCACCATGAAATTCGAAAACAATTGATGGTTGAACAAATGGCGCCAATTCAATGCAAACGTACGATTCCCCCAATTTGCCACGAGCGTGAGATCTTCCCAATCCAGCGCATCGCGGCCGAGGTACATGCTGAAAGACACGCGATCGCGAGGCGACAAATCTTGAAACACGTGTCCTTGTACATCATAAAAATAGTAGGGCAACTCGAAATCCGTAATGCCGGCGCTGCGCGCGGCATTCAACACTTGATCGATGTACGTGCGGCGCAGCGCCAACAGCCAGGCGCCTTTGTTAATTGGCCCTTCGAGCGTGGCCTGCGAACTCAGCAAACTGATGGCCGCCGAACCGGCAAATTTTTGGCTGTTGCCTTCGCGGCTCGTGAGACGCAACACCGAGGACAAACGGCCGCCGTACTCCGCCGGAAAGCCGCCTTTCATGAGATTCGCGTCTTTAAGGGCATCGGTAATGAAATTAGAAAACAAACCGCCGATGTGCGAGGGATTGTAAACCGTGATGCCGTCAAGCGTGATGAGGTTTTGATCCGTGTTTCCGCCGCGCACAGCCAGCGCCGTGCTATAATCGGAGGTGCCGGTCACGCCGGGCAAAAATTGCAGCGCGCGAAACACGTCGGTTTCAACCACGCGCGGCAGGCTTTGAATGCTGCGTACACTGACGTTGAGCTGGGCAATGCGAAGATCGCGTTGCGCGGCTTCCTGATCCGCAGTCACCGTAACGCCGCCGGCTTCAATCGGCTGGACTGCGAGCAGGAAATTTTTGACAACTTTCTCCCGCGCCGCAAAACTGATTTTCTCGCGCAGCTTTTTGTAGCCAATGTAGTTGATTGTCACCTCATACGTTCCGGGCGGAATGCCGTTCACGACAAAGTAGCCCTCGACGTTCGTTGCCGCCCCCAGGTTGGCTCCCGAAACCATAACATTCGCGCCAATCAACGCCTCCCGGCTGTCGGCATCTCTCACAAATCCGCTTAAGGAAGCATGGTTTTGAGCAAAGGCATCGCCAAGCAGCAAGAACGAACTCAATAAGAATTGCAAAACAATTTGGCGAGGGCGGCTGACGGTTGGTGTAATTCGCATAGTTGACAAACGTGTGATCAATTTATGCCGCGGCAGCGCAAGCGGCGCGCGGCAAAATACTCATAATTTGAAATTGTTTTCACGAAAGCGGCGCAGCAAAAGCGCCACGTCATCACGCTCTGCCGCTTCGCGCAGCGCCGTTTGCTCGGGCGTCTCCTGCGCAAGCGTGGACGTTTCCAAAACTTCCGCCGGCATCTCTTGAATGAACCGCGAGGGTTGCAGTTCCAGCATTTCTTTATACCGCGTCTTTTTGGTGGAATAGCTAAGCGCAAGCTCGCGTTGCGCGCGCGTAATGGCGACATAACACAAGCGGCGTTCCTCTTCAATCGTCCCGCTTTCCAGCGCGCGATTGCTGGGAAACTGGCCGTCATTCATGCCGAACAGAAACACATAAGGAAACTCCAGGCCTTTGGCAGAGTGCATCGTCAGGAAAATCGCGCGATCGACTTTCTCGTTGAGATAATCGCTGTCCGAAATCAAGCTCACGCGATCGAGAAATCCCGTAAGCGAAGGGTCATCGCTATTCTGCTCGAACCGCTTCAGGCTGCCGATAAACTCGCGCACGTTGATGACTTTCGCTTCGCGCGATTTAACCTCGGCCGTGGTCTCTTCCAGCGCTTTGATATACTCCACTTCTTTCACCAATTCTTCCGTAACGACGCTGAGTTTTTCATGTCGGAAACGGTTGCGATACTTCTCGATGAGATGAACGAAGCTGGTAATCGCATGCAGTGCGGCCGGCCGGATGTCTTCCAACTGCTGGGCGTCATGAAACGCGCGGAAGAGGTTGCGATTGGTTTTCTGGCAATGTTCGTGCAGCTTCAACAACGTCGTTGCGCCCACTCCGCGCCGGGGAAATTCCAAGGCGCGCTTGAGGCTCAACTCGTCATCCGGGTTGCGCATCATCTTCAAATAGGCGATGAGCGTGCGAATCTCTGGCCGTTCGTAAAACGAGGAGCCGCCGATGAGTTGATAGGGCAAATTGGCGTTGCGCGCGGCTTCTTCAAGCGGCCGTAATTGAAAGTTGGTGCGCACCAACACGGCAAAATCGCTGAATCGGATTTTGGGATCGAGCAATTTTTTGGTCGTGATGGCGCTCATAACTTGTTCGGCTTCGTCGTTTTCGTTTTCCGCCTTGAGAATTTTGATCAACTGGCCGCCATTCCGCGCCGACCACAATTCTTTCGCCTTGCGGCGGAGATTGTTTTTGATCACTGTATTGGCGGCGTGCAAGATTATCTGCGTCGAGCGGTAATTTTGTTCGAGCTTGATCACGCGCGCGCCCGCAAAGTGCTGTTCGAATTGCAGAATGATCTCGGGATTGGCTCCGCGCCACGAATAGATTGCTTGATCGTCGTCGCCCACCACGCAAAGATTGCGATGCCCGCCCAGCAACAACGAGATAAAACGATATTGCAGGGAATTGGTATCTTGATACTCATCAACCATGAGGTAGCGGAATTGTTCCTGATAAAACCGCCGAATGTCAGGATGATTTTCAAGTAAATGCGTAGCGAGCAGCAGAATGTCATCAAAGTCAACAGCGTTGCAATTGCGCGTGCGCTGCAAATAATGTTCGTACAAATCGCCAAACAGAATTTCTTCGGGATTCGATTGTTGCGCAAACTTGTCCGGCGGTTCGGCGTTGTTTTTTGCGGAGGAAATGCGCCCGAGCAAGGCGAAGGCGTTATGGCCGGCAAAATCCAAGGCGCGTTCTTTCACAATTTCACGCACCAGCGCGAGCTGATCGTGTTGATCATAAATCACAAAATTTTTGCGGTAGCCGAGGTGTTGCGCTTGTTGCCGCAAAATGCGGACACCCAGCGCGTGAAACGTGGAGATTGTGGCTTTTTGCGCCGGCGCGCCGGCCAGTCGCCGCAGACGTTCCTGCATTTCCTGCGCGGCTTTATTGGTGAAAGTGACCGCCAGCAACTGCTGCGCCGACACTCTCTTGTGAAGCAGCAAATAAGCCAGGCGATATGTAATCACACGCGTCTTGCCGGAGCCGGCGCCGGCCAAAATGAGCAGAGGACCTTCGGTGTGTTGCACAGCTTGACGTTGCGGGGGATTCAGATGGTTGAGATCGAGCATGCGTGCCAGAATTCGTAAGCCGTCGTCGGTAGCCCGGCCGTGATCGATGGTCATCGCCTCACAGCCGGTTGTTCTAATATTGCATCTGCGCTTGTCGTTTTAGAAAATGGCACGTAAGATAGAAAGCCGGGACTAAACATTCAACAAATTTCTTGACTTGCCTTCCCGAATTGTTTATTTTCGTCGCATTAGATGCAATGTCTGTACGATCTTCAATCCGCCTTGCCGCAAAATTCACCAAATGAAGGTAAAGTAGGCTCCAAAGCTTGATGCTCCTGCACATGACAATCCCGACGCAGACTCGGGGCCCGTTTCATTCTTGCCTGTTTGTTAAGAATTGAGTGTCACACATTCCATGCGGATTTATTTTTCTAAACTCTCCGCATATGCTGCATATGCGCGCATACCGGACGCGCGCCGAGGTGTTTGTTATGCTGCCTGGTCAAAATTCTCGTGTTTGAAAATTTGGTTTATTGTTCTGCTGTTGGCCGGTTGCAGCGACCGCCAGCATGTGAATCCGCTTGATCCAGAAAATCCTGAAACGGGAGGCCGACCCACCGGGCTTTCGGTTGTTTCGATCCTCGACACAATCGAGGTGCGCTGGGATGCCTTGCGCTTGCGCGATCTCAGCGGTTACCGCCTCTATCGCAAACGCGCGACTGATTCGGATTTCTTGCGCATTGCCGATCTTGGCCCGCGGCAAAACCGCTTTCTCGATACCGCCGCAAGTTATGGTGTGGCCCACAGCTATCGCCTCACGGCGCGCGTGAATGATTTCGAATCCCCGCCCTCTGCCACTGCGACGGTAACACCCGGACCAACATTGACCTGGGTGGCAGATTTCGATGATCGCAGCATCGTGAAATTATCGCACGACGGGCAGCACGTGATTACGCGCACGCTGCTTTTTCTCCCGGCGTTCCGCATCACGGTGGATCCGCAGCGCGGCTCGGTCTGGGCGCTGCTGACCGATCGCCCGAGCTTGACCAGCGGAGAGTTGGCGCGTTTTGATTTGAACGGCAATCCCTTGGGGCGCTTCGGCGATTTCGCTGGCATCGTCGATTTTGCGCTGGATGCAAGTGATGGCAGCATTTGGGTGGCAGACAGCTTGGGCGAAGGCCTCCTGCGCTTTGATCACGAAGGCCGGCAAATCGCGCAACGCAAAAATGTTCCTCAACTCGCGGCGCTTGCTTACAACAAGTTCACCAACGAATTGTGGGCATTAACGGCGCTCAATGGCCGGCTGCTAAGAATCGCCAGCCAGCCCGTGGTCGATACCCTGTCGATCACGACACAAAATCTCATCTCCGGCAAACCTCGCGCAATTGATTTTGATCAGAATACCGGCGCAGCGTGGATCGCGCTGGGCGATAGCGTCATTTGCGTCGACCGCGAGGGCAACAACCGTTTCAAAGCAAATGCCTCGTTTCGTTTCGCCTCGCGCGTTGCCGTCGATCAGCTCACCGGCGCGTGCTGGGTGATTGATGAATCGTTGAATTTCTTTCGGGATAGCCGTGTGCTCAAGTTCGGCGCGGCGGGTGAGATGTTGTTTGAAGTGAATGGCTTTGACCGGCCGCAAGCGCTGTCAGTAAGCTCGTTTGACTCGTCATGCTATATTGCTGATACGCTGCGCGGCCGCACGGTGATCATCTCAAAAACGGGCGCGGTGTTGCCGGGTTACAATGATTTGATCAGCCCGTTCGATATTGAGGTTGTTGCGTTCTCTCGTTAAATGATTTTCGCGAAATTTTGCTTTGTTTTTGAGTAAAATTGGTTATATTGCGGCTCAACCCACAGCGAGAACGCCTACCCTTAGCTATAAACGCCAACCTTGGCAGGTCTTAATGCAAGACGGTTTCAACGTTCCCTGGCGCGGCAGTGCACCACATCAAGAAGCCGGGAAGGCGAGCGATCAACCTGCTGCTGGCTTACCGCGAAAAAACTTATCGTGAGTTTATATTGAAGGAGGATTGTGCATGAATGGCTTCGAGGTAATGCGCGTGGACAACGGCGAAGTCAGCGTGCTTCGCATCAAAGGTTTTCTAGACGCGCATACCGCTTCTGATCTCGAGCGCGAAATTCAAAAGCTGCTTGATCAAAAACGCTACAAGATCGTGGTGAATTTCAAGGAATTGACCTACATCAGCAGCGCCGGTCTGGGCGTGTTTATGGGGTTCATCGAAGAAGTGCGTGACAACAAAGGCGACATCAAACTTACCAACATGACGCCCAAGATCTTCCGCGTCTTTGATCTGCTCGGGTTTCCCACGCTTTATGAAATTCGCGACGACGAACAACACGCGCTCCAAAGTTTTACGAACCAAAAATGACGCACGCCGTGAAAAAACAGCGCACGAAGAATAAATATCACCTTCGTATTCCGAGCCAGACCGAGAATCTCGAGATCATCCGCGAGTTCGTCTCACGCGTCGCTCGCAAAGTCGGCTTTCCGGAAGAGGATGCCAACAAAATCGAGCTGGCGGTGGATGAAGCCTGCACCAACGTGATCGAACACGCCTACAGCGGCGACGCCAAAAAGATTATCGACATCGTGATCCAGGTCGATTATCCCGGCCAAAAAATGAGCGTGATCATCACCGATCAAGGCCGGGGGTTTGATCCCAGCAAGCTGCGCGCGCCCGACATGAAACGATATATGCAGGAAATGCGTGTGGGCGGCCTCGGCGTCTACCTCATGCAATCGTTGATGGACGAGATCAACTTCGAACTCAAACCCGGCCCCAAGAATCAAGTGAAGTTGGTCAAGTACTTCATGAATAATCAAAAACAGCAATAATTTCTTACCCACGCCGCACAGTCACTAGCAGCGCGTTTGAGGCCGTTGCGCCTCTTTCGAATTCGAGGGCGGGATAGATTCGGGCAACTCTCCGATCGCAACTTTTCTAGTGACGCGTATGATTGCGGCCAAACCTTTTATGACTTGTGATGATGGAACATGCCTAGCAAAAAACCGAATATGCCGCCGCGCGCGCCGATTTCGACCGGATTGACGCGCGGTGATGCGCCGATGGAAGTCCGCCAGCGCCCTTATGCACAGCGAACCACCAACCACGGCCGCGCCTCCACCCGGCCGCAACGAACCTCCAACAATTACCAGCATAAACAACGCCACCCCGGCCATCGCACCGGCACCAATCGCCAACTTTCCCGGGAATTGGATGAACGCCTGGTCGAGCTGCAAGCATTGTTTGATGTCTCTAAAACCCTGAACTCCTCCCTGCACCTCAAAAACATCCTCGACACGTTGCTGTTGACGCCGATGGGGAAAATGATGGTCGGCAAGGGCTTGGTCTTGCTGGCGCGCGGGGAAAAACGTTTTGTGATTGAAACGGTCAAGGGCTTGCAACAAACCCACATCGGCCGCGAGATCATGATCGACCTGCACGAACCGAGCATTCTCACGCTCAACGATGAAGACGGCGGCGGCGCCTGGAGCGCATTCCTGTATAAGCTCGGCCTGCAACTCGTTGTGCCGATCATCGCGAATTACAAATGCCTCGGCTTGATGGTCTTTGGCCGCAAACAAAATGGCCTGGATTTCACGCCCGGCGAGCTGGAGTACCTGAATTCGCTGGCGAATCTCGCGGCAACCGCGGTTGAGAACGGCATGGTGTTTCAAGAGTTGCGCGATGTTAACCGCAAACTCGACAAAAAAATTCAAGAGCTTAATACCCTGTTCGACATCGGCAAGGAACTCAATTCGACGTTTGAAAGCGACAAAATCGCGAGTGTGCTGGCCTATGCGCTGATGGGCGAATTGATGGTGCAACGCTGCGGCATCTTTGTGGAAGATGGCGAGCGCCTGGATTTGCAAGTGAACAAGGGCCTGCTGCAAAACCCGGTTTTCGAGAATGCCGATTTTCTTGCCTGGCTGCGCAAGCTCAAAGAGCCCTATTTTGTCAAAAAGTCAAAGCTTGATCTCGCGCCGCAAGAACCGGAATGGTCGGAACAGCTAGCCGCCGCGGGCGGCGTGTTGCTCATCCCGATCATCAGCCAGGATGTTGTGCGTGGCGCGCTGCTGCTCGGCGAAAAAATCACCAAAGGTGATTTCGTGCAGGAGGAAATCGAGTTTGCCTCGACGCTGGCCAACACGGCGATGATTTCACTTGAAAATGCGCGGCTCTTCAAAGTGACCCTCGAAAAACAGCGTCTAGAAGAGGAGCTTGCGATCGCGCGCGAAATTCAGCAACGGTTGCTGCCCAAAGCCGCGCCCAAGCTTGCCGGCTACGAACTCGCTGCCATTAACATTCCCACGCATCAAGTTGGCGGCGATTACTTCGATTATTTTCCCATTGATGGCAATCGTTACCTTCTCACCGTTGCCGACGTCTCCGGCAAGGGCATTCCTGCCGCGATTATCATGTCAAATCTGCAAGCCACGCTGCACGCGTTGATGACGGCAGAAGTACCCATCGATCAAATCGTGGCGCGCATTAACAACTCCGTCTATGCCAACACCACGGCGGATAAGTTCATCACCTGCTTCATTGCCGTGCTGGACGTGACAAACAATTCGCTGACCTACGTCAACGCCGGGCATAACCATCCCTACCTGTTCAATGCCAAGAACTCCGCGCAAGAGCAACCAACGTTCCGCTTGCTGGATAAGGGCGGGCTTTTGCTCGGCATGTTTCCGGGCGCGCGCTATGAATCCGAGACTGTCACGTTGCAGGACGGCGATTGGGTGGTGATGTACACCGACGGCGTGAGCGAGGCGAAAAATTCCGAAGATGAAGAATTCTCCGAAAAGCGCATCGAAGCCACGATTTACAGCCGCCTCGCCGAGCAAAACGTTTCAGCCGCAGCCATGATTGACGCGATCACCAACGAGGTAAAACGCTTCACCTCCGGCGAAATGCAAAGCGACGACATCACCTTGCTGGCAATTCATTATAATCAGCCGAGTGCGGCTTGATTTCGAACCACGCGAAGCTTGCCGGCACGATCACGGCCGGCCAGGCTGCGCTCACATGTTGATCAATAACTAACAGACACATCCTCTTCGCTAGTCCTCATTTTGTCATGTCTGATATTCTCATCGTTGATGACGAAAAAGCGATTCGACAGCTTCTCAGCGAGGTTTTGACCAAAGACGGACATCGCGTGGAAAGCGCGCCGGACGGCGACGCCGCGCTCGAAAAGATCGTCGCAGATAATTTCGATTTGGTCATCACCGACCTGCACATGCAAGATGTCGATGGCATCTCCGTCTTGCGCTCCAGCAAAAGCAAGAATCCCTACACCGAAGTATTGATCCTCACCGGCCATGGCACGGTTTCGTCCGCGGTCGAAGCCATGCGGCTCGGCGCCTACGAATATCTTACCAAGCCGATTGACATGCGCGAGTTTCGCATGAAAGCGCGGCAAGCGCTGGAACGGCGGGCTATGCGTTTGCAAATCGAGGCGCAACGCCGCGAGATTCAACGCCACCAGGAGATGATTGCGCGCGATTTGAAACTGGCGGAGCAAGTGCAGCACAGCCTGGTGCCGCGGCCGTTGCAAAATGAGTTTCTCGATGTTGCCGTGCGTTACCTGCCGATGATCGGCGTCGGCGGCGATTTCGCCGACATTTATTACGACAATCCGCAGCAAATCACGCTCACCCTGGTCGATGTCACCGGACACGGCATTACCGCCGCGCTGTTGGTGAACCGCATGGCCAGCGAAATCCGCCGGCTCGTGCGGGAGCAACATGAGCCCCGCATCATGCTGCATCATTTCAACGATTTTGTGTGCGAATCGTTTGCCGGCACCGGCATGTTTCTCACCATGTTCATCTGCAAACTCGATTTCACGCGCCAGACGCTTACCTATGCCGGCAGCGCGCATCCGGCAGCCATCATCTGGCGCAATCGTCCGGGCAAATTCGAAAAGCTCGAATCGCAGAATCCCATCGTCGGGTTCGATCAAGCGCCCGAGGAACGTTTTCGGCAGCAGGTGACAAATATCGCTACGGGCGACAA
>QEVD01000131.1 GCA_003576975.1 Candidatus Zhuqueibacterota bacterium
GGGCGAGCGAGAAGGCTCTGGTTTATTCGCTGCCGGCGCGCTCACCGGCTTCTGCGGTTGTTTTTTGACTGGCGTTGCAGGCGCAGCAAGCCCGGACTTAGTATTGAACAACACCGTGCGGCGCTCCGGCTCCTGCTTCAAGCGTAACTTGAAGAGTTGCTGTCCGGCGCGGAATTGGTCGCCCTCTTCCAGGCGCACCGCGCTTTTCACTTTGAGGAAAGTGCCGTTGGCGCTGCCCAAATCTTTGACCGAAACCTTTCCCGCTTTGATGCTGATGGCCAGGTGCCGGCGCGACAGCGTCATGTCTTTGGCATCGAGCGTGATGTCCGGCGCTTCACGGCCCAGAACAATGGTGCGCTCGGAAATTTGATAGCGCTCGATTTGTTTGCCAGTTTGATCAAAATGCACAAACAGCGGCGCGCCTTTTTCCATACCGAACAACAAAAATTGCTTCCCCGCCCGCACCAGGCTGCCGGCAGAAATTTCGAATGGCCGCGCTTCTCTCAATCTCAAAAAAACGCCGTTCACACTGCCGTCATCGCGCAAAAAATATCCGCCTTCCGCCGGATCGTGCAAGAGTGAAGCATGCTTTTCAGAGAGCAGCAAATCGTCGGTGAACGTTAAATCGCAACTGTTGCGACCAATGCTGGTAATGCCTTCGCGTTTGAGCGGAAACTCCTCGGCTTCGACATTGCCCGGCAAAATGCGAATGAGGTAGGCCGTGTTGTCGTCAACCGCGCGCGCCGCAGCGAGACTTGCAGCGGGCGGGCCTTCACTTTCAACTATAACAGTGGCATTCTTGAGTCGTGGCGCTGGTTCGGGTTGTTCGGCAAAATCAAGTTCAACACGAATATCGGTTTTGCCGGCAAGTTTTTGTGCGATCGCCTCAGCCACCAGTACGCCATCGCGCAACGCGGCTTTGATGTTGCCGCGGCGTTTGATTTCGCGGAATCCGGCAGGATCGGCATTGAAATCATCCGTCTCGAAATAGGCCGGGCTTAAAATATCGCCGAGCAGATAAACATTCGGCTGCTGGGTTTCAAGCAACGGATTAACCACGAAACGTTTTTTGCCGTTCGGCCCGCCGGTCGTCATATAAATGCCCAGCGTGTTCAACAACGTTTCGGGGATATCCTCGCCAATGCAGGCAACGCAAAACTCTTTGTTGAATTCGAGATGCACGGTTTCATTGGGCCGGCCCGGAATGCGGCGGCGATCCGTGCGCACCGAGAGATAGTCTTTGCGATCTTCCGCTGTGACCACGGCCACCGGCTCGCTGTAGGGAAATTGGCGGATATTGCCGTTGCTGACATAGGCCTCGAAAAAAACATCCGCCAGGGCTTTTGAAACTTTGGGCAATTTGTCGCTGCGATAAGACCAATACACCGCGCTTTCGTCATTAGCCTTTGCTTTCGCATGCGAAATCGCGATGACAGCCTCGGCAGCCGAGGTGCCGCCGCCCAGCACGCACACCGGTTCGCCGACATACAGCGCGGCATCAGTCAAACGATACGCAATCCCCTCCGTGTTGCCGGGAATGTCAAAGCGGCGCGGCACGCCGCGGCCAATGGTGATGGCAACATGTTTGGCGCGGTAGAACTGCTCGGCCTTGGTGTTATAGTTATAAGCTTTGACCTGCCAAATTCCGTCGCTGCGGCGTTGTATGCCGGTTAACTCAACCCCGATTTGCGCCGGGATGTTGAACGTGCAGTAATAACTCTTCCACAACCGGCACATATCATCTTTATCCATCGGGCCGAAATGCAGGGCTTGCGTCAACTCACCGCCCTTGGGAAATTTCATTTGATCGCCGCCGCCATAATCGGGCAGAATGAGCTTGTCCTTCGGGTAATCGCGAATGCGTTTCATTAAATCATCGAAGTCGACCACCAACGCTGCAATACCTAGTTCTTTTGCGCGAAACGCGATCGCCGTGCCTGCGGGCCCGCCGCCGATAATGAGTAAATCAAGAATCTCCGGCAGGCGTACCGGCTGATCGAGCACGAACACGCCGTCCGGCTGTACTGCGAAATCGGGAGTCATGGAAATCCTTTCCAGATGAAAAATGTCCTGAGCAAAACAAGAAAATCAGCAACAGAATGATTTTAGCAAAATCCTTGCCTGAAAATGCCAGGGCCTGCGCCCGGAAAATTAAAAAAATAAAACCGGAAAGCAAAAGCTGCGCGGATAGTCGAATTAACGGATTTCGCCCATTAAAGCAAGCCTTTTTTGCGGCAACCAAACCGGATGCAGTCATCTCAGATTTCTAGATCGCCAGAATGTTGGCGAATATGCCCTCACGCATAACTCGACTTGCACGACACTAATCCTTTTGCTATATTGCAGCCCGTTAAAACTTGTTACAAGCACTACGTTAAACACATCTGTGACCTCTTGAAAATGAATGCCTCGACATTGGTTTTTTGCGCGTTTACTTTTTTCTATCTTGCCACCGGCACACTTTTCTCTCAAGATAAAGAACTAACACAAACGGGACTCGAGCAAGTTGTGGCCGGCGATTTCCGGGAATTTCGCGGGAAAAAAATTGGGTTGATCACAAATCAAACCGGCGTCGATCGCAAAGGCCGCCATGTTGCCGATCTCTTCAAGCAAGCAGCGAACGTGAACCTAGTTGCCCTGTTCGGCCCGGAACATGGCATTCGCGGTTCGGCCGAAGCCGGCGCGAGTGTTGGTCATCAAGTTGATTCGGCCACCGGCTTGCCGGTTTACAGCCTTTATGGCGCGACGCGCAAGCCCACGCGCGAGATGTTGCAGGGCATTGATGCGCTGGTGTTTGACATTCAAGATGTGGGCGCGCGTTTCTATACGTATATCAGCACCATGGCGCTTGCGGTCGAAGCGGCTGCTGAAACAAATATTGAAATGTATGTTTTGGATCGCCCCAATCCGCTGGGTGATCGCGTTGCCGGTCCGGTACTCGACCCGAAACATCGTTCATTCGTCGGCATTCATCCTATTGCATTGCAACATGGCATGACCACCGGTGAGCTGGCGCGCATGTTTTTAGGCGAGAGATGGATTTATTCAGACGACACCACAAAGTCCGTGAACCGTTCCTGGTCAAAATTGCATGTCATTCCCGTCACAGGCTGGCGGCGTCAGGTCTTGGCCGCGTCGGATATAAATTGGATCCCGCCCTCGCCAAATATACCCACGCTCGCGACGACGCTCGTTTATCCCGGCGTTTGTTTGTTGGAGGCGACGAATGTTTCCGAAGGTCGAGGCACACACGAACCGTTCTTGATGTTCGGCGCGCCCTGGATTGATTCTGATGCTCTTGCAAAACACTTGCAAGCGGAGGCCGAGGGCATTGCACTCACGCCGATTTCGTTTACGCCTGTTGATTTGCCCGGCATGGCGATGAATCCAAAATACGAAGGCGAGAAATGCCATGGCCTGAAATTGCGCGTAACGGATTCTGCGAAATTTGCTCCGGTCAAATTTGGTGTTGCGTTGCTGGTTGCTTTCCAACAACTTTATCCCAACGAGTTCAAAATGCGCCCGGAAGGTATGGCGCGTTTGAGCGGCGTCGCTTGGGTTTATGAAATGATTACGGCGAATGAATCGAGCGCGGCGGTTTGGAAACGTATTGAACAGGATGCGGAAAAATTTCGAGAGCAGCGGCAGCCGTATTTGCTTTACAAATAGTCTCCGTCTTTGAGATAAGATTCTTGCAACGGCCTGGCTGTTGCATCAACTATTCAAAAGTTCTCGCGGCCCAAAGTCTCCGCCAACCTCGGCCTGCCCGAGGTTATGTCATTTTCGAACAGATACGAAACAACACAGGCGCGATGTCAACCCCGAACGTACGCCGTTCTCCGCTCTGGCATTTATGGCAGTTATTGGCGCCGAGAGCAACAGATCATGGCAAAGAATTCGAAGCTGAAATTCGCCGTCTCGGCGTGCTCGGTTTGCAATTTGCGACCGTCGTTGCCATCCTGCTTCCCGGCGTTGCGTTTTTTATCGAAGCTGCAATCTGGTATTTTCAGCGCGGTTATAGCTGGGTTCAGCTTACCGTCAACAATCTTGAAAATTTTGCCGTCATCATCGTGGGCATTTCCGGCCTGTCGCTCTCGCGCACGAGTTTTGGCCGTACCGCGCCCAATGTCGTGGTTATCATCTGCACCATTGTCGCTGAAACGATTGCGACGTTTGCCGGCATTTTTAAGGGAAACGCCGCCACCTACCCGCCTTTCATTATTGCATTACTGATTCTCACCGCCGTTGTGCCGCTGCGCCCGCTCTCGGTCGCGTTGGTCGGCTTGTTAATGATTGTCATCAATTGCGTCATGAGTTTTTTCATGGCGGGACAGGCGGCCTCGTTTGTGAACGTGCTGGCCGACATTCCATTGTCATTTTATCTGACCATCACCTTCGTTTGTACCGGCTTGACGACGATGATCTATCAGTTGCGCCTGAGAAATTTTCAGAACCTGGAGGCGTTGCGTGAGTCACAAGCGCGTCTGCAAAAAGAATTGGCGGTAGCCAGTGTGATTCAAATGCACTCGCTGCCGCGCAAAAACCCGACGATCGCAGGATTATCGATTGCCGGCGCATGCGTCAGCGCAACGGAAATTGGCGGCGATTACTACGACTATTTGGAGTTTGGCAATGGCAAGCTCGGCGTTTTGGTGGGCGACGTTTCCGGCAAAGGCACCTCAGCCGCGCTTTACATGAGTAAATTGCAAGGCATTGTGCGCGCGCTGAATCATTTGCACGAGTCGCCGGTGCAATTCCTGGCAACGGTTAACGATTTGCTGTTCGGCACCATCGAAAAAAATTCCTTCATCACGCTGACCTATGCGCTGTTCGATGTACAGCAGCGCCGCGTGCGCATGAGCCGCGCCGGGCACAACGCCACGCTTTATTGCCGCAATGAAGCGCATGCCTTTCTTGCGCCTCCGGGAGTCGGTTTGGGCCTGGCCCCGCGCGCGCATTTTGAGCGCAATGTTCAAGAGATCGAAATTCCATTGCAATCGTGCGAGGTGCTGGTGTTTTATACGGACGGCGTTTCTGACGCGCGCAATGTCAACGGGGAAGAATACGGCGAGGATCGCCTTGCGGAAATTGTCACAGCCAACCAGGGGCTCGACGCCAAGGCGCTGTGCCAGCGCATCATGGATGATGTGAAAACCTTCATTGGTTATGCCAAACAACATGACGACATGACGGTGTTAGTCGCCAAAATGGAATGATGCTCGTTCCGCACCAACTCATTCGCGGCCTTGGGAATCGCACAGAATAGCCTTCTCATCTTCATCGGACGCGCGGCCTCTTACGCGTTCATGGCGGTCGGCGGTTTGATGCTCGCGCGCTTGCTGGGCCCGCAAGCGCGCGGCGAGTATGCGTTGCTCAACGCCCTCGCCAGCGCTGCCGCGATGCTGTTGACGTTCGGCCTGGGCACGTCGAACGCGGTATTTGCCAGCCAAAATCGCCTTCCTGCCAAAACCCTGTTTTCGCATTCCTTGCTCTTTGGGCTGATTGTCGGCGGCCTCGCCGCGTTGATGCTGGCGTGGCACGCGGATCATTGGACGCCGGCGTTCCTGCAAGATGTTCCAGTGGAACACGCGCAACTCATGGCCTGGGGAATTCCGTTTTACATTCTTTTCAATTGCCTGCTTGGCTTGTCGCAAGGCCGCCAGCAATTTGAGTTGTACAGCAAGGCAAACGTGCTGCGGCCATTGCTTTTTTTGTGCGGCTTTGCCGTGCTCTTTTTCGGCGGATTGCGCAACGTTTTGGCCGGCTTGTGGGCATACGTGCTAAGCTTTGTGGGCGCGGCGGCAATGTTGATCTTCAAGCTGCGCTTGGGAAGGGGAGAGGCGTATACCTTCAATGCCAGCGCCTGGAAACTGCAATTCCAACAGGGCTGGACGATTTATCTCGCCGAACTTTTTTCATTTTTATTGTATCGCATCGATGTCTTGCTCGTCGGCTTTTTTCTGGATGTCAAGCATGCCGGCTTTTATTCGATTGTAACCTTCTTTGCCGAGAGCTTGTGGTTTCTGCCGAGCAGCATCGGTGTCGTGCTGTTACCGTCATCCGGCGCGCGCCCACCGGACGAGATGCGCCAGTTGGCACCGCGTCTCGTGCGGCTGGTTTTTTTTGCCACGAGTTTGATTGTGTCGTTGTTGTGGCAGATCGATCAATTTCTCGTAACGTATGCTTTTGGTGAAGATTTTTTGCCTGCGGTACTGCCGCTGCATCTGAGCTACCTCGGCATCGTCGCGATGAGCGTCAACAAAGTTATTGCCAGCTACGCGCTCGGCAGCGGCCACGCGCAGTGGAACACGATCGTGAGCCTTGCCGGTTTGCTCGCCAATGTCATTTTGAATCTGTTGTTGATCCCGCGCTGGGGCATTGCCGGCGCGGCCATCGCTATGAGCCTGAGCTTTAGTTTGATGGCGTTGTTGATGATTCTTTGGTTGCGCCGCTTTGCCGGCATTACGCTCGGAAAAATTTTTATTCTGCAGCCGGACGATTGGCGGTTCGTACGCGAGCTGTGGCAAAAATTCGCGCTGAGGTAAGCGGCAAGGTAGCCCATCGTCATGCAGAATTCACGTGCAAACATCCCAGTTTATCCCATTTCAGTGCATGATATTTTTCAGCGCATTCTAACCCAGGACTACGGGCCGTTTGATGCCGCCGGCCTGCCCTTGGTCGATTATGATCGCCTCTTCGCAAGAAACCACATTAAGCATGCCGGCAAAATTGGAACGCATTACACTCCTGTGACGCTTGCTTTTTTTGCTCTCGGTAATTTTGCGCAATGCAATTTTCATAAACTGGATTTGTTTGAGCGACGCTTTCGCGAGGTTGCCGAGTGGTTCCTGCAGCATCAAGTCGAGGCGCGCAACACCGGCGGTGTGTGGTTGCATCGTTTCCCCATGCCGCATTTGCCGGTATTGCTCGAATACGTGCCCGGGGCATGGATCAGCGCAATGGCGCAAGGCCTGGCCGTCTCCGTGCTGGTGCGCGCCTATCACGCGTTTAATAAAAAACAATTTTTGGAATCTGCCCGGCGCGCACTGCAGCCCTTTCAGTATTCCATCTTTGACGGCGGCGTTGCCTATGCCCTGCCCAATGACCAACTTTTTTTGGAAGAGTTCCCGGTGAATCCGCCAATGCACGTCTTGAACGGCGCTCTCTTTGCCGCCCTCGGATTGGCGGAATACTTGCAGATTATCGACGACGAAGCATTGTCGCGTGTGTATCAAAAGGTTCTGGCCGGCATTCGAACACTCTTGCCGCGTTTTGAGACCGGTTATGGCAGTTTGTATGATCTGCGCCGGCGGCAAATTGCCAACGCCGGCTATCATGATTTGCATGTTCAACTCTTACGTGCCCTCGGCAAACTGGCGGATGAAAAGGAATTTCTTGCAACGAGTCAACGTTGGCGTACATATCGCCAAAGCCGGGTCAAGCGCTCATGCCATTGGCTTGCAGAACGCGCCTGGGCCGTGCGCCGGCGAATGCAATTCAATCCAGCGCGCAAATCGTCTTAAATAGTGCCGCCCAAAAGCACACTATTTTTTGATTTTGTTCCTGCAACGGCTTGGCCGTTGCATTAAAAAAACTCAAGCGTTTTTCAATTACCTCCAGTCTCAACCGCTCAGGCAACGGCTTTTCGGACGAATACAAAATGATTTACAAAACCCTATGCCCAATGTCCTAATCGTGGCATACTATTTTCCACCGCTTGGCGGCGGCGGCACGCAACGCACGTTGAAATTCGTGCGTTATTTGCCGGAGTTCGGCTGGAAACCGCATTTGTTGACGGTGCGCGACTCGCATCATCTTATGCATGATGATTCCTTGTTGCAGGAGGTGCCGGAAGATCTTGCGATCACGCGAACGCCTGCAATTTTGCCGGCGCGTTTTTTCCGCAAGGCTTTGGGGCATCGCGCGGGCATGCCGCGCTCGGGGAATACGCGCAGCCGGCGTCTGCTGGCAGGCGTGAAGAATCTCGTCTTCACTTGTGCCTTCATTCCGGACGAGCATGTCGGATGGCTGCCATTTGCCGTGAGAGCCGGAAAGCGCATCGTGCAGCAAAACAAAATCGATGTCATTTATTCGAGCGGGCCGCCCAACACGGCGCATGTCATTGCGCAACGATTATCGCATCACACGGGTTTGCCCTGGGCGGCTGATCTGCGTGATTTGTGGGATCAATATCCTGAAAGCTACAACCCTTGGAATTTACGCTGGCGCACAAAACTCGATGATGATCTCGAAAAAAAAGTGCTGCGGCAGGCGCAACATATTATCGTTGTATCGGATGAAATGCGCCAACATCTGCTAAAAAAGATATCCGGGCTTGCGCCGGAGAGCGTCCATGTCATCACCAATGGTTTTGATCCTGCGGATTTTGAGAAAACCCTGACCGCGCCGCGCTCCGATCGCTTCACTCTCGTTCACAGCGGAACGTTGTTTCCGTGGCGCAGCATTCAACCTTTTCTTTTTGTGATGCAACGGCTCGGGGCGAAAACGCCGTTGCGGCTGAAGCTTCTCGGCGTCATTCCGCAGGCCGATCGCCGCGCCATTCAAGACAGCGGCTTGTCACAGCACATCGAGGTGTTCGAGTATTTGCCGTATCGCGAGTCGTTGCGTCATCTCGTCGAAGCCGATGTTTTGCTTTTGCTCATCGGTAATCTGCCGCATGCCGCCAACATGCTCACCAGCAAGCTGTTTGATTATATCGGCGCGCAACGGCCCATTCTTGCGCTCGGCCCGCCCGGCATGGCCAGAACACTGATCGAGCATGAGAACCTGGGATTCGTTTTCGCCGAGGACGATACAGAAGCCATAGCCGCAACGCTGCAAAATTGGATAACACAGAAAACCAACGGCGGGATTGCATTCGACGCAAGGCCGCACACCAAATATCAGCGCCGGCAGTTGACTGCAACGTTGGCTAAAATTCTTGCCGCCTGCTTGTCCGATGCGTGAATTTAACGCAGAATCGTAAACGCGCATGAAGAGATTGTTCAAAACCTATCATCAGCCATGGCCGCTCTATTTACTGCTCGCAGCATTTTATTTTCTGCCCTATTCCGTCGCGGCGCCCACGGTCAAGCAGCAAGCGGAGTTCTTTTCGATCTATCATCGCGTCGGCGGCTTGTTCAGCATTTGGGATGCTCTGCTCGCAATCGCGTTTTTGCATCTTCTCCTGCGCAGCCTCATAGCGCGCCAATTGCGTCTTTCCCTGGGCCGTCCGGAAAATGCCTGGGGGCTGGCCTCAATTATGGCATTCGGATTCACGGTTGGCCTGCTGCATGTCGAAGGAATGCCGCTGGGCTATGGCACGACAGAAGCGAAACGCGCGGTGATTGCAGGATTACCCGCCGTTTATCTTGGTCTGATGTATTTTTTGACCATCAATTATCTCAAGACACGCGAACAAGCAGTACAGGCAGCGCGTTGGATGATTCTGCTCTCGCTTTTGCTGATTGTTTATGGCATTGTGCGTTTCTGCTTGATTTTAGCCGGCATGATTGCAACCATGCGGCCCTTTGGTTTGCCGATCGTGCTTTATGATCAAATGACCATGCTTTACCCGTTTATCTTTGCCGTGCCTACCGTTCACTTGTTAACGCGAAATGCAGAAGGCAGAAATTATGAATTGCGTTGGCGCCACTGGATGTTGTGGGGCGCCGCGGTGTTGTTGATTTTGCTCAGCGCGCGCCGCTTCAATTACCTTTTGCTCGTTGCCGGCCTCATGTTTGTATTGCTGGCCGGGCCGGGTCTAAACTGGTGGCGGGCGCGGCAATCCTGGCGCGTTTTTGTGAAAGGGACTTTTGCTCTCGCCGTTTTATTTTTTTTGTTACGTGGATTTGTGCCGGAGTCGATTAGTGGCGTCGCGCGCGCCGTGCAATCTCTAGATATGGCGAGTGAAATCGGCCTGCAACATGGCGGTGATATCCGCCGGGCAGAGATCAAAAACATGTTCGCCAACATGGAGCGCCGGCCCTATGCCTACGTAATCGGCATGGGGCTTGGCACGAAATGGCAGGAAATCACAGAACAACCGCTCGATTCGTTCAGTTATCCGAAATCTTATCTGGCCATCAGCCGCGGATGGTTTCCGCAATTTCATTTGCCTTATCTCGCGCTGCTTTACCGTTTCGGCATTCTGGGAATGCTGGCATTGCTGGTTTGGCTGATGCTTTATCTGCGCAGTCGAGCACGCGACTTGCAATTGCTGAACGCGCCGGAGATGCGCGCTTTCGGCCTCGGTATGCTGATTTTTCTGGCGCTCAATTTAACCAACCTCGGCGACAGCGCCAATCCTACGGCCGCTATTCTCGCCGGCGTTTGTATGGGCCTGCTCGAGCGTTTGTCCTTGCAGAGTGGCCTTGACTAATTTTCGATGCCATGACACGCCTTTGGGTCATCATTTTACATTGGAATAAATACGAGGACACGCGCGACTGCGTGCGTTTGCTTTTGCAGAACAGGATCGAAAACGCGCAAACACAATTGTTGGTGATTGATAATGGCTCATCTCAGCAGGCTTGTAATCAATTGCGACAGGATTTCCGAGACAAGATAGAATTGCTGCGGACGGACCGCAATCTCGGCTACGCAGGAGGCAACAATCTTGGTATTCAACATGCCCTCGCGCAGGGCGCGGATTTGATTTTGTTGCTGAACAATGACACCACAATGTCTGCGGTTTTTTTGTCAAATTTTGTCAACGCCACGGAACGGCATCCAGAAGCAGATATTTTCGGCTGCAAAAATTTTTATCAACAACGACCGGATCGCCTGTGGTTTGCGGGCGGCAGCATTAATGCCTGGCTGGGAAATACCAGTCATTTCGGGTTCAATCAACCCGATAATCCGAAATTTCAAAAGGAAAGAGAAGTAAGTTTCATAACCGGTTGCGCCATGCTGATACGCGCCGCGGTTTTCTCAAAAATTGGATTGCTCGATGAATCACTTTTTTTGTATTATGAAGATGTCGATTTTTGCCAGCGCGCGCAGCGTGCGGGAGTGAAGTTGCTGTTTACGCCGCAGGCCGCTCTGCAACACAAAGTCGGCGCAGGCGTAGGCCAGAATTTGACGCCGGCGTACCTTTATTATCAAACGCGCAATCGCTATCGCGTGCTGCAACGCGGGCGCAGCTTCGCATTCCGGGGTTGGCTGCTCATGCTGCATCTGACAGTTTATTGCGGTTTTCGCATGCTGTATGTCGCTAGCTGCGGCGGTTCTGATCGGTGGCGGCAAATGCAAGCAATTTGGCAAGGTTGTCGTGATAGCTTTGCAACCGGGGCGAATCGGCATCCTGCGGTTGTTCGTTAATGCGCTTGTCGAATGTTACCGGAACGTCCAGGAACGTTCGCCAGTTTTTGGCCAGCCAAGCCGGCGCAAGTCAGTAAATCTGACGCTGATGGACATGGCGCTCAATATGCCTAACCTCATTACCATGGCTTGATGAAAATTCTTTTCCTCACCTCTCGTGTACCTTATCCGCCTCTTGGCGGCGATCGTTTGCGCGCGTTTCATTTCATAAAAGCGTTGTCGCAACAGCATCGCGTCACGGACCGGATGAAATGGTGAACCTGCATCCCCTTGTAAAATATGTCGAACGTTTTGAAACCGTCATGCTTGATCCCCGGCGTTCCTACCTCAATTGTCTCGCCGGATTGTTTTCGCGCAAGCCGCTGCAAGTGCACTACTACCGCTCAGACGAGATGCGCAGTCTGATTCGTGCCAATCTGGCACGGGAGGATTTCGATCTCATCTTCGTGCATCTCGCGCGTATGGCGGATTATATTCATGAAATGAATGGCCTGCCGAAAATCATGGATCTCACCGATGCGCTCAGCATGAATTACGAACGCAGCGCGGCTCTGCAAAGGCGGAATCATCTGAGCGCCTACAACCTTGCGCAAAAAGTGGAAAGCCGGCGCATCCGGAATTACGAAGCGCAAGTCGTCGATTGGTTCGATTGCAATTTGCTCATCTCGCCGGTTGATCGGGATTATCTCAGCCGGTTCACGGCGGCAAAAAAAGTGCAAGTTATCGGCCCGGCGGTTGATCTCAGTTATTTTCAATATGCCAGCGGCCAATATGATCCCAACACCATCGTGTTTATGGGCAAAATGAGCACATTTCCCAACAAAGACGCGGCGTTATATTTTTATGATGAAATCTTTCCGCTGGTCGTGCAGCGCTTTCCGAAAATGCAATTCAACATTGTTGGCATCGAGCCGGGCGCGGAAATTCTTGCGTTGCGCCGCCATCCCAATGTGACGGTGACCGGCTATGTGCCGGATGTGAGGCCCTACTTGCAACAGGCTGCGCTTTCGATCTGTCCGATGCGCACCGGCGCGGGCGCAAAGAACAAAGTTCTGGAATCGCTGGCTGCCGGCACGCCGGTTGTCGCAACCTCACTCGGTGTTGAAGGCATTGCTTTGCGGCCCGAGGAAGACGCGCTAGTGGCCGACACACCTCACGCGTTCGCAGACGCGATTGCACGATTAGTTGAAAATCCCGGAATGCGCCAGCAACTCTCGCGCAATGGCCGCCGGCTGATTGAGGAAAAGTATAGCTGGGAATTGGTGCTAACGCAGTTGAACGAGCTGGTGAACTCGTTTAAAGGCCGGAACAAATTCTAACGCATGCAGAACGCTTACCACATAAAGTTGAAGCCGGGGAGATGCCGTGCAACGGATATTCTCCTGCGCACGCTTGCTTTTTTGCTGCTGCCAATTTCTTCCATGGCGCAACTCATCGTTCACGAAAATTCTGCCCGGGTTTTGCGCTTTTCGATTGCCATCCCCGCACCACATTTTTCGCAACAAGAAGTCAACGGTGAATATTACGATGTTGTTGCTGTGCCCGGATTTACCGTACAACATCACCCCGGCTTACCGGCATTGCCACGCAAGAGTTTTACTATTCTTCTACCGCCCACCGGAATTCCGGAATTGAGTTTTGTCGCCAAACCCGCCGCAGTTTTTCACGATAAGCGCTTGTCGCCTTCTTTCATTACTACCATCGACCGCGAAGCTGATTCCGTATCTTATGCTCCCGGCACGCCCAGCGCTTTTTTTGAACTGCCGCCAGCGGTGCGACTGGCGGACACAGCGTGGTGGCACGGCTTTCGTCTTGGGCGTGTTGAAATATTGCCCTGCAATGTTTCCGGTATGGCGTTGGAGTTTTATAGTGAAGTTCAAGTGACATTGCGCTATCCGGATTCGCCGCAAAGCATAATGTCAACGACAGCGCCGTTGGATACATTTGAACAAAAAACGCTGGCGCCGTTGCTGAATTTCAACGTGGGCAAGCATTGGCGGGCGAACAACCCGGCGATGAAAAAAGCAAATGTGAATTGGGAAATTCCCGCGGACCCGACGGCTTTGAAATTGGAGACTAAGTCCGACGGGCTTTTTTATGTTTCATTTGATGATCTTGCAGCCGCCGGTTGGAATGTGCATGTGATTGATCCTGCAACCCTACAGCTTTTTCATCTTGGCGAGGAAGTCGCTTTGCAGACGTATGACGACGGCGACAGTTTATTTGAAACAGGCGAGGGGCTGGTGTTCTTCGGCGAACGCAAACGCGCGCCAGACGCATTTTTTGATGATTACACCGATGCCAATGTTTATTGGCTCGTGCACAGCAAAACTCGCGGCCTTCGCATGCCTGAACGCCGCGTCGCCACCAGCGGCAATCATGCGCCTGCCAGCTATTTCCTGGAAACGCGGCATTTTGAAGAAGACGAGCTTTACTATCATGGCGATAATGATGCGCAACTTTTCGCCACGCTCGCGATCCCGGGCGAAAACTGGGTTTGGAAAATGCTGTTCGGCGAGGAGTCTTTCAAAACGGATTTGCTGCTGCTGAATGTGGCCGCGGAAGCGCCGGCGTGTACATTGCGCGCCCGTGTGCGCGGCGTTACGGTCACGCCCTCGAACCCCGATCATCATACGCAATTTTGGTTGAACGGCAATTTCGTGGGAGAGGTATTCTTCGATGATAATGAAGAGGTGATTTTCGAAGCTGCATTCCCCAGCAGCTTTTTGCGCGAAGGCAAGAATGCGTTTGAGTTGCGTGAATTAGCGGATACGGGCGCGCCATATGATCAAATCTACTTTGACTGGGTTGAAATTCGCTATTGGCGGCAATACGTTGCGTCGGACAATTTCCTTGCGTTTCGCGCGCCTCCCAACCTGAGCACGGCGGGCGCATATTATCAAATCACCAACCTGCACAACAGCGAAATCGAGTTGTTCGATCGCAAACCTCTGCAACGCCTT
>QEVD01000132.1 GCA_003576975.1 Candidatus Zhuqueibacterota bacterium
CCAATACATCTTGCCCGCGGCGAGGTCCAGCGCGATCCCATAGGGCGCGCTGAGCCCGGTGACGAGATCTTCGAGGCTGCTGCCATCGAGGTTGGCGCGCTGAATCTTATCGGTACCCACGTCGGTCCAATACATCTTGCCCGCGGCGAGGTCCAGCGCGATCCCATAGGGAAAGCTGAGCCCGATGACGATATCTTCGACGACGCTGCCATCGAGGTTGGCGCGCTGAATCCTAGCGTAACCAGGGTCGGTCCAATACATCTTGCTTTGGGCCAATCCGGCGTCTACATGCGCCACAACGAGCAGCGCCGCCAATAGCCCCGCCCACAGCTTTTTTTGCGAGATCAGTTTGAGGTCATGCATGGTCATTTTCCTTGCTTGGTTAAATGGCTCAAGGCAAATCTAATTTATCAATACGAGTTTGCGTTGCGGAGTGGGTTTGAAGATCGAGGATCGAAAGTCGAGGATCGAGTAGTGCGTTTCTCGATCTTCAATCTTCGATCTTCAAAAAATCATTTGAAAATCATTTCATCAACACGAGCTTGCGCTGCGCCGTGAACTCGCCGGCTTTGATCACATACAAATACACGCCGCTGGCCACACGTTCGCCGCGCTCGTTGGTCGCATCCCACGTGAGATTGTGTCGGCCCGCACTCATTTCACCCGCAACAAGTTTTTTCACAAGCTGCCCATTCGTGTTGAAGATCGACAGACTCACTTCGCCGGCTTCGGGCAACTGAAAACTGATCGTCGTTGTCGGGTTAAATGGATTCGGATAGTTCTGCTCCAACGCGTAGCTGGTTACTTGTTGCTGGTCGCTGGTTGCTGGTTGCTCATCGACATCATCAAAAGAAGACTTCGGCAAATCGCCGGGGCCGGGCAGGGAGCCGGGCGAGTTGTGATGCAGGAACAAGCAATCATTGCTCACGAGAATTTCTTTCGCGCAAATCGAGCCGCGCAGTTGGGTGTTTTTCACCAGCGTGACTACGGCGTTCGGCGCGTTGAAAGAGCCGAGTAGATACGCCTCGCGGCCCCAATCCGCTGCAGTGGTTTGCAGCGTGTTGAAGGTCACGAGTTTGCTATCGGTTTCGCCATTGGGCAACAAACGAATCTCCGCTTCTTTGCCCAATTGCAAATTGCTCTGCATGTTGATGGTCACAGGATCGCCGCTGGAAAGATCGATCTCAATCACGATGCCGGAACTTGAACCGCGCAGTTCTTTTATGAAATATTCGCCGCTCGAAAGTTTGAGCGTGCCACTGCTATTCACAGTGACGATGCCATACGAACCCGGCGCGAGGGTGAGCGATTTGCCTTTTGCCACGGTTTTGTTCGGCCCGGAGATTGGACCATAACTCAAACTCGGCAATGGCTCGTTCGCCAATGCACCTATCGTCTTCGTGCCGTTAATCTTACCCGAATTGCTGATGCTCGGCGCTTTCACGTTGCCGTTGATGGTGTTCTCTTTGTTGATGGTGATTTTGCCCACCGCGGTGAGATTGGATTCATACGTGCTCGGATCGCCCTTTTCCACCGTGAGTGTGCCGTTGGAATGAATGTCGCCGCCGGGCGTGTCTTGCTTGGTGCGCTTGAGTGTGACTTTGTTGGCGAGAAAAACGAAGGGGCTGTACGGCGGCGTAATTTCAAACGTTCCTTCTGCAGAAAACGGTGAGCCTGCAAAGGCCGCATCCACTGCTTGCACGCGCCAGAAGTAAGTGCCCACGGGCAGATCGTACAGCGTCCACGAAGTATTGAGATTAACGCCGCCCAAACGAACGACGCGGCGATAACCGTTGCTCACGTCGGCCATCGGCGAGTTGATGTCGATACCGTTGGAAGTCGTGCCGACCATGAGATTGTAGGTCAACCCGGCGCTCGGCGTTTGCGTATCGGTGGAAGCAGCCCAAGTGAACGTAACAGAATTGCCGCTGACCGATTGGCTCAGGTTGGTGGGCGCTGCGGGCACGGTGTTGAACACGCTGCCGTCGTTGCGATAAATTTTCGCGAAGCGATTGTCGGCATCATCTCTGCCGGTGAGCAGGATGTCGAGGTCGCCGTCATTGTCATAATCACCCCAGGCCGCGGAACTGGAAGCGGCGCCGGTCAGACTGGCGCCGGTATCAGTAAAGCTGCCACTATCGTTGCGATAGACTTTGGTTGTGGCGACACCGAGGGACGATCCTGTCTGCAGGAGGTCGAGATCGCCATCGCTGTCATAGTCGCCCCAGGCTACGGTACCTAAGGAAGTCTGAGTTAATCCGGCGCTAACCTCGGCAAAAACCCCGGCGGTATTTTGATAGATTTTGGTTGTGGCGCTCAGTTCTGTTCCCGAGAGCAGAATATCCAGGTCGCCATCATTGTCATAATCGCCCCACGCCACGGAGCTGAAATAAACTCCGGTCAGGCCGGCGCTGATATCGGTAAACACGCCGCTATCGTTGCGATAGACTTTGGCGATGGCGCTGCCTACAGCATCTCCCGCCAGCAGGATATCGAGATCGCCGTCGTTGTCATAATCGCCCCAGGCTACGGCGCCAATATTAACCCCGGTCAATCCGGCTACGATTTCGGTAAACACGCCGCTATTGTTGCGATAGATTTTGGCGATGGCGTTACCACTATTAATGCCTGTGAGCAGGATGTCGAGGTCGCCATCGTTGTCATAATCGCCCCACGCCACGGCACTTAGAGCAACTCCGGTTAGGCCGGCGCCGATGTCGGTAAAGACGCCGCTATCGTTGCGATAGATTTTGGCAATTAAATTAAACCCATCATCCTCGCCGGTGAGCAGGATGTCAAGGTCGCCGTCGTTGTCATAATCGCCCCAGGCTGCGGAGCCCTCCGTAACCGCGGTCAGGCCGGCGCCAATGTCGGTAAACACGCCGGCATTATTTTGATAGACTTTGGCGGTGCGGATATTTCCGTTGGCAAAACCCGTGAGCAGAATGTCGAGGTCACCGTCGTTGTCGTAATCGCCCCAAGCCACGGAACTGCTAAAAACTCCGGTCAGGCCGGCGCTGATGTCGGTAAATTGGGCCGCCGCGGAAGTTGGCAGCAGCAGCCCGGCGCAGAGCATGAGCGCGTTCAAAATACGCTCCAGAACGTGGCGCGAGAAAAAGTTTTTCATAAAGCTCCTGGTGAAATAGTAGCATCCGTAAAATGAATACGCCTGCTTCTGCGTTCAAAGATTGAGAATCGAGGATAGATGATTACATGTCACCATTCTCGACTCTCAATCATTGCGCTTCGAAATCACTTCATCAACAATTGCTTCTTTTGCGGGCAAAACTCCGGAGGAGTGCCATGTTTATAGCGAGCGGCTTCAAAAGCCCTTTGAACTCCGTAGGAGTGAAATGTGTTGTGTCTAAAAAATGCAAGCGCAGAACCGAGCAATTTCCATGTCACTCCTACGGAGTTTGCTGAAAGCTGAGGAACGCGTGCTAGAAACATTTCATCCCTACGGGATTGTGGTACGTTCGAGAAGCGAAGATTGAGAATCGAAGATCGAGAATTATCCCTCACGATTTTCGATCCTCAATCTTCGATCTTCCAAACTCATTTCATCAACACAAGTTTTCTCTGCGCGGTGAATCCCCGTCCTGAGCCTGCCGAAGGATCGCCGGCTTTCAAAACATACAGATAAACGCCGCTCGCGACGCGCTGGCCGCGCGCATCGGTCGCATCCCAGACGAGATTGTGACGTCCCGGACCCATTTCACCCGCGGCGAGCTTCTTGACAAGTTGCCCATTCGTGTTGAAGATCGACAACAAGACTTCACTGATCACCGGCAACTGAAAACTGATCGTCGTGCTCGGGTTAAATGGGTTCGGATAGTTCTGCGATAACTCATAACTGGTCACTGGCGACTGATCACTGATCACTTCTTCATCATCAAACGACTTGGGCAAATCACCGGGGTCGTGCAGCCTCCGCGCCAGTGATTCATTGCAACGCCGCGACTACGAGCACACCGACCCAAAATTGTTTTGCGTGAACGTGTTGCCGGTTCCGTGATTGTTCAAATCACAATTGCCGTTACCTCGCGCCCGGTTCTTTTTGAAGGTGTTGTTGTCCGAACCGGCTTCCAGCAAAATGCCGTATTCCCCGTTATTATCGGCCTTGTTGTTGGAACCGATCTTGTTGCGATTGGAATCAATCAACAGGTAAATTCCGACCAACAAATTGGAGTTGCACTCGTTGTCGCCGAGATCGTTTTCGTGGCTTCCGAACAGCACAATTCCAGCTTGATTACCGTTACACTCGTTGGAGCTGATCACGTTCTTGCCGGCGCTGGGATTTGTGTCCCCTTCCAAACCGCCCAGCACAAGAATTCCAACTATGTTCGTATGCGCGACATTATCTTTCACAAGATGCTTGCCGCCGAAATAAATGGAAATGCCTGTCGGTGCGAATAAGCCAATATCCAAAATATCATGCACCACGTTATCCTTCACCTGGCAGCTTACGCTTCCAAATAGGATGATTCCAGCGCCTTCCTTCACCTCGTTATCCTTCACTTCGACCTGGATGCACTCTTCTAAAAATACAGTGCCAGTGATGTCAAAGCCTTCGATCTTGCCTTTGGTTACACCGCTCACTTCAAAACCGCCAATGAGGTGGGCCTGGCCTTTTTTCGCCGCCGTAATGGTCAAGTTGTCGGTGAAAACCAATACATTCTCGGTATAGGTTCCGTTTTTCACGATGATCTTGGTGCCGGGCGCAGCCGCATCGACCGCAGATTGAATGGTGGGAAAACCGCTGCTCGGCACCGTAATTTTACCGCTGGCCGCGATTTGCGGCACGTGGTTTTGCCGCTTCTTCGCGGCTTGCATTTTCAAAGCCGCAGCACGCTCTGCGATTTGGGCTTTACTGGCCTCGATTTTTTCTTTGAGTTGGGACAGCGAGGCTTTGGAATCCAAAGCGGAGGTTGATTGGACTTGCTGCTCTTGCGGCGGGGCGACCGGGCTTTCATATTTTTCGCAGCCGAGTAAAACCATAACCGCCAACACCGTAAGCGTTGTGATGAAACGTTTCATACGTGCTCCTCATTTAGGAGTGGTGAAATACCGAGCGCCGCCCGCACCAGCCGGCGGCGCGGAGGAATTGAAAATCGCAGCGGGTGAATGATCGTTGCAGGATCATTTTTCAAGATAATCGTCTCTCGGTCATGCGCCAAGCCTCTTTTCAAGAAGTGGCGATTTTTTAAGCGTGCGTAATACGTTCTTGCGTCACCCGCGCAGGCCGGCCACGCGGTAGAATTGGAAGTCAAGGTGGGTAATTGCAGGTGGTATTCTGAGGAAGGAGTACCCTTGCAGCCGAACAAATTTTCCCTGGTGCTCCAGCCGAAATTTTACCGTATTAAAAAATCGCTTTACAGGCAAGCGCAAATACCTGCATTGCCCGACAGGTGCGGAATGTTTTTTGAAGGCTGCCGTGCCGGTTTTAAAATTTACTCGACTTGAGAATTACGCAAGATTCCTTGTTGTTTTGTGTGGGCAGCATGATCTATCGATAGAATCATTTCAAATCGGTCTGTCGGCAAATTATGCTGCCAGAAACTTTCAGGATTTTGTTCTGAGCTTGAAAAGCCAAACGCCTTAGCGGCTAGTACGCTGTCACCTTAATTTGTAGGAGTGCCTCTCGAAATGTCATCCAGACAGGATCTTGTGAAGTACTCGGCATTCGGCCTAGAACTTCACAAGCTCCCTCCGGAATGACAGAACGAAGAGGGATATATTTTTTAAGGTGACAGTGCACTAGTTTTTCTATTAGTTTGGAGATTTTCTTTTTGGTTGCGACTTGTCCACGTCGGGGTTGTGAGAACGCTTGAGTTCTAATGCAACGGCCAAGCCGTTGCAAGAACATTTTATCACAGTTGACAGGCCTTGAATAAAACAAAAAGCGTAAAACATAATAGACAAAATTACGTTTTACGCTTTTGCGTTTTATACTCTCTGTTTCAGATATTACTTCGTCAACACGAGTTTGCGCTTCGCCACGAAACCATTGGCCTGCAATACCGCGATATAAACGCCGCTGGTCACGCGCGCGCCTCGCTCATCCGTCGCATCCCAGACAATTTGGTGGCGGCCCCGGGCAAATGTGCCATCCACCAATTTGTTGACGAGCTGCCCGGTGCTGTTATAGATCGTCAGCCTCACCTCACTCAGGTCGGCGAGTTCAAACGTCATGGTGGTGCTGGGGTTGAAGGGATTGGGATAGTTCTGCTGCAGCTCGAAATGGTCGGGCAATTCCACTGCGGCCAAACCTTTTGCAATGCCGTTCAGCGCCGGTTTGCCGGCATAACATTCCAGCTCGAAAATCTCGTTGTCGTTCTTGTTGTTTTGATCTATGCGGAGGCGGAAATAGCGCGCCGGAGACAGTGTGCTGAAGGTGACATCTTGTGTGCCTCTCTCGCCGGCGTTGTTGGTGTAAACCGTGGTCCATTCGCTGTCGCTATCGCCGCCGGTGTTTGAAACTTCAAAACGATAGCGTTTGGCAAAATGACTGTCTCTCCATTTGACCACGGCGCGGTTGAGATAGTAGGGCCCTCCTAAATCCACCCGCAACCAGGAATTGGGTGTGGCTTTGGGCGCACTGCCGCTGCGCCAGTAAGAGGTCGCGCTGCCATCGGCCGCGCGTTCCGGAGAATAAGGCGCAACCGTGCTGGAAGCCGTGATCAACTTGCCGCGCGCGAGATTGCCGGCAGGCACACCGTTGACCGTGATGTAATTCGTTTTGGTCTCGGTGTTATAGTTGCACGCGCTGGTCACCGTCAATTTTACGGTGTACACGCCGGAAAGAGTATATTGATGCGTGGGACTCTGCTCCGTCGAAGTTGCGCCATCGCCGAAATCCCAGCTCCACGCCGTCGGGTCGCCGGTGGATTCATCCACGAACTGCACGGTGAGCGGCGCATTACCGGACACGACCGTGGCCGAGAAGTTCGCGTCCGGCGGGAGACAGGGATTGACGCTAATGTAACTCTCTTTGACCAGGGTTTTCGCGCCGCAGCCGTTGGTAACGGTAAGCTTGACGGCGTACTCACCGGGTTTGGTGTAAATGTGTGTGGGCTTTTGTTTGGTTGACGTACTGTCATCGCCAAACTCCCACAACCACGAGGTGGGACTGCCGCCGGAAATATCGGTAAACGTTACGGCCATGGGTGCATTGCCCACGGTGGTTGTCGCGGTGAAACCGGGCGTGGGCTGAATGCACGGTTCGACATGAATGGCATTCGGCAGAGTCGTCGTATCGGCGCCGCAGGCGTTGGTGATGATGAGCTTGACGATATTGTCGCCGGCAGCCGTGTAGGTGTGCGAAGGATTCTGCTCGGTCGAGGTGTTGCCGTCGCCGAAATCCCACTTCCAGGAACTCGGATTGCCGGTGGATTGATCCGTGAACGTCACGGCCAACGGCGCGTTGCCGGAAGCGCTGGAAGCTGTAAAGCTTGCGCCAGGCGCAACGCACGGTTCCACGTGAATAAAATTCGTTTTGGTTATGCTCGTGGGGCCGCAAGCGCTGGTGGCTGTAAGCGTAACCGTATAATCGCCGGCAGCGGTGTATTGATGTGAGGGGTTCTGCAACGTTGAGGCGCCGCCATCGCCGAAATCCCACTTCCATGAGGTCGGATTTCCGGTGGTTTGATCGGTGAACGTTACCGTCATGGGCGCGTTATCGGAGGTGATGGAGGCGGAGAAATTGGTGCCCGGCAGCAAACACGGATCGACGTGAATGTAGTTTGTCTTGCTTGTGCTGTTTGAGCCGCAGCCGCTGGTCGCCGTCAGCGTGACGGTGTAATCGCCGGCAGCGGCGTAGGTGTGCGAGGGGTTCTGCAGCGTGGAGGTGTTGCCGTCGCCGAAATCCCAATTCCACGAGGTGGGATTGCCGCTCGATTGATCGGTGAACGTCACTGTCATCGGCGCGTTGCCCGAAGGCGCGGAGGTGGAGAAATTCACGCTGGGCGGCAAGCACGGCGCGACCTGAATATAATTCACCTTGTTGGCGATGGTCGCGCCGCAGGCATCACTGACGGTGAGCTTGATGGTGTAATCACCGGGCGCGGTGAACGTATGTGAAGGATTGCGCTCTGCGGAGGTATTGCCGTCGCCAAAGTCCCAGTTCCATGAAGTGGGATTGCCGCTCGATTGATCGGTGAAGCTCACCGTGAACGGCGCATTGCCGGAGGTGACAGAGGCCGCGAAATTCGCGCCCGGCGGTAGGCACTGGCTGGCAGCGTAGCATTCCAGACTAATGATGCGATTGGAATCTTTGTTGTTTTTGTCCATGCGAATGCGGAAATAGCGCGCTGCAAACGGCGAGGTGAACGTGAAATCTTGCGTGCCTTCCTCGCCGGCCTTGTGCGTATAAACCGTAGTCCAATCATTGTCGTTGCTGCTGGCCGTGTTCGAAATTTGAAAACGATATTCCTCGGCATAGTATTTACTCTTCCAGTTCACCACGCCGCGGTTAAGATTATAAGCCGCTCCCAGATCAACATACAACCAAGAGGCCGGCGAATCCTTCGTGACGTTGCCGCTGCGCCAGTAGGACTCCATGTCGCTGTCCACCGCGAGTTCAGGGGCATAGGGCAAGGTTGTGTTTGCCGCCGTGATCGGCCGGTTCAGTGCAAGATTGCCTGTGGGCACCGCATTGACGGTGATATAACTCACCTTCGTCTCCGGGTCGGAATTGCACGAGTTCGTCGCCGTCAGCGTTACCGTGTAGGTGCCGGGAAAATTATATTGATGCGAGGGATTCTGCTCCGTCATGGTGTTGCCGTCGCCGAAGTCCCACAACCACGAGGTGGGAGTGCCGCTGGATTGATCTGTAAAACTCACCAGCAACGGCGCATTGCCGGAAGTCGTGGAAGCGGAAAACACCGCCGCCACCGGAATACACGGGTTGACCTGAATATAATTCGTCTTGGTTTCCACCGTTGCGCCGCAGGCATTGGTGGCGGTCAATTGCACCGTGTAATTGCCTTCTGCCGCGTAGGTGTGTGACGGGTTCTGCTCCGTGGAGGTGTTGCCATCGCCGAATTCCCATAACCACGAGGTGGGGCTGCCGGTGGATTGATCGGTGAAATTCACTGTTGCAGGCGCATTCCCTGAGGTTGATGAGCTGCTAAAGGCTGTTGCCGGTGGGGTAGCAATTGAGATATAATCGGATTTCGTCTCAATGCTGCTTTGGCCAACGGAATTCGCTGCGGTCAGCTTCACTGTATAATTGCCGCCAGCGGCATAGCTGTGCGTGGGATTTCGCTCCGTCGAAGTCGTGCCATCGCCAAAATCCCAAAGCCAGGAAGCCACCGGTCCGGTGGATTGATCGGTAAATTCCACCACGAGTGGGTTGCAGCCCGAGGTGGCATTTGAGGTAAAAGCGGCAGCAACGACGCCGACAGCCGTGATGAAATCCTGTTTTGTCTCGGTATGCGAGTCACAAGCGCTCGTCACTGTTAACGCAACGGTATAATTTCCTGCCGCCGCGTATGCGTGCGTGGGATTCTGCTCGGTTGAGGTATTGCCATCACCGAAATCCCAAGACCATGAGGTGGGATCGCCGGTCGACTGATCGGTAAACGTTACCGTCAAGGGCGCGCTGCCGGAAGTGGACGACGCCGCAAATTTTGCAGAGGGCGGCGTACACGGATCAACATGAATGTAATTTGTTTGGGTCGCGACATTGCTGTTGCAATCATTCGTCGCCGTCAATTTCACGGTGTAATCGCCTGCGGTGGCATATGTATGCGTGGGATTCTGCTCGGTTGAGGTATTGCCATCACCGAAATCCCACAACCAAGAGGTGGGATTGCCTGTGGATTGATCCGCAAAGGTCACGGTGAGCGGTGTTCCGCCGGCAGTTGGCGAACCGGTGAAGCTTGCCGTGGGCGCAATGCAAGGATCAAAGTGAATGTAGTTGGCTTTGCTTTCCGTAACCGTGCCACAGGCGTTTGTCACCGTCAGTTTAATCGTGTAATCGCCTGCAACCGTGTAAGTGTGTGAGGGATTCTGCTCGGTGGAGGTATTGCCGTCGCCGAAATCCCACAGCCAGGATGCCGGATTGCCGGTGGATTGATCTGTGAAGGTGACCAGCGCCGGCACATTGCCCGTGACCGGCGCGCCGATGAACGCAGCGGTCAACGCCGGAGCAACTGTGACATACTCGTTTTTCGTCTTGGTGCTGCTGAAATTGGCGGAATTCGTGATCGTGAGCTTGACCGTGTATTTTCCTTCTGCCGCATAGGTGTGAGAAGGATTCTGCTCGGTGAAAGTATTGCCGTCGCCGAAATCCCACAGCCAGGAAACCACCGGCCCGGACGATTGATCCGTGTATTGCACCGCCAGAGGCGCGCAGCCTGCGGTTACCTCCGCCGTGAACTCTGTCGCAACCGTGTCAATGACAGCGATATAATCCTGTTTGGTTTCGGTGTGCGTATCACAGTCATTCGACACTTTTAATGTCACGGCATAATTCCCCGGCGCCGCATATTGATGCGCGGGGTTTTGTTCCGTCGAGGTATTGCCATCGCCGAAATCCCACAACCACGAGGCGGGATTGCCGGACGATTGATCCGTAAATTTCACTGCCAGCGGCACGCTGCCCGAGGTTGAGTCCGCGGCAAAACTGGCCACCGGCACGGTGCACGGCGTGACACGAATATGGTTGGTTTTGGTTTCCGAGGCCTCGCCGCAAGCATTCGCAACCGTCAACTGAACCGTGTACTCACCGACGGCAGTGTAGGTGTGCGCGGGGTTTTGCTCGGTGGAGGTTGTGCCATCGCCGAAATCCCATAACCAGGAGGTGGGATTGCCGGTTGATTGATCCGTGAAGGTGACTGCCAACGGTGTTTCGCCGATTGTTGATGAAGCCGTGAAAGCCGCTGTGGCCAAGACACCGATTTGTATATAGTCGCTTTTCGTTTCCGTGCTGCTCCAATCAACAGAATTCGAGGTGGTCAATTTGACTGCATAGTTTCCGGCTGCCGCATAAGTGTGAGAAGGATTCTGCTGGGTGGAAGTCGCGCCATCGCCAAAATCCCACAACCAGGAAGCCACCGGCCCGGTGGATTGATCCGTAAATTGCACGAGCAGAGAGCCGCAGCCCGCGGTCGTATCCGCAGTGAATTCGGCAGAAACCGTATCAATAACCGAGACATAATCTTGTTTGGTATCCAGATGTGTGTCACAGTCATTCGACACTTTTAACGCCACGGTATAATTCCCGGGCGCGGCATATTGATGTGCCGGATTTCGTTCGGTGGAGCTGTTACCGTCGCCAAAATCCCACAACCAAGACGCAGGATTGCCGGTGGATTGATCGGTGAAATTCACCATGAACGGCACACTACCCGAAGTTGTGGCTGCGCCAAAACTTGCCAGCGGTTTGATACACGGTTCGAGGCGGAGGTAATTTGTCTGAATCGTTGTGCTGGTATCGCATTCATTTGTAATCGTCAGTTGCACGGTGTAGTCGCCGGCAACCGTGTAGGTGTGTGAAGGATTCTGTTCCGTCGAAGTGTTGCCGTCGCCGAAATCCCATAACCAATCCCATAACCAGGACGTCGGATTGCCGGCCGATTGATCCGTGAACGTGACTGTAACCGGCACATTTCCAGAAGTCGAGTTGGCCATAAAAGCAGCGCTCGGTTTCAAATAAACTGAGACAAAAGAATCTATTGTCTTCGTGCTGCTGCCATTGGCCGTGTTCGTAACGGTTAACTGAACGGTGTATTTGCCCGCCGCGGCGTATGAATGCGAGGGATGCTGTTCGTTGGAAGTCGAGCCATCGCCAAAATCCCATAACCAGGAAGTCACCGGCCCGGTGGATTGATCGGAAAATTGCACAGCCAGGGGCGCGCAACCGGAAGTGGTGTCGACAGAAAATTGCGCAGAAACGCCTTCAACAACGGTGACATGATCTTGCTTCGTCTCGGTATGCGAACCACAAGCGTTTGAGGCTGTTAATGAGATGGTGTATGCGCCGGGCGCGGCATATTGATGCGTCGGGTTAGGCTCAGTCGAGGTATTGCCGTCGCCAAAATCCCATAAATATGAAGTTGCATTGCTCGTTGCTTGATTCTCCAGGCTAATCGAACCCGAAACCGTGAGCACGGTCGGCGTGACCGAAAAAGCTGCCTGCGGAGCACTCTCGACTGTTATATAGTCTGGTTTTGTCTCGATATCATCGCCGGTGGCGGAGGTCGCTGTCAACGTAACCGTATAGCTGCCTGGATTTGCATAGGTGTGAACGGGGTTTTGTTCCGTCGAAGTGCTGCCATCACCAAAATTCCACAACCAGGAGGTGGGATCGCCGGTGGATTGATCCATGAACTGTACTTCCAACGGCGCACAATTATTATTGTCGGCAACTGTGGCAAAGCTTGTGAGTGCCTGCGGGCTGGCGCCGGCATGAGTGAACTCTGCCTCGACCGGTGAATTGACCGTGATATAGGCGGTTTTGGTTTCGCTTTGGCTTCCGCACGAATTCGTGGCAGTCAACGTGACCGTGTAACTCCCGGCAACAGCATATTCGTGTGCCGGATGTTGCTCCGTTGAAGTCGTGCCGTCGCCGAAGTCCCATAACCATGAAGTCGGTTCATGTGTGGATTGATCGGTAAACGCGACCATCATGGGCGGGAGGCCTGAAACGGGCGTGGCCGAAAAAGCGGCAGTGGGCGCGGTTCCAGCCACGATATAGTCGGCGCGCACCATTGTTTGACTATAGCCGAAGGCGTTGGTCGTTTTTAGGGTGACCGAGAATGTGCCGGCGGTAGCGTATTCATGCGTGGGGCTGGGAGAGGTTGAGGTATTGCCATCACCAAAATCCCATTCCCAGGAAGTCACCGGTCCAGTGGACTGATCGGTGAAGGTTACTGCCAACGGTGCGCAGCCCGTGGTTGAATTGGCGGAGAAATCCGCGGTGATGCTGGCAACGGACAAATACGATTGCGCCACATCTTCCCAGGCAAAAAGCGAGAAGCCGGTGCTGCCGTCGTGTTTGGCAATCAGGCCATGGGGAAAATTCGGGCCGGCGGGACGGTTCGTGACATCCAAGCCATCGGTGCTGCCGACGCCCGGGGTGTAAATCGTGGTGACAAGCGAATGGCTGTGGGGATTACCGGGATCGCCTTCCCGGCGGTAGACTTTGATGCGTTCATTGCCCTGGCTGGAAAGTAAAATGTAGCCCGTGCCGTTCGGGCCGGTATAAAGCCCCAAACCTTCGCGGTCGGGTTCGATGCCATCGCCATACGCAAACGCCGCAAGCTGGGCGTTGCCCATGTCTGGATCCGCGTGAAATTTGCGCACACAACTGTCTTCTTCTGCAATGTACACATAACCGAGTTCGTCGTCGGCCACCATGCCTTCCGAATGCTTGTCGTACGACGCGCCGTAAAACGAGCGCACGAACGTGGCTTTGACTTTACCCGCGCCGTTATCCGTCAAGAGATACTGATTCAGCACGCCTTCTGTGCCGCCGATGCTATTAACGAACGCGTACATTGCGCCATCGTGGGCGCGCCGATATAGACAAAAGCCATAGGGTTCTTTCACCTGTGGTGTCAAATTGGCGTTGATCGCCGAAATGTCCGTGAGCAGGCGCGTGTTCGGATCGATCTTGAAAGTGACCACGCGGCTGGGGCTCTCCGCGCCGACAGCGTAAATATCGACCGGCACGCCGCCGACCGGCATAGCGTAGCGGATGTCGCCGTTGTTCGGTCTTCTACTAACCGCAATGCGCTGCAATTCCCGGCCGTTCATATCCCAAACAAAGACAAAATGAGCCCCTTTGTCCGTTCCGATGATAAGGCTCAGCGCCGGGTCGGTTGGGTGAATCCAGATCGCCGGGTCATCGGCATCGGTCACGACTTTGCTGGTGACAACGCGGGAGTAAACCGTGATTTCGGAGGGAATACTCTGGGCCTGAAGAGGGCCAACAATCGTGATCAAGCTGAGAAATAATATAACCTTGAGGAGATAGTCCGGCCGGCATGAGTTAGATATTGGCTGTTTTCTCGTCCAAAAGGTAGAATGCATTGGCGTCTCCCAATTCGCTAGAATTCACAATCAAACCCTCACAAAGCCCATAGGGGGCTGGTAAGGAATTGGAGAAAGGCGCCTCAGTCCATTGTTGCGCGGGATTTGATAAGATTGCAGAGGTGGCAATCAGAACATGCGGGAGTGAAACTAAAATTCTTTTGCCTACGGCATGTAATACACGCGGAGCAGCAGTCTTGCAGAGTTTTTTACGAATCAAATTCGCGGATTAACAAAGGTATAGTGAAGGGTGATAGGTGTTTTCACCTATCATCCCTTCGCTTTCATGTTTCGGGGCATATATCAGCGTCAGCGTGCGTTGTGTGCGCAGCCTCACACACAGCGCACGCGATACGCCGTACCTCTAATTTGGGGATTTCAGTAAACTCACTTCAGCAATACAAGTTTGCGCTGTGCGGTAAATTCGCCAGTTTTGATCACGTACAGATACACGCCGCTGGCCACGCGCGCGCCGCGCGCATCTGTGGCATCCCACACCACATTGTGGCGACCAGCGTTCATTTCACGCGCCACCAATTGCTTCACAAGCTGCCCACTCAAATTGTAGATGGACAAGCTCACCTCGCCCGCTTCCGGCAAGGCAAAACTGATGGTGGTCGTTGGGTTGAAGGGATTGGGATAGTTCTGGGCTAACTCGTAACTGGTTACCGGCTCCGAGTCACTGGTGATTTCCTCTTCGCTATCATCGGAGGAAAGTTTGGGAACCGCGCCCAGGCCGTGGAAGCGCACGCGCGCATCTTTGGCAATGGCGATGCTCTTGGCGCAGATCGAGCCGAGGAAGCCGGCCTTGCTGCCGAGTTCGACGAGCGCATTGGGTGCGACAACCGAGCCTTGATAACCGCCATCCTTGCCAAGCACAACCTTCTTCGTGCCGCTGTAATTGATGGTGAGATCTTTCGAATCTCCGCCAATGATGATGATGTCGGCATTCTTGATGAAGTTGACCAAGCCGCACACATTGATGGTTACCTCGCCGCTGGAGACATCGACTCTGAGCCGCGAGCGATCATCCAATTGCAGCGTTTTGACGAAATATTCGCCGGCGGAGAGGTTGAGCTGGGCATTCTTGTCCGCGCGGAGAACGTTGTAATCACCCGGGGCAACGTTTTTCGTCTTATCCTTTCCGGCAATGATGCTGGCTGTACCGGAACACGAATACGACAAGCTGGGCACTTCGACCGCGGCGAGGGAAGCGCCGGAGGTGACTGTGCCAGTGACCGTGGCTTTCTTGTCTTTCTTGACAGAGCCATTGGCGGTAACGTCGCCGTTAATGGTGTTATCACGCGCGATTTCGATATCGCCAAGGGCGGTTACATTGCCCCAAACCGTTCCTGGCCTGCCATTGTCGAACTCGATGCCGCCGTTGGAGTGAATGTCGCCTTCAACGGATTTGTAGTGATCAAGCTCGATTATTTGACCAGCGAGCAGGGCGAAATCGCCGCATTGCTGCAGCGGCTGGCATTGCGTATTGATGGCCCAGGGGCAGTAATCCACATTGCCTGTCACAGCGTCACCGGAGCCGTCGGCATTGAGCGCGTCAGGTGTGTCGGCGCACGGCGGCACTTCTGTGGATCCGTCAGGGTCATAAGGTCCGCTGGCGTCTCCCCACCAGTTCAGCTCCGCGTTGATGATTGCAGTGACTAATGCAGTATTGACCTTCACACCAAAATTAGTGTTACCGCTAATGTCATTGCAGGTGAGGCGAATTCTCTCGGTGTCGATCACGTGACGATCGATGTTGATGCCGGTATCACCGCAGTTATTGATCGTGTTCCCGACGATGTCAATGTCCTGGCCTTTGATATTGATGCCATAACGCACCGAATTGCTCAGGTCATTGTTTTCGATCGTAACGAATGTGGTGCTGCCAAAAAATGAAATTGCATCCCGGTTTCCGGTAAAGGTATTTCCTGAAACCGTTAAATGATTCAGGTTACTGCCGTTTGTGCCGCTGGCACCGGTAAACCCGCTGGCAGTGTTTCCGGTTATGGCGGAATTACTGCAGCCGGTCATGTAGATTCCTGCCGCATCCGCGGCCGGGCTGCTTCCGCGAGTGATGAGGTTGTCGGAAATTTTTACATTGTTTGCAGGATTGGGCTGTACTGTCACTCCAACCTTGTTCGTCACGATGCGATTGCGCCGCACGATCAGGTTATCGGCGCCCTTGAAAAGAATGCCATAAAAACCGTCGATGATGTTATCCTCGATTTTAATGTCATCATCCCAGCACCGCACCACGGCTTCATCGGCATAGTGAGAAGTTGGGCTTCCCATGAGCGTGAAGCCGGAAAGCGAAACATTGGTGACGCCGTTGGGTATTTCCATCAGTACGTTGGGATTGGTTAGCGGCAAGCCGGTTATGTCAATGATCGACTCCATCGCAGGATTCGTCCTGGCGCCGGATGTTGTCGGGTCCACGCCGTACTGCGCACCGCGAATGTCGAGCGATTTGTTGATCGTCACGCGTTCGTTGAAGGTGCCGGCATCGACCAGGATAACATCGCCGGGATTGGCAGCGTTGACTCCTGCGGTGATGGTGACATAATGCGTTCCTTGCGTGATATTATGAACGCGCGGCGGCGCCGGCGGCGTCAACGTGGCATAGCCGAGCGCCA
>QEVD01000745.1 GCA_003576975.1 Candidatus Zhuqueibacterota bacterium
TTCGACTTCGGCCACCATTTCCAGCAGATCGGCGAAATCATATTGCTCGTAGCGATACGAATTCACATTCTGCCCGAGCAACGTAATTTGCTTGAAGCCTTCGGCGGCAATGCGTTCGGCTTCCGCGACGATGTTCTGCGGCTCGCGGCTGCGCTCGCGACCGCGCGTGTAAGGCACGACGCAGAAGGTGCAGAAGTTATCACAGCCGCGCATGATCGCAATCCAGGCATTCACACCCGGACGGCGCTGCGGCGCGATGTCGGAATAGGTTTCGTATTCGGAGAGGGAAAAATCGAAGCCTTTTTCCTGATGGCCGCGCGTCGATTCGAGCAGCAGCGGCAGACGTTTGTAACTGTCCGGGCCGGCAACGATGTCAACGATACTCGCGCGTTCCGCCAGTTCGGTGCGAAGATTTTGCGCCATGCAACCGAGAATGCCGATGACGAGATCGCCTTTGCGCCGCCGCTTCAAGCCTTTGAGATGATCGAGACGGTGATAGATTTTCTCGTGCGCGTTTTCGCGAATGGCGCAGGTGTTCAACAATACCGCTTCGGCTTGGTCTTCGGCCTCGGTGAACTCATGTTTATGGCTGCGCAAGATCGAACGAATCAACTCGGAGTCGTATTCGTTCATCTGGCAGCCGTAGGTTTCGAGATAAATTTTCATGAAAATGCAGTTGAGTTGAAACTCTAGCTTGACTTCTATCTCATTAATTTGCTAGCTTTTGATCCGATTTCTGTAAGCCAGCGTTTTTTGATTGGGCTGGCAAGATAGTACATTCCTTGTCAAGTTTCAACCCTGATTTTAGCGCGCACGATCAAATTGTTTTGCCCCCAGCTCGCGCAAATAATCAAACGTATAAATCCCGCTATCATGGCCGTCGGACCAAACGAATTGCAACGCATAACGCCCCACCGGCCGTGCTTCCAGCGCGCGGATGTTTTCGGGGACATTCTCGGGGAAAACCACGCGCTGGCCGGTGACTTCATCAACGCAAACCGCGCAGCGGCAACTACCGCGTAACTCGCGCAAAGCGTATTTCGTTTTCCGGCCGTCATCCCAGTCAATGGCGATGCTCTTCTCATCGATGGGATAGAGGTTGATGGGAGTTGGCATTCTATGCTATTCTTTCAAAGAAAAATTTTCCAACGGATTGAAACAACCCAACGGATGGCAGGATTTTATCTACTGGGTTGTTTCAATCTGCTGGGGATAATTTGAATTGTTTTCAATTCAAAAATTCAAAACTCCACCGTATCCGTCACGTTGCCTTTGCGCAACAACATGCTCTTTTGCCTTCCGCCGGCTTTGACGTGAACGAGGTTGGTTTGCTCCTCATAAATCTCCAGCAAAATGCGGTTGGTGACCGCAATCTTTTTTACTTCCGTCACCGGCGCAATTTCAACGTAGCACCAGGTCACGTCCATCTCGACTTCCTTGCCGACATAACGAAACGTTGCGGTATCGCCATTGACAACAATCACGACTTGATTCTTGAGATAATTGTAGAGGTAGCGATCGGCTTCCTGCGCTTCGCGCGGATCGCCGAGATAGAGT
>QEVD01000133.1 GCA_003576975.1 Candidatus Zhuqueibacterota bacterium
CTGCAGAAAGTCTACGAACGCATGATCTCGGAACGCAAGCGCATTGCCGAAAAATACCGTTCGGAAGGCCAGGGCGAGCGCGCCAAAATTGAAGGCCAGCGCGAGAAGGATTTGCAGGCGATCACTTCAGAGGCTTACAAACAGGCGCAGTTGATCAAAGGCGCCGCCGACGCGCGCGCCGCAAAGATTTACGCGGATGCCTTCAACCGTGATCCGGAATTTTATTCTTTCCTGCAAACGTTGGAGTCATATCGCAGCACGCTCAATGCGAACAGCACGATGTTTTTGAAGACAGATTCAGATTTTCTCAAATACCTCAAAAATGCCTCCGCCCGCTAATGGAGAGCTTGCACCAGCGCGGCAATGAAACCCCATTGCCGCCGCTGGGTTTTAAATGTGGCTGCGCCGTCCCCGAAGCCTGCGCGTCTGCGGCGCTGCCGGATAAAGATTTTCACTTTTTATTACAAAGTACTTGACAATTTTGATAACTTGTTGTATCGTATGCCATGAAATCGCACACCGCCGCGCCCACACCTGCGCCTGAACCCCTGGCGATGCATGATTATGCCATGGAAAATCTGCGCTTCATCCGCAAGACGATGGAGCGTGCAACCTCGTTCACTGCGGTTCCCGGCAGAGGCATGGTCGCGATTGGCCTCACCGCGGGCGCCACAGCGTTCGCCGCGCCTTCACCCACGGCCGGGGAGAGATGGTTATTTCTCTGGCTGATTGAAGCGGTGCTCGCGTTAGTCATCGGCATTTTGATGATGCACCGCAAAGCGCGCGCGGCCAATGTTGCGCTGCTCTCCGGACCCGGTGGGAAATTCATTCTCAACTGTTTCCCGCCGATGCTAGCGGCTCTGCTGTTGACGGGTGCGCTGTTACAGCAAGGCAGGTTTGAGTTTTTGCCCGGAATGTGGCTGCTGCTTTACGGCGCCGGCGTCATCACGGGTGGCGCATTTTCTGTACGCGTCGTTCCCCAGATGGGAGTAAGCTTCATGATTGTCGGCGCCATCGCCTTATTTTCGCCCCTTGCCTGGGAAAATTGGTGGATGGCAATTGGCTTTGGCGGCCTACACATTTTTTTCGGTTTGATTATCGCACGGAGGTATGGTGGCTAAACAAAATGCATTGCCCAAGACTCGCGCCATGACCGCCTCTTCCGAAACGCCGGAAACACGCACGATGCGCGTGGTGCGCGGCTTGGTGACGCCCACCGGCCAGCCGCCGTTGGATCGTATCATTCACGATCGCATACGCTTGGCGATTGTCAGCGCTCTGGCCGCCAATGAGGTTATGACATTTTCGGAACTCAAACAGCTTCTGCAAACCTCGGACGGCAATCTCAGCGTGCATGCCCGCAAGCTGGAAGAAGCACATTACCTCAGCGTCACCAAATACTTCGAGGGCAAAACGCCCAAGACCGAGTACCGCTTGACCAAAGCCGGCCGCCGCGCTCTGGAAAATTATCTCGGCCAAATGGAATCACTCATTCAGGCGATGCGCGACCGGTAGGCGCGTTTTTTTTAGACCATTTAACTTTAATTTGCAAAGTACTTTTTATGCACACTGCAATTATTATGGATGGCAACGGCCGCTGGGCGCAAGCACGCGGCCTGCCTCGCATTGCCGGCCATCGCGCCGGCGCCGAAGCCCTGCGACCCATTGTCGAAGCCGCGCCAAATCTGGGGATCCGGTGCCTGACGGTTTACGCCTTCTCCTCGGATAACTGGCAGCGCCCCGGCCCTGAAGTCTCCGCGCTGATGCAACTCTTGCGCGCCTATCTCAACTCGGAAACCTCGAAGTGTGTTGCCGATGGCGTGCGTCTTTCGATTATTGGCAGGCGGGATCGTCTCTCACCCTCATTGTGCCTGGCGATCGCGCAGGCTGAAGCAGCCACGGCATCCGGTCGCGTGCTGCATTTTCGCATTGCAGTCGATTACTCCTCCCGGGATTCGATTATGCGGGCGGCGCAGGGCTGCGCGCAAACCGGAGAAATCTCGTCACAGCGATTTGCGCACGCACTCGGCGCTGCGGTTCACGAGGCTGCGCCCGCGCCCAATGTCGATCTTCTCATCCGCACCGGCGGCGAACAGCGGTTGAGTGATTTTTTGCTGTGGGAATGCGCCTATGCCGAGCTGGTTTTTTTGAAGATCATGTGGCCGGATTTCAAACCATCGGATCTCGAGGCTGCTGTGAACGAGTTTTGCCGGCGCGAACGCCGTTTCGGAGGCCTTCCTGAAACGATCACCGCTTCCTGCGTTGCCCACACAGCTCTCAAACCGAGAATGAGCCTTGCTGAAAAAATGTCTTTCTAAAATACGGAGAACATGCGCAAACGCTTCGACATGCGGTTGCCAATTGCTGTGATAGACATCAACGAGGAGAAACAACGAATGAGATGGGAACGTGTCACAATTTTTTTACGGCTGATCTGCCTGATATTGGGAGTTGGCAGCTTCGGCGTAGCCTGGCATCTAACCAGGATCAGTTCATCGGGCATCGAGGATGTCCCACCGCCTTTCATCTTACTGGCAGGTCTCGCTGGGCTTGGATTCTTATGTATCGCCGTTATCGGTCGATACCCTCGACCTGGTGATGGCAAAATCGATTCGCAAACGTGAATAACTGGCCGTCGAACAACAACATCAAGCGGACGGACGGTGCAGCCGTGCCGTGATTTTTCATGATTGGTGGATCTCACAGTATTCGCCCTAAACGCTGTGAAAGCTGCACCCCGCTTATACTGTTGATATTCACCCTGATTCAAGCTTGATCGTGTTCGTGGCCGCAATCACGGTAAAAAATACTTGTGAGACACATGATTTTTTTGCTTTTTGTTTCAACTTACAGCGTTTTTTAAATGCGTGTACAGGATGCGAATTCCATGGCTTCAACAGCCGCCCACAAGGGGCGGGGACTACAAACTCTGTTCATCCAAATGAAAAACGCTGTAAGACGCGATTCACAAACGCCACCGCCCGGGCGCTGTTGACTGCTGGCAAACGCCGCTTACGAACACCTTTCATCTTTAACGCGAGCGCCTGAGCGGTTTAGAATAGAATTGGGAGATCAAAAGGATGAAAATAATCGTCATCGAATTGCTGTTGCTCTGCCTGATTGTTTCGCCGTCGCTCGCGCAGCATCGCCATGCGGACAGCGAGGTCACCGAAATCGTCAAGAAGATCGACGAATTGTATCGCAGTTCCACCAGCGCCGGCGAAATGGAAATGGAGATTATCACTCCAAACTGGCAGCGCACGCTGCGCATGAAAGTGTGGAGCAAGGGAATGGACAAGACGTTCATTCGCATTCTCGAGCCGCAAAAGGAGAAGGGCGTGGCGACGTTGCGCCTCGGCGATGAAATGTGGAATTTTCTTCCCAACGTAAACAAGGTCATCAAAATTCCGCCTTCCATGATGATGAGCTCATGGATGGGATCAGATTTTACCAACGACGATTTGGTGAGCGAATTCACATTGCTGGAGGATTTCACTTACAAACTCATCACGCCTGAAGAGGCGGAACCGGGACTGCTGTATGTCGAAGCCATTCCACGCGAAGATTTGCCCATCGTATGGGGCAAAATTGTCACAGCCGTGCGCCGCGAGGATTATCTGCCGGTTTGGGATAGATACTATGATGAAAAAGGCAACCTCATGCGCGTAATTCATTTCAGGGACATCAAGGCTTTCGGCACGCGCACCATTCCGGCAATCATGGAACTGATTCCCCAAAACAAAGAAGGCCAAAAGACTGTCATTCGCTACCTGGCCTTGGAGTTCGACAAGAAGTTGGATGATGACATTTTCAGCTTGAGAAATCTGCAATCGGGAAATTAACCGGACTGCCATGCTCTTCAAAATCGCCTTTCGCAATGTTTTTCGCCAGAAGCGCCGCACCATTTTGACCGGCCTCACGATTTTGGGTGGATTTGTCCTCTCGGCGCTGGCCATCGGCATTTCGGACGGCACCTACACTTCCGTGATTGAACTGTTTACGCGCTCACGCCTGGGTCACATTCAGATTCACGCGCAGGGCTATCTCGACAAACCTTCGCTTTATAAAACCATCGACAACTTCTCGGAGATCGGGAGGAGAGTTCAACAACTCCCGGGCGTAGCCTCCTGGACGCCGCGTTTGTATTCGGCAGGTTTGGTTGCGGTTGGAGAAAAGAGTGCAGGTGTGCAGATCATTGGCATTGACACCGAACGCGAGATTGCGGCCACCCGCTTTGACCGAAAAATTGTCGCTGGAAGAATTTTTTCGCAGAATGCCACACCCGAGGCCATTTTGGGCAAGGGTCTGGCGAAGGTTCTGCAAGCAGACGTGGGAGACGAAATTGTGGTTCTCTCGCAGGCGGCGGACGGCTCGATTGCCAACGCGCTGTATCGCGTCGCGGGAATCTCCGACAGCGGCGATGAGTTTGCCGATCGCATGGCCTTCTATCTGCCCTTGCCGGAGGCGCAAGAGCTGCTGGCGCTGCCGCAGCGGGTGCACGAAATCGTCGTCATCGCGCGCGATCTTGAGGAGGTTGATGAACTCACCGAAGAATTGAGATCGACGTTTGCCGGCCCTGATCTCGCCATCGCGCCCTGGCAGGAATTTGCCAGATCTTTTTATGATGCCATGAAAATGGATCAGCAGGGGACTTGGATCAGCTTGTTCATTATTCTGCTGATTGTGGCGATCGGTGTATTGAACACCGTGCTGATGTCGGTGTTGGAGCGCACCCGCGAATATGGTGTGTTGAAAGCCGTCGGCACGCAACCGGCGCAAATTTTCAAACTCGTGCTGTATGAAGTGAATGTCATCACTCTGGTGAGTGTCATCCTGGGCGCGGCCTGCGCCGTGGCGCTGAATTACTGGCTTTCCCTGCGCGGCATTGCGCTGCCCGAGCCATTCACTTTTGCCGGCGTTGAGTTCAAAGCCATGTACAGCGAGGTGAATCTGCGCAGCCTGCTCATTCCGACCATCACGGTAATCGTGACGGCGAATCTCGTCAGCCTGTTTCCTTCGGTGAAAGCGGCACACATCGAGCCGGCGCGTGCATTGCGGCTGCATTGACGAGTCCATGACGCAACAAATGGTAAAGATCTGATATTGCCCTATGTGGTTTTACCTCAAACTCGCCTGGCGAAATCTCTTTCGCAACAAACGACGCTCCTTCCTGGCTGGTACCGCCATTGGCACGGGTCTGGCCGCCTTGATCTTCGTCGATGCGTTGATTATTGGCATGGAACGCAACATGATCAAATCCGCCACCGCTTCTTTTTTGGGTGAAGGGCAGATTCATCGCCAGGGTTTTCGCGAGACCCAGGATGTTGCGCTGAAGATTCGCCGCTTTGCAGAAGTGATGGCAAGCCTGCAAAACGATGCTGCCGTGGCGAATGCGGCGCCGCGCGTCATTGCCATTGGCATGATCACTTCACCGGCGAACGTGAGCGCCGTCAGCGTTGTCGGCATCGATCCGGCGGTCGAGCAATACTTGTCACAGATGGATGACGTGATGATCGCGGGAAATTATTTTGGCGACGGGAGCGAGCGTGAGATCGTCATCGGCAGCAAACTGGCGGAGTTGCTCGAGGTGGGGCTGGGTGATCGCGTGGTGGTGACGGTCGCGCGGACCGCGGATTCAGCGAACGACGGACAGGGCGGCGATCTGGCTCAGGAAATGTTTCGCATCTCCGGCATCTATCATTTCAACGTGCGCGAATTGGACGGCAGCATGGCTTTCATTCGCCTGTCCAAGGCGCAGCAAATGTTGGGGCTCAACGGCGCGGTTCATGAAATTGCCATCAAATTTCACGATCCTGAACTCGGCCGGGATGAAACGAATCCGTTCTGGAACCAATATTCACAATTCGACAATGTAGCCGTGGGCTGGACCAGGTTGCTGCCGCAACTGAAAGCCACGTTCGATCTGGCCGGCTTTAGCATTCTCATCACCGCTGTCATTCTTTTCGGCGTCGTTGCTCTGGGAATCGTCAATACTTTGTTCATGTCGCTGCACGAGCGCATGTTCGAATTCGGCGTGATGCGCGCGGTCGGCACGCGACCGTTCCGCATGGCAACCTTGATTCTTTGGGAAGCCGGTGCTCTGGCGATACTCAGCATCGGCATTGGCATTTTGATCAGCGTGATTGTGACGGCGATCGTCGCCCGGGTCGGCATCGACTTCACCGGCGTGGAATATTCCGGCGCCACATTCCGGGAATTACTCTACCCGGTGATGACGTTCGAGCAGTATCTTTTTTATCCATTCTGGGTTTTTGTATTCACAATTTTCGTCGGCATCTATCCCGCCGTGCATGCCGCGCGCATGTCGCCGGCGGAGGCGATGCGCAAGAGCTTATGAGGATCCTGGCAGATCGCCATTCCTGCAAATATTCGAGAGTGGAATGTTCATGGAAATCAATCAAAACGACGCTGTGATCGTCACGCAAGGCGTGGAAAAGACCTACTCGGATAACGGTGTGCCGGTGCCCGCGGTGCGCGGCATTGATCTCGCGATTCATCCGGGAGAATTCACCGCGATTGTCGGGCCTTCGGGCTCGGGCAAGACCACGTTTTTGCATCTCATTTCCGGCCTGGATACGCCCACCGCGGGCAGCGTTTGGCTCAACGGCAAATTGATCTCGCAGATGAGTGGCCGCGAGCTTTCAGATTTCCGCCGCGATCATATCGGCTTTATCTTTCAAGCCTACAACCTCATACCGGTGCTTACTGTCGAAGAAAACGTGGAATATATCCTGCTGCTGCAACAAACACCCAAGAGTGAACGGCATGAGCGGGTGACCAAGATTCTTGCAGAAGTCGGCCTGCAAGGATATGAACACCGCCTGCCGCCGCAATTGTCCGGCGGCCAGCAACAGCGCGTTGCTATCGCGCGTGCCATGGTGTCGAACCCGGATTTGATTCTTGCCGACGAACCGACCGCCAATCTCGATTCGACTACAGGCGCCGGGCTTTTAGATATGATGAGAGACTTGAACGAGCGCACCGGCATGACCTTCGTATTTTCCACGCACGACGAAATGATCATGAAGCGCGCGCGCCGTGTGATCACCATCAAAGATGGAAAAATCGCAGGAGACGAACAACGCAATGTTTGATCTCGCTGGCGGACGCGATATGAAAAGAATGCTTCTGCTCGTTCTATTGCTACCTTTCTGCACCCTGCCCGCAGTTGCTCAAAATTCTATTTCTCTCGACGGATACCTCAAAAGCTTCTTCACGGTTTTCCGCCTGCCTGATTATGGCAATTTGCCTTTTCTGGCAGATCAAACTGATCTGGGCGCTGTGAACAATCGCGTGCGGCTCAAACTGCGCCATCAGCACGGCGGTTGGTTCACCGCCAATCTCGCATACGATTTTTCCCCGCGCATTCAAGATCCGGTATTGTTCGAAAACCAGCTTCTGCCCGTTGGCATCAATCCGTTGAGCTATCGCGCATTCGATTGGAATGCCCGCCTCTATCCGGGTGAAGATGAGATTCCCGGAAGCTTTGGCATTTTTCACAATCTCGATCGCGCTGTGGTAGAAATCAAAACACCGCCGGCAGACCTCATCATCGGGCGGCAAGCGATTGCCTGGGGCAGCGGCCGCGTTGTCAATCCCACGGACGTGATTGCGCCGTTTGCGTTTCAAGAATTGGATACCGAAGAGCGCATCGGTGTGGATGCCGTGAGAGTTCGGATTCCGCTAAACGCGCTGGCGGAAGTGGATGCGGGGTATGTTTTTGGCAAGGATTTAAAATTCGATCAGAGTGCTTTTTTCACGCGCGGCAAATTTTATCTTGCAAAAACCGACGTGTCGTTGCTCGTGCTCGGTTTTCGCGAAAATCTTTTGTTGGGATTCGATCTCGCGCGGAGCCTGGGCGGCGCCGGCTTCTGGTTGGAAACCGCTCATGTTTTTGCTGATCGTTCTAATGGGGGCAGCGGGGGAGAGGCGCGCGATTATTTTCGCGGGGTGACGGGACTCGACTACAGCTTTAGCGGGAGAATTTATGGCTTTCTCGAATACCATTTCAACGATGCCGGCGCCGGCAGGCCGGGAGATTATATCGAAAATTTCGCCGCGCCGGCTTACACCGACGGTGCGGTTTACCTCATGGGCCGCCACTACCTGGCGCCAGGCATGGTTTATCAATTCTCTCCGCTGATCGTGTTGCACACGCAAATGTTGTGCAACCTGGGCGATCGTTCGGCATTTTTGTCGTTACAAGGCGAATACAACATCGCGCAAAACATCTACCTTGCCGGCGGCGCATTTCTTCGCCTCGGCCAAAAACCGCAAATTGTGCCGGGCGGCACAATCATTCCAACTTTGCGTTTGCAGTCGGAATTTGGCAGCTATCCCAACATTTTTTTCACGGCGTTTCGAGTTTATTTCTGATTCTACCAAGACCCATTAAAGATTGCGTTACGAAACACACGAATCACACAAAATTCCTCAAATGAAATTTTTGTGAATTCCGTGTGTTTCCTGGTCAAAAATTGAATCCAACTCGTGTGCTGTTACACTGAAAAGCATATCCCACCCTGTATGTCATCCAGGGAACTTGTGAAGTTGCAGACATTATTCCGAGTACTTCACAAGATTCATCTGACATTTCGAGCGGGTACTCCTACGAATTAAGGTAACAGTCCACTAGTTAGAACTGATGCTTGGTTTTTAGCGGCGCGATTCTCTCTCACGCCTTCACCAACTCACCCGCCATCGCCGTAAAACCATCGGGATTCGTGAACGCCACTTCGTGTTTGCGATCTTTGGGATACGCAATCGAGGCGCAACCCACTTCGCCTTTCTTGTTCACCGCCACGAATTTATCATAAAAATCGACCGGCACGCCGAGCTTTTTGTTGATCTCGATGATGCGTTTACACGCCTCCACACATGCTTGTGTCGGCGTCATACCCTGGCGCATCAACGAAACAATATAAAAACTCCCGCAAGTGCGAATCACTTCTTCACCGCGGCCGGTGGCGCCGGCAGCGCCAACTTCGTTATCGACATACAAACCCGCGCCGATGATGGGCGAATCGCCCACGCGGCCCGAAATTTTATTCGACAGCCCGCTGGTCGTGGTGATGCCCGCGATATTGCCCTTTTCATCGACGCCGAGAACGTTAATCGTGCCATAAGTGCGTCCGGTGCGATCTTTGTAAATGCCATCCGCCGGCGGAATCCAATCATCCTCATCGCTGTGATTTTCTTTCCACTTCAACCAGATCATGCGCGCTTTTTCAGTGAGCAGGTTTTCAACTTGAAAGCCGTGCATGATGGCAAAACGCTGCGCGCCCGCGCCCACGATCATCATGTGATCCGTGCGCTCCATCACCAGGCGCGCAATGCTGCTCGGCGTTTTGATGCCCTCCAATGCCGCCACACACCCGGCTTTGTAGGTCGGACCGTACATGCAAGAAGCATCGAGCTGCACCACGCCGTCTTCATTCGGCAAACCACCGTAACCCACGCTGGTATCTTCAGGATCGAGTTCGGTAACGTTAGCGGCTTTTTCAACGGCGTCCAGCAGACTGCCGCCGTTGCTGAGAACTTCCCACCCCGGGCCATTGGTTTTCTTGCCCCATTCTTCACCGCGGCTGCACACCAAAACCGGCAGCTTGCCGCCGGGCTGCGCGAATTTTTTGGTTTTGCTCGTAACAATCGCCGGAAAACTGGTGGCCGCGGCGAGCGTCGCGCCGAAACCAGTAGCCGTCTTCAAAAAAATGCGCCGTGTAAGCTTGTTGCTCATGATACTCCTCCTCGGGTTATGTGTTGAATGGCAAGGCAAAACAAAATTCTAAAGATTCTGCGGCCACAGAAAAAAACTCCCACAGAAAAAATCAAAAGCTTTTTCAGTGGGATTTCAGTGGGCGGAAAGTCTCAGCGTTGTTCGTATTTTACTCCGCCATCTTCTCGAACATCCCCTTCTGCGCCATCAGCGCTTCGATTTCCGCAACCGCGCGCGGCGCGCTGGCGGAAAGATTCTCATAACCGGCTTCTGTGACTAAAATGTCATCTTCGATGCGCACGCCGATGTTGTTGTAAGCCGCGGGCAGATTGTACTTCTTGGCTGTGGCTTCAGAAATATAGATGCCTGGTTCGATGGTGAAAACAGCGCCTACCGGGAACGGGCCATAGGTGCCCACATCATGCACGTCGAGGCCGAGGTAGTGGCCTAAACCGTGCAGAAAGAAATCGCGATAGCTCCTGGATTGCAAATTCTCTTCAACTGTGCCTTTGAGAATGTCGAGCTTGATCAGCCCTTCGATAATAGCGCGCGAGGCTGCCGCGGTTAGCTCTCGCCAGGTGACGCCGGGTTTGACTATTACCATTGCCGCCTCTTGCGCTGCGAGCACGATATTGTAAATCTCTGCCTGCTCTTTGGTGAATTTGCCGCTGATCGGAATCGTTCGTGTGACGTCGGCGGTGTACATCTCATATTCCGCGCCAATGTCGATCACCACCAGATCGCCGCTTTGCATTTGGCGGGCGCCGGCGCGATAGTGCAATATGCACGAATTCGGCCCGGAGCCGACGATGGAAGGGAAGCCCAAGCGCGCACTGCCGTTTTTGGTGAAAGTATATTCCAGCATCGCTTGCAACTCATACTCGCGCATGCCGGTTTGCGCCGAAGCCATCACTTCGCGATGCGCCTGGCAGGTGATGTCGATGGCGCGGCGCAACAGCGCGATCTCCGCCGGCGATTTGATCTCGCGCGCGCGGTGCAGAATTTTTCCCGGATCGGTAACCGTAACACCCAGCAACGCTTCGAGAGCATTTTGAGTGGAATCTGCCGGCGAAGCCGCATGCGGATGTTGCCGCTCGCCGGTTTTCATGTAAAGCGTATCACTGCCCGCCAGCGCCGCTTTGAAAATTTTGTCGAATTGATCGTTGGTCAATACTGCGTTGAAGCCCAGTTGTGTTTGCGCGCCTTCCACGCCCAGCCGAATGCCGTCCCAAATTTCAGACAGCGGATTGCGCGGCATCACAAACAGGATTTCTTTGGCCGGCTGCGCCAATCCGGGCAAGTTCAGCCCGCGCGGGATGAGAATCAACATCGATTCTTTTTCCGTCAAACCGGTGAGGTAATAAAAATCGCTGTCCTGACGATACTCATGCTCGACATCGCCGTTGCGCGTCACCTCCTTGCTTGCCTTAAAAACAGCAATACTTTTCGCGCTCAGATGACGCATGAATTCAGCGCGATGGCGCTGCCATTCCTGCGGAGCTTGGGCGAAAGAGGAGGTGAAACAGAGGGAAAAAAAGATGGACAGTAAAAGTCGATTCAAGCGCATATCGGTACTCCATCGAAGTGGCTCTTAAAAACAAGGATTGAGTGATTGAATTCGCAGGGAGGGAAATTGGGCGAAACGCCTGAAAGTTTTTGATCATTGGAATAACGCGGCCACGGCGAGTTTGAATTCCGGCAAAAGTTCCGGGCAAACCAGTTCGACTGATTCCCAACGCCACTCTTCTGGTGTGAGCACCATCGCTCTTTTTTCTGTCGGAAAAATCAGCCACACAACGCGGCTGCCCGTTTCCAAATACAGCCGCGCTTTGGCGAATACATCTGAAACCGTGTCGTCATCAGAAGCAATCTCGATCGCCAAGTCGGGCGCGCGTATTTCATATTTTTCCTCGGCGTGCAGGTTTTCATTTAAGAAAACGGCGACATCAGGTGTGCGCAAATTCTGTTTGTTCTCCGGCCAAAGGCGCACGCTGAATTCCGGCAACACTTGGCCGATGGGGTATTGTTCGAAATAGTTGAACAGCTTTGCCGTCAAAACGGCCTGGCATCTGGAATGTTTGCGATCGCCCATTTTGAAAGTGACCCTCCCATCAACAAGTTCGAAAGAACTGCCTTGCACCGAAGCTTCTGCATCTGCTATGGTCAAGCGGGATGCGGATTCCCGTTGCGTCAAAACCTCGGGATATTTGAAAACAAGCCTGCCGTCAATCAGCTCGAATGGTCGCCCGCGCGCCAATTTTTCGGCTTCCTCAATGGTCAAATCTGTTCGCTCGTCCAGGCGCAAACGCTGTCTAGTTGGCGTTTGAGTATAATCTGCATGAACTCGCGAAACTGTATCGGAAGCCAATGCCTTTTGTTCGATTGCCGCTGCCATGGGCTCTGCTCTTGACTTTAGACAAAAACGGTTCTTAAAATGAGTTTGCAAAAATAAAGATTCAGCAAGCGACAGTCAACTGCTTTCTTGATTTTGTGGGAGTTCCACTTTTATGGACGAGGGCTTTTGAAACTGTCCGCGCCGGCAGTACTAAAAATTTATGGCATCGCCGGCTTTGCGGCGCCTCCGCTTTTCACATACTTCTCAAACCACTCGATATTGCGCTGGATCGAAAAGAGTTGGTGATTGACTTCACGAAAGCCGTGCGGCTCGCGCGGGTAAATGTCGAATTCCACGGTTTTATCGAGCATCTTCAGCGCGGTGTAAATCTCCCAGCCCTGGCTGATGGGTACACGGTCATCCTTTTCGCCGTGGGAGATGAGCAGTGCGGTGTTTGATTTTTGAATGTGGGCCATGGGCGAGGCCAGCCATGCCTTCTCCATGTTTTCCCAAACCGAGAGATTCCAATGCACCATGGAATTCTCATAGGGAATATCCGAAGTGCCGGTGAATGAAATCCAATTTGAAATACCGGCGCCCATTGAAGCGGCCTTGAAATGCTCGGTGTAGCGCGTTGCCGCGAGCGCGGAAAAATAGCCGCCGTAGGAGAAGCCGCCGATGCCCACGCGATTCAAATCAATCAAACCCTGCTGGTCGAGGTGCGCCAAACCGTCGATCACATCTTCAAACTCCTGTCCGCCGAGATCTTTGTGATCGGCCTTGGCATAAGCCACGCCGCGTCCCGTGCTGCCGCGATAATTCGGACTGAACACGACAAAGCCGCGCGCGGCGAGCAGCTCGCCCCATTGAATATAACTTGTGGACCAACCGTCGAGATAGGCGCTCTCGGGCCCGCCGTGAATTTGCACGACGCAGGGATAGCGTTTGCCTTTTTCATAATCCGCCGGCAACATCAACACACCGGTGATCTCCAAACCGTCGCGCGCTTTCCATGAAATTTCTTCGCTGCCGGAAAGCTTCACATTCGCCAGTTCGGGATTGCTGTTGGTCAACCGCGTGAGCTTCTTCGTGGAGAGATTACCGCTGAAGGCTTCGTTTGGGTGAAAGTCGGTGTTGGCACTCATCGCGAACGTCTTGCCATCATTGGCAAATGAGGCGCTGTGAAACGTGTAGCCGCTTTCGATGATCGTCGTCATTTTGCCGCCTTTGGCCGGAATGGTTTTGAGGACGGTGTGGCTGCGCTCGACTGCCGTGAAAGCGAGTGTGGCGGTATTGAGCCAGTCAATTCCGGAAACGGTTCCTTGATAATTTTCGGTGATGTTGCTCGCATTGCCGCCCGCCGCGGGAACGACGAAGATGCTGCCGGCCGCGGGATCACTTTCATCCACGCCGGCAGTGAATGCGATGAATTGTCCGTCGGGCGACCAGCGCATCTCGCCGAGCTTGCCGTTGGTGTCGGTAAGCATTTTCGCTTCGCCGCCCGCACGGCTGACGGTATAAATTTTCTTGAACATGTAGGAATCGTCGGTTCTGGGCGTGGCGCTGGCTTGGTACACGAGCTTGTTCGCATCTGGCGACCAGGCAAAACTCCACACCGCAACGTCACCGGTTACGGCTTTCGCTTCGCCGCCGTCAGCGGATTGCACGTACAGCCGCGGGAACTTGAAATTTTTGTCGACGGTTTTCACGTCCTTGCCGACTTTGGCGTTTTGTTTATCTTCCGCAGTTTCGCCGTCCGTCATGATGTAGGCGATCCATTTGCCGTCCGGCGACAGGAGGTAGGCGCTCAAACCATTCTCTGCTTTTGCGATAATCTGCGCCTCGCCGCCGTCAAACGCGATGCGATAAACCGCACTATGTGAATCCTGTTCTTTGCGCACCGCGGAAAAATAAATCCATTTGCCGTCCGGTGACCATTGGGGCGAGCTGACGCCTTGCGGTTTGTAGGTGAATTGCCTGGCTGAACCGCCGGCTGCTGGAATCACAAACAACTCGCTGTAACGCCCGCCTTTTTCTTCGTCAACTGAACGCGCCGTTGAAAGAATGTAGGCCACGTTCTTGCCGGTTGGGTCGATCACCGCCGTACTGACGTTTTTAAGACTCACGACCATCTCCGGGGAGATG
>QEVD01000134.1 GCA_003576975.1 Candidatus Zhuqueibacterota bacterium
GGCCGCAGCCGCGGCATTCGCAAAGGCATGAAATGCCACGTCTATCGCGAAGGCGAGCCGATTGTGCATCCCGTCACCAAAGAAGTGATCGGCAAGGGCATCGACGAGTTGTGCGAAGCGCAATTCACCGATGTGTTCGAGGCGTATGCCATTGCTGTGATCACCAAAACGAAAGGCGGCGCAGCCCGGGTGAGCGATCGTGTCGTCACCAAGTGACGGTTTCGCCTTCGTTATTATTGTGTTCATGTTTACAAAGATATCTTTTCATTCAACCAGGAGATTCACCCATGAAACTTGTGAAATTCGGATTGGTTCTGGCGGCCTTCTTCATTTGTGTGAGCACCGTGTCGGCGCAAAATCGCCGCAATCAAATTGAGTTTTATGCCGGCGCCGCCATCCCCCTCAGTCCCGAAGAATTTAAGGAGTACACCAAGGTTGGCGTCAGCGGTAATGCGCAATATGTCATTTTCCCCTCACCGCGCTTGGGCATCACGTTTAATCTCGGTTACGAATTTTTTTCGACGGACAACGCCAAGTTCACCGAGGCGTTGAGCCAAAATCTGACCGGTTTCACCGCCACCGAATGGCTCGATGCGGGCTATGACATCAACCCCAGGCCGAGCGCTGAAGTCAAATCCAATCTACTACGCTTGGGTGCAGGTGTGCGTCCTTATTTGACACCGCCCGAAGCGAATACCCAATTCTTCCTGCTGGGTCAAGCGAATTACAACATGATTACCAATGATTACAAGGCCACCAACATCCCGTTCCTTTACAATGAGCTGACGCAGCAACTCTTCACCCTTACCTTCGATGATGCGACGTTCGAGCGTGAATCGCGCCAGGACAACGATGATAATGTTTTTGGCGTCGGCTTGGGCGCTGGCTTCGAAATTCCAGCCGGTTCATCGCTGAATATTGTTGTGCAAGGCCTGTTCAATATCCTTTTCACAGAAGATGAAAGCTCGAGTTTTGTCGGCGTCACGGCAGGATTGGTGTTCTAGGCTTGATTCGCCGTTTCCGGGTGGGCTTCGCGTTTGCCCGGCAAGTTTTGCATAGAATGAGAATGGCCAGTCAGCGGCTTTTGACTGGCTATTTTTTTGAAAGGATCTCGAGGGCACGATGGATTTAGGCTTGAAACAGAAAGTAGCGATTCTCACCGGAGGCAGCCGCGGCATTGGCAAGGGCATTGCGCTGGCGCTGGCGCAGGAGGGTTGCCATCTCGCCATATGCGCCCGCAACGCCGAAAGCTTGCAACAAGCGGCGAAAGAAATGCGCGCACACCAGGTGAAGGTTCTGCCGCTGGCGCTCGATGTGACGCAGCCGGATCAGGCACAGCAGCTCGTTGAACAAACAGCGGCGCAATTCGGACGCATTGATATTTTGATCAACAATGTCGGCGGCAATCGCCGCGGCGAATTCGAAACAACGACGGATCAGGATTGGGGAGGCGCAATCATTTTTATCTCGTCGATTTTTGGCCGTGAATCCGGCGGCCGGGGATTGGCGATTTATAACACGACAAAATCTGCCATGATCAGCCTGGCAAAAATCATGGCTGTCGAATTGGCGCCGCACAAGATTCGCGTCAACAGCGTTGCGCCCGGCTCCATTCGATTTCCCGGCGGCAGTTGGGACAAGCGCTGTTTGCAAGATCCGGAAGGCATGGCGGAATTTGTAAAACGTGAAATGCCGTTGGGAAGATTTGGAACGGTGGAGGAAGTGGCGAACGTGGTGGCGTTTTTGGCTTCGGAACGCGCCAGTCTCCTCACCGGCGCATGCGTGAATGTTGATGGCGGGCAATCACGTTCGTTGATCTAACTCGGTCAACTTTTTTCGCGCAAAGCTTAAAAACTCGCGAATAGCCTGTTCCGGGATTTCGCTTAGCTCACTCGCGACGACACTTTGATCGGAACCGGAATGAAAATGTCGCGGAAAACTTGCAAGATGAGACCACTGGGTGTGAGGCGCGTTGTCGTGGCGATAAATCGTGCCATCAAGATGACGGCGTTCCCAATGGTGGGCAAAGCGTTGTGGCGAGATAAGCGACCACTAGAAATCGATGAATGAGTTGTCAATCAGAACCACTCGCAGTTTTGCATCAAATCGGGTGGCCGAAACAACGATATCCGCGAATTCAGTCTTTGCGATGATCGAAAGAGCTGTCCAATCAACTTTGGCCATTTCCATGCAATTCCCCCAACAGTTTCTTGATCTCTTTGAGTCGCGAGGCAAGAAAATCAAGTCGCTGTAGATCCGGCAGAATGTCAGATTCCTGATCGGGATGAGATGTCATGAAAGAATCAAGTTCTGCGCAGGAATTGACGTTATACTTTGCCAAGATAAATTGGTGTTCAGCTTCGAAGAGATGGAGTTGATCATAAAGAAAGGCTTTCATGCCCTCTGTCACAACCTGCTCTTCGGTTAGAGTGAATTGCGCAGCAATTTCTTTTATGATCGTCTCCGCCATACTTGTTACCCGAGAAGGTTAAAGTGAAGACAGGCTCAAATCATTTGGTATAATTCATTGAAATCTGGTAATCGTAACATCCAAATACCGCACCTGTTTCGCAGCCGGCTGCCATTGCACCAGAATCGGACTTTGATACGTGCCTTGCACCAGGCGGCCGTGGCCCTCGCGCTCGCTGTCGGAGATTAACAAGCTGACGCGGCGCTTCATGCGCAAGAAACGCTGCGCCGGCACACGAATGAACGACGACAGAATTCTCTCGACCACGGATTCGCTTGCGCCAAAAGCCTCGATCAGCTCGTTGAACAAGTGCACGAAATCATACTTGGCGTAGTTGATGGTTTTGCTCGGAATCGCTTTGGGATCGAGCAGCATGTGTTTGCCTTGCCGCGCCATGAATTTGAGCGGATTGCGCAATACCTCGGCGAGATCGTGCCGCATCAGCAGTGTTTCATATTCGTTGACCGTCAAACCGGCATTGCGTTCGGCCGTGGCCAGCGCAATGTCGACGCGGCCCTTGACCACTTCGCTGGCCTGGATCCAATCCTGAAGCTGTTCCATCAAACCGAGACGCGCATCTTTGAGATTGATGGAATCGACCGGATGCTTGGACACCGGCAGGGCGAATTGCGCGCGATACGCCGGCAGTTCATCATTATAGGCCAGCGCGCGCGTTTGCCGCGTGCGCGCAATGTTCTCATACACGCCGTCGAGATCGATGAAATACACCGGCTGGCCCGGACGGTTGACATAGGTTACGCAATTTTTCAACCCGGAGCCGATGTAAGCCAAATGCGAATCCCCGTTGCGCGGCTCGCATTGGCGCTGCTCCTCGCTCAATTCCTGGCGGAGCTGAAGCTGATCGTGATGATAATCGGCGTTCGGCGGAAACAGTTTTTGAAACGCCCGCATAAACGGATCAACATGCTCGCGGCTGTGTTGCAAACGCGCGCAAAAGCTTTGTTCGAGAAACCCGGCCGTGGTATGATAGGAACAATAAATGGTCTTGCGGTACTGCGAAATGAAATCCCCGAACGCAGAGATCATTTTACCGGCAACATCAATCACATCGTAACGCGCCTGAGGCACTAGTGCAAGGGTGACTTCCTTGGGCTGAGAATGCATTCCAGCTCTCCAATTGCAGTTCTGATCAAAGGATGAAAGAGCTTTTGCACGTTGCTGAACGAAACGAAATAAATTCAACAAAACAAAAGCGGGGCAATGTATTATTTTAAGAAAGAAATGTCAAGTTGATCTTCCGCAACTTCGTGCTCTGTCTTCCAACAAAACAGTTAAGTCACAGCGACTTTCATTTGAATCCGGAGACGTTCCATGAACTACTGGTTGGTGAAATCCGAACCGGAAACTTTTTCATGGGAAGATTTAAAGGCTTCCCCCAAGAAAACCGCGTCCTGGGAAGGTGTGCGCAATTATCAAGCGCGCAACAACCTGCGCGCCATGAAAAAAGGCGATTTGGTTTTGTTCTATCACAGCGTGGTCAAACCGCAAGTAATTACCGGCATTGCCGAAGTGGTGCGGGAGGCGTACCCCGATCATTTTGCCTGGGATCGCGCCAGCGATTATTTTGATCCCAAGAGCACGCCGGAAAATCCCATATGGTTTATGGTGGATATACGTTCTTACAAAAATATTGCCCCGCCCATCACCCTCGATGAAATCAAACGCACGCCGGCGCTCAAGAACATGGAGCTACTGCACAAAAGCCGACTCTCGGTGCAGGCGGTCACGCCGCAGGAATGGCGGGCGCTGCTGCGCATGCGTCAATTGGGGGAATGATTGCCCGGAGCAGCACGAGATCAAAATTCAAACAAAGCATGCAGCCGTGAATGATGTAGTTTCCACAGTTCCTGACCAGTTCATGCGAAAGCTGCACAGCAAGGTAGAGCTTGATTTTGAAGGCGGGAAATCGTTTTATTACGAATAAAAACTGCCCGATTGTGAGTCAAATGGAGTTCGAATCATGAAAAGGATGCTCATCATCGCCGGCATTGCGCTGGCGGTTGTTTTAATCGCGCTCCTCGCAATTCCGATTTTTTTCAAAGATGACATTGTCGCTTTGATCAAGCGCGAAGCGAACAAGAATCTCAACGCCACGCTGGAGTTCGAAGATCTCGGATTGAACTTGTTTCAAAATTTTCCGACTCTGACGCTCAATCTCGAAAAGCTGAGCATTGCCAACCGCGCACCGTTCGCAGGCGATACGCTGATCGCTTTAGGAAATTTCCAAACCAGCATCAACCTGATGAGCCTGTTCGGCGGCCCGCTCGAAATCCGCTCGTTTACCCTGACCGAGCCGCGCCTGAAACTGATCATGTTGAAAGACAGCACTGCGAATTGGGACATCATGCAAGCGGCAGCGCAAGAGGAACCGGAAGCAACTTCCAGCGGCGGCTTTCAGCTCGCCCTGCAATCCTACGCGATTGAAAAAGGCTATCTCAACTATATCGATCAAACCTCCGGCGCCATGGCTTTGATCGAAGGCCTCGATCATCGCGGCAGCGGCGATTTCACCAGCGACCGCTTTCGTTTGCGTACCAACACTGACATTGCAGCCGTGACCCTCGGCGCCGGCGGGGTGAATTATTTGAACAAAGTCCATACCCGGCTCAAGGCAGATTTTGATATCGACGCTGCCAATCAGAAATACACGCTCACTGAGAACGAATTGCGCCTCAATGAACTTGTGCTAAAATTCGACGGCGCGATTGCGAGGGCGGGTGAAGACACGGATCTCGATCTCACCTTCAGCGCGCCGCAAACCGATTTCAAGAACATCATCTCGCTCATTCCCGCGATCTACAGCAAGGATTTCGCCTCATTGAAATCCTCTGGACAACTGGCGCTGGCAGGCAAGGCTAAAGGCATCTACAACGAAAAACAAGTGCCCTCTTTCGAGGTCAAGCTGCAGATCAACGACGGCATGTTTCAATATCCGCAACTGCCCACGGCGATGAACAATGTCACGGTCGATCTGTTCGTAAACAATCCCGGCGGCGATCCCGACCGCACGATCATCGATCTCAAAAAATTTCATGTGGATTTGGGCAAAGACCCGTTTGACGCCAGCGCCCTGGTGCAAACGCCGGTTTCCGATCCGCATATCAAGGCCGCTGCCAAAGGCAAAATCAATCTCGGTGAGATCAAGAACCTGATTCAACTGACGCCGGGCACCGAGCTGGGCGGGGTGGTCAATCTTGATTTGAACGTGAACGGAAATCTTTCCAGCATCGAAAAAAATCAGTTTGACAAATTTTATGCAGCCGGCAATGTTACCGTGAATAACCTTGTTTACAACGCGGCGGAGCTGCCGGAGAAAGTCCAGATCAAGCAAGCGCGCATGACGTTGTCACCCGCCAACGTCACGCTTAGCGAATTCGACTGCGCCCTGGGCAAAAGCGACCTGCGCGCCCACGGCACACTCGACAACGTGCTGCCGTTTGTGATGAAGGGCCAAACCCTGAAGGGCGCGCTCTCGCTGCAATCGAACTATTTCGATTTGAATCCCTGGATGGCGGGCGAAAGCTCGGAGTTGAAAGCTGTGCCGCTGCCCGAGAACGTCGAATTCACCATGAATTCGCTGTTTCGCGAAGTGTCGTACGGCAAATTGAAAATTCAAAACATCAACGGGGTGTTGGTTTTGAAAGATCGTACGCTCAATCTCATCGACTTGAACATGAATATGCTGGGCGGCTCGGTGCTGGCCAACGGCTCGTACAGCACGCCCGAGAATGCGTTGCCGCGTTCATTTTTTGCGATGAAAGTGGCCGGCCTTAGTTTCCCGCAAACCTTCGAGAGTTTTGTGACGGTGCAGAAATTCGCCCCGATTGCGCAAAGCTTGCAGGGCACATTCAGCGCGGATTTCGAGTTGATGTCAGATTTGGATTCGACGCTGACACCGGTGATGAAAACGTTGACGAGCCTGGGCTCGTTGCGCATTGCCGACGCCGCTATTCAAGATTTCAAACCGCTCACCAAAATGGCGGAAGCGCTCAAGCTCGATCGGCTCAAACAGCTCGCGCTTGTCGATCTCAAGCCTTCGTACAAAATTCGCGACGGCCGTTTTTTCCTCGAGCCGCTGGGATTCAACGCCGGCAACATGGCGTTCGTCGTCTCCGGCTCGAATGGCATCGATCAATCGGTGGACTATTCTATCAAGCTGCGCGTGCCGGCTGAGGATATGAATACCGAGGCGAATGCCGTAGTCAGCAATTTATTGAACCGGAAAATCGATTTGTTGCAGAATGATTATGTCGATTTGGTAGGCAATATTGGTGGAAGCGTGACGGAGCCGCAGGTCAAGTTTTCCGCGGCAGACGTGATCAAAGGCGCTACCGCGCAAGTGACTTCGCTGCTCTCACAAAAAGCGGAAGAGCAAAAAGCCGCGGCGGCGGACACGGTGAGCGCCGCGTTGGCCAAACAAAAAGAAGAGTTGGAAAAGATGAAGCAAGCCGCCGCTGATAGCGCCAAGAAGGAAGCAGAGCGCTTGAAAGAAGAAGCAAAAAAGAAACTGAGAGGGCTGTTTAAGCCGTGAGAGAGCTTATCGCAATGAAGTGGATAAATTACTACTCCGAGCACGATATAGGTTACACCTCTGCTCTGCAAAGAAGTGGATAAATTACTACTCCGAGCACGATATAGGTTACACCTCTGCTCTGCAAAAAGGACGAAAATCCTTGAAAATTCGGCTATTTTTGAAGATTAAAGTGTAACTTATCGGCTATTTTTGAAGATTAAAGTGTAACTTATTTAGTGCTCGGAGTAATAAGTGCCTGTATCCGCTTCATTCGTGCCATCCGTTTTCCTGAAATTGTAAACCTTAAAAAGCAAAGGTCTCGCTTGAGATTGAGTAATTGTAACATTGCGAGTAGATCGCCTCATGCTCGCGTAGTGCCAGGAAATTCCCTTGTTATTCGCTGGCGCTAGCGCTATATTCCCGGCGCGAAAAATGCAGGGAGGCAGGCAGTTATTTTGCGATTTGATACGCCTGCGATGTTACTGAAACGACATGAACGGACGCGGATTTGACGAGAAGCCCGCGCTTTATTTTATTTCGGAAAAGTACATGAAAAGAGTTTGCCATATTTTGGTTTTGCCGCTGGTGTGCGGAGTTATTGGGTTGAGCTGCACAACGTCTGCGACTAAAAAAGGAAGCACGGATAATAGTCGCCGCGCTCAAAGCGTCGCCGAAGCCAATCCGCGTGCAGCCGAGTTGGTTATTCGTGGCGCGTTGGCGGAGTTGCAGAATGATTATCGCGGCGCGCTCAGCGCCTATCAAGAAGCCTTGCTTTATGACACGACTTCCGCTGCTTTATTTAATGCTATCGGCGAGGCGTTGCTCGCACTGGGTAACATGGAGAGCGCGGAACAGTCGTTCAAGCGCAGCCTGCGCCTCGACTCCAAATTCATCCCGCCGCACGAAAATCTTGCCATCATTTACCAACGCCAGGGCCGGAACAGCGCGGCCACGCAAGCCTACGAAACCATTCTGGCGATCGACCCGGAGAATGCTTCAGCGTTGTTCAATCTCGCGGCGCAAAGCATGGCGCAGCGCGATCCCCGTCGCGCGATTACGATGTTGCAGCAACTCGTTGATCTCGGCAAGGCCGGGCCGCGCGAGTGGCTGACGCTCGGCACGCTGTATATCAGCCAGCAAAAATATGAGGAAGCGGAAGCGGCGTTTGAATATTTCATTAAAGACGCGCCGGGCGATGAACAAGGCTATCTTGCCATTGCTTCCGTTTATGCCGCGCAAAACGACACACTCCGGCTGATCAATTGGTATGAAAAAGCGCTGGCAAAAAACAGCGAGTTCAACCGCGTGCGCGATAATCTCAAAGATATTCATCTCAGCCGCGGCAATCGCAAGCGCGCGATCGGGCTAATCGCGCAGCGCGCTGCGGCGGATAGCAGCGATTTGGAAGCACGCGTGGAGTTGCACCGGTTGTATCTGCAAACCGGCGACACGCTGGCGGCAAACGCACAGATCGATCAAGTCATTGCCACCTTGCGGGCGCGCTGGCAGCGCGACTCCGCCGATGTGCGGCTGATGCTGCAACTCAGCGATCTCTACCGATTGCGCGAGGATTCGTTGCAGGCGCGCGCCATGGCCGACCGCGCCGTCAGCATGCTCAACGGCAAGGTCAACGATGATTCCGCCAGCATCGAAAACATCGAGCTGTTGGGGCGGCTCTACCTCGGCCGCGGCGACACCACTGGTGCGATTTCCGCTTACGAACAATGGGTAAAGCGCGCCCCCGCAGATTTTCGCGGCTATCTTTTGCTCGGGCGCCTGGCTTACGAAAATAGGCGTTGGGAGCGCGCGATCAACTATTTTGAGCAAGCACTAAAAATCGAAGCCTCGCTGCCCGAGGCCTGGATGATGCGAGGCCATTCGAATTTGCTGTTGAATCGCACGGCGGAGGCGCAGGAAAGCTTCGAGCAAGCGTATCAACTCGATCCCAACAATCCGCTGACCAATTTTTTTCTCGGTTTTTGTTTGAGCCAGTTGCAACACCACGAGGAGGCATTGCCTTATTTGCAGCGTGCGGTGCAGCGCAATCCCGGCGAGGCCGGCTGGTGGGGTACGCTGGCTGCGACGCTGGACGAGTTGGACCGGCACGCGGCGGCAGATTCGGCATATCAACAAGCGCTTGAAATCTCGCCGGAAGACGCGACGCTGTTGAACAACTACAGCTATAGTCTTTCGGAGCGCGGCCAGCGGCTCGAGGAAGCGCTGGTAATGGCGCAAAAAGCCGTGCAAAGAGAACCGGAAAACGGCGCATTTCTCGACACCATCGGCTGGGTTTATTATAAAATGGGGAAATACGAAACCGCATTGGAGTATATTTTGAAATCCATTTCCGTGCGCGACACTTCCGCCGAAGTCATGGAGCATCTCGGAGACGTGTACGACAAACTCGGCCAGCCGGAGCTGGCACGGCAATATTGGCAAAAAGCGCTCACGCTCGACGGCAACCGCAAAAGCGTCATACAAAAACTGGAGATGAGCCGCGACGTGCCATGAGTTTTTCACACTGTGCTCAATCCAATTCACCTTGAATCTTCTCTTGGCAGAGATTCCGTTGAATGACTACGAACGTGGAGTGTGTCAAATATTTATGACCTCATATAACAAAGAAGATGTGCCCCGTTCTCGTGCTGCAACCAAGTTCGTTCAGATTGCCGGCGTTTTTGCATGCGTGCTGGCGCTACACGGTTGTGCCGCGCTTTCAAAATCCGCCAAGCCCACGGCAGAAGCCTGGCCGGAGGAAGTGTTCTTGCGCGTCGCAGAAAATTACCGCAACATCAAATCGTTCCGCGGCGCAGGCCGGCTCATTATTGATACTCCCGAAATGCAAACGCAAGCCCCGGCGACGATTTTGGTGCGCAAACCGGATTCCATGTTCATCAAACTGGAAGCCGTGTTCGGCATCGACGTCGGCTTTTTCTTTGCCGACGGCAGAAATTTCGAAACCTATTCCCCGCTCGAAAACACGTATTTCTACGGCGAGATCAGCCAAATGCAGGCGCTGCTGCTGTTTCAAATGGATGTGACCTATGACGAACTGATGAGCGGCGCGATGGGCACGGTTTTGCCGCCCTTCGACACGACTTTTGCAATGACGATTGAAGATGACGCCTATCGCTTCGACGGCCGGCGCGAGCAATGGCAGATCAGTTATTGGGTTGACCCCAAACGCGGCGCCGTCACCAAAGCCGAGCAGCGCGATGCCACCGGCGCGCTCTATGCCCGTCAAACCTTTCGCAGCTTTCGCAGCGTGAAGGGCGTTTGGCTGCCGCGCTTGATTCAAATCGATAAGCCGCAAGCGCGCGAGCGTTTGACCATATTCTATGAGAGCATGAACCTCAACACCGCGATTGACGGCAAGGAATTCAGCATGCGCGTGCCGGCCTCGGCCAAGCGCATCAATCTTGCCGAGCCGCCGAATCACGGCGGCGCCGTGACGCCGGACAAACAGGGCAGCAAACCATGAACGACGCCGCTGATTCCTCCAAAAAATCTTCGCCACGGCCACGCCGCCGGCCGCATCGCAACCGGCACGCACGCGGTCACAATACGCAACCGCAGGCGAATCCCGGCGACAATAATATGCATCCGCCGCTGCCGGCGCCGCCCGCTGATCGCGATAACCCCAAAGCGAAACGCGAGCGTTTTCGTAAGCCGCAGCGCGATCACCAGCGCGCGCCCCGGCTTTCCGTTGTCGTCCCCCTTTTCAACGAAGCGCCTTCGCTCAACGAACTTTATGAAAAAATCGTTGCGGCGTTGCAGGCGCTCGGCATTTCAGCGGAAATGATTTTCGTGGATGACGGCTCGACCGACAATTCTTTTGACACGCTGACCCATTTGCGCCGGCGTGATCAACGCGTGCGCGTGCTGCAATTTCGCCGCAACTACGGCAAATCTGCGGCGCTCGCCGCCGCCTTCGCGCGCGCGCGCGGAGATTATCTCGTCACGATGGATGCGGATTTGCAAGACGATCCCGCCGAAATGAAAGCCATGTTGGACAAGCTCGAGGCGGGTTATGATCTGGTTTCAGGCTGGAAACGGCAGCGCTACGACTCCTTTATCAAACGGTTCTCCTCGAAAATTTTCAATCGCGTGACCAGCATCGTCACCGGTTTGCGCATCCACGATATCAATTGCGGTTTGAAAGCGTATCGCCGCGACGTCACGCAAACCATTCCGGTGTACGGCGAGTTGCATCGCTTCCTGGCTGTGCTGGCGCATCGCGAGGGCTTTCGTGTCGGCGAGATTGAGGTCAAGCATCATCCGCGCAAACACGGCAAGAGCAAGTTCGGCCCCTCGCGCTTCACCAAAGGTTTTCTCGATTTGCTGACGGTGTTATTCTTGACGCGCTACACCAAGCGGCCGCTGCACCTTTTCGGCCTGGCGGGCATCATTTCATTTGTGCTGGGTTTGGGAGTTTCCGCTTATCTGGCGGTGGAAAGATTGTTGTGGTCGGTCTATCTTACCAATCGCCCACTGTTGTTTCTCGGTATTTTGCTGATGATCATCGGCGTCCAGATGTTCTCCATCGGCCTGATTGGCGAAATGATCACCGCCACGAACACGCAGGCGCCGTCGTACTTTATCAAGGCAGAGCTGGGATTTGGAAGAAAGCAGGAATGAGCCTGCCGTTAGTCATAAAGATGCGCTCGGCGCCGCAATAAAAATCGTGAAACACCGAAGCTTTGCCGCGCATCAGCAGCGAATGCGCACCGGCTTCGACATCTAAGCCCTGCCATTCGGCATAAAGCCAATCCAATTTCTGCAATTCATCACGCATCTCAGCGGCCAGCCGCAGCATCGCTTCTTTGGGTTTTATGGTCATAATTGTACGCCTTCCTCCGCAACGCGCGGCTTGAGCAATGCGGTTGCAGATTCAAAAGGAATGAGATCGGCTTTGAATTTTGTCAATACGCTGATTTCAGCCAACAGGGCAAAGTAACCGGCTTGGGGCAGGCCCTCCGCCACCAGGTCGATACCGGAATGCGGGCCAAAACGGTTTTCCTGAAACGCCGAACCAATGCCCAGGACCTTCTTGACGCCATGATTTTCCCCCAGAAAACGGGCAATTTTCTGAGCATCAGCTAAGGCTTGTTGACGACGTTCTTCGTTGGCGCGCCGCTCGCGCAGTATTTTTTGCCGCCAGCCTTCCACGTATGAAGAAATGTCCCTGGCCATTTTTATCCGATAGCATTGACAAGAACTAAAATGGTTTCTGCAAAAATAAGGTGTTCCCCATTGCGTCGCAATCACTATTTCCCGCTGTTATGAGCGCGTTGCAGCCTCCCGCACAGGACGAAGCGTCCAAGCCGCTGGTTTGGATTCTCATCGTCAATTGGAACGGCAAAGCCGACACGCTCGCCTGCCTGGCTTCGCTGCGCAACATTCATTATCGCCCCTACAAAGTTTTGGTGATTGACAACGCTTCCAGCGACGGCAGCGTCGAGGCCATCCGCAAACATTTTCCGGAAACGCGCCTGGTGGTCAACGCCAAAAACGAACGTTTTGCGCGCGCCAACAATCAAGGCCTCGAAATCGCGCTGGCTGCCGGGGCGGAATTCGTGCTGTTGCTCAACAATGACACGGAAGTGGCGCCGGATTTCCTCGATCACCTCGTGCTGGCGGCGTTATTTCGCAAACACGTTGGCATGGTGGCGCCCAAAATTTATTATCATCAACAGCCCCAACTCATTTGGTTTGCCGGCGGCAAAATCAACTGGTGGAGCGGCCGCATCTATCATCTCGGCTTGCGCGAGCTTGATCACGCTTCGCTGGCCACCCCGCAGCCGATGGATTACCTCACCGGCTGTGCCTTGCTCGTGCGCCGCGCCTGCCTGCAGCAAATCGGCCCGCTGGATGAATCCTATCACATGTATGCCGAGGACGCCGATTGGTGCCAGCGCGCGCGCCAGGCCGGTTATTTGTGCCTGTTTCAACCGGAGGCCAAAATCTGGCACAAAATCAGCGCAAGCTCGAGCGCCAGCTACAAAGCCTATCACAAAATCCTGGGCAATTTTCGTTTCTACAAACGCTACGCGCGCTGGTATCACTGGCTCACGATTCCATTTGGCGTGGCCTTCGGCGCCGTTCGCGAGTTGATGCGCACGGCCCTCAACCAGCCCGGCGAGATTGGCAGGCTGGCAACGGCCATGCTGTCGGGTTTTCGAGACATTTTATTCAGACGGCGAACGCAGGCCTAAAACTTTTTTCGGGCCAAATTCGTCCTAAACGTCGGACCTAACAACGGCGCAATACGCCCCCGGGGCGGGAGCGCCTCACGCAGCAACATGGCGGCTTCTATGACAGATGTTGATTTGATTGACAAATTTGTGAAAGGGGACGCCAACGCCTTCAACACATTGGTGTGGCGTTGGGAGAAAACGATTTACAATTTCGTGCTGCGCTACGTCGGCAATCGCGACGAGGCGTATGATTTGAGCCAGCAAGTGTTCGTGCGGGTTTATCGCAATCTGCATCGCTTGAACAACCCCTCGAGTTTTTCGACATGGATTCATCAGATTGCGGCCAATCTCTGCCGGGACTGGATCAAGCAGCGCCGGCGGCGACCAGTGGTGTCGCTGGAAAACATGCAGGAACTCGGCTCGCTGGAATTGAACAAGAACCCGGCACTCACCCTGTTCCCTGACGCCAGCCAGCACCCTGATAAGATCGTGAGCCGGAATCAACTGCGCGAGATTATCGAAAAAGCGTTGCAAGAAATACCGGAAGAACAACGCATTGTCGTGATTATGAAGGAATATCAAGGTTTGAAATTCACCGAGATTGCCGAAGCGCTGGGCGCGCCGGTGAACACTGTCAAATCACGCCTCTATTACGGGCTTTCGGCATTGAAAAAAATTTTAACCCGTTGGCAACTGGATGACGAGGTGTTGCAATATGAAATGTGATGATACGAAACTCGCGATGATGGATTTGCTGTACGACGAAATCGAAAGTGAGACGGAAAAACTGCTGCGCACGCATTTCGCCGCGTGTGAGGAGTGCCGGCGTGAATACGAAACATTGAGCCGCACGAGTTTAACGCTGCAAGCGTTGCCGCAAGCAGCGCCCTCGCGTTCACTGGTTTTCGTCGAGGCGCGCCCGAGCTGGACGCAGTCGCTTAAGAATTTGCTTTTCCCCGAGCCTGCCCCGCGCTGGGGCAGGCTGGCGTTCGGCCTGAGTGCGGCTGTGGTTTCCGCGCTGGTGACAAGCGCGATTCTCAACCTCGAAATCAGCGCCGGCGGCGGCCAATTCAGCTATCGCACCAGCCTCATGCCGCGCCCGGTCGTCGAGGTCTCCGAGCAATACAAAAATCAACTGGCCGAACAACTGCGGCTGGAAAATCGTGAGATGGTCGCGCAACTTGTGCAAGCGCATTATCAAAAGCAACAAGCCGAGTTCGACCGCACGCTGGTGAATTTTGCAACGGAATTCAACCGTCAGCGCCAGCAGGATATTCTCCTGCTTGGCCAGGGCTTGGAAAAAGTCGAGCAAAACACGGTGAATCGCCTGCAGCAAACCGATCGCATAATCGATCAACTCATGCTGCGCGTAGGCAACTCTTCCCCGCGGCCTTAGAGGTAGGTTGCTCGAACCGCAGGCGTTCCGAATACGAGATGTTGTATGAAAAAAGATTTTCTACTCACAACTTTATTTTCATGTTGGGCAATACTGGCTGCGGCAAACGCAGCACATGCGCAAGCCGGAAGCGCTGAACAAGCCCGGTTGCAGCGCAATTTGGATATTATGGAATTGGTTCTCGACCGGTTGCTCGAGGTGCAATCGGCGCCTGGATTGCGCTGGAGTGCGCCGGCGACGCGGGCAACTTATCTTCCGGGTTTCGGCGTGTTGTTCAAAGTGCCTTCGGCTCAGAATATCTCCTTTTTCGAATTTGGACGCGAAACTAGAGGAAATTCTGCGCGCGTACGCCAGGAGTATTTTGCCTCGGGTTCCGGCGCAGCGACGAACATGCTTCCGGAAAAGAACAGCCGTGATGAAGCGATTCTCGATTTCTTTGCGCACTGGACCGGCACACTCGATTATCTGAACGAAAACGAGCGAATTGCGATTTATCGCGATTCCCGTCCGGAGGTATCGGCGCTCTTTGATTTCGGCGGCGAAACGACGCGCCGTGTTGAAAGCGGCGAGGAAGAGATGCTTGCGCTGGTGCGCCAGCCTGATCTTGCCGCGTTGCACACCGGCAAACTGGATCGGGCACAATTCCAGTCGCGCATGCAAAGCAAGAAAATGAATGCCGATGATCATGATTTGAGCCGCATTGCCGCAGCGATCGGGCGCGCCGTCTCAAATCGCGCGGGCGAGGCGCGCGGCATTTATCTTGAAAATTATGGCGCCGTGTTTTTCACGAATGCCCAATTGGGCCGCAGCTTCATGGAAAACTTTTGGCTCGAAGACGAAGCGGAGAGGCCGGAAAAGGCGGTGGATTTTGAGGAATTCAAAACCGCCGCGCAAATCATGGCGGAGTTGAAACGCCGGGCAGAGCAACATGCCCAGCGCATGCAAATCGTGGTTAATGAACGCCAGCAAAATTGGCAAAGCGAGTATGGCCAGCTCAAAAACAAGTTGATTGACATTATCACGCAGCAAAGCCCGGCGCTGCCGCGCCTGCAGCCACAAGAATGGATCGTGCTGGTGACGGACTTACTCGATGCGCCTCCCCATCAACCGAATCAACTGATTTATCGCATAAAAAAACAGGATGCCGAGGATTTCAACGCGCAAAAAATCTCGCGCGAACAATTGCTCAAGAAAATCTCCTACACGGAGAATTAAAACGAAGCCATCACCCAGCGCAAGCGCACCGGCTTGGTGATTTTCACCTCCGCGATCCCGACTTTTGACGCCTCCCCATCGATCTCCAGCTTCCAAAATTTTCGATCTTTCGCCGCTGCCTTAAAACCGGCAATGCCGGACACGAAACGATGCGTGAAATCGGCGTAATCCATTTTGAAATGTTTATCCATCACCTCGCGGGCATTCGCGCCGGCAGGCACGCGCAACGTTGCGGCGAGGTGATTGGTTGAGTCGGCAAAGATCTCAATGGTGACGCTCACCTCATTTGCCGTCTGCGCTGCCGTGAAACTCCATCCCAACAGAACAAAAAAAAGCGACAAGAACCATTTCAACCGCGTGTGTCGTATCGTCATCGTTCTTCCTTTTCGTTATTGAATTATAACATTTGGCCATCGTGCGCGGCGTTTCCGCAGAGGCGGTTTACGTGTCAAGGCGCGTGTGAAAAGCAAAGATAACCCGCACGCAACCAAGTTGCAACCTTTGACTTTGCAACTCCGGCTTTGTATATTCGCCAACAAAAATTTACTATTCGAAGAATTCTCCCAAGTTGAGGCGCGGATGCAATCGAAAGCGGCCGCCGTACCCACGCGTGAAAAACTGCGTCTCCTGACGCTGACGAGCCTGTTTACGGCGCTTACCGTTATCGGCGCATTTATTCGCATTCCCCTGCCGCTGGTGCCGTTGAGCTTGCAGGATTTTTTCGTTCTGCTGTCCGGCAATATTTTGGGGCCGTTTTTCGGCGCATTAAGTCAATTGCTTTATCTCGGACTTGGCCTCGCGGGCCTGCCGATCTTTGCGAATGGCGGCGGCCCGGCGTATGTATTGCAACCAACCTTCGGCTATTTGCTCGGGTTTCCGCTCGCCAGCTTCGTTGCAGGCGTGATACTGCACGGCAGATTCTTTCGCGGTTTCTCGCTGCCGGAGCGCCCGCTGTCACGATTGATATTGGCAAATGCCGCCGGCGTTGCCATGATTTTTACGCTGGGTGTGATCTATCTGTGGCTGAGTACGAACTTCATTCTGGGATCCGCGTTAAGCTTTGACAAGGCAGCTTGGATGGGCTGCATTGTTTTCCTGCCGGGCAGCGCGCTCAAACTTGCAGTCATCATCTTTCTTTATCGCAAGCTGCAAGCCCGTCTTGCGGCAAACGCCTCATTGCCTTTCAAATCTTATCCAAAGCAAAGCCAGGCGATCTTCTCAGAAAACCTGCGCTCACACGATTAACGGCCAATTTACTTACCAACATTTTCTTAATTCTTTTTGCCATGAACTCACTTTCCCCTGAAATCCATATTCTCGGTATTGACGGCGGCGGCACAGCGTTGAACGGCTGCCTCCTTCGCGGCGATGGCGAAATTCTTGCCAACCGCCAGGCCGCGCCGGTGATCTACGCACAAGTGCGCGGCGCCATCGCGCAACCGATTTCGCAATTGCTGGCGGCATTACAACATGATGCCAACGTTACGACTGGGCCGGTTGATTTTGCCGGCGTCTGCTCCACCGGCGTTGGCCGGCCTGCTGATCGCGAAATTGTAGGCTCGGCATTAACCGCGGTTCATCTCGCAAAACATATTAGCGTTGATAGCGATGCCGTGAGTGCGCTCACCGGCGCTTTCGCAGGCGGGCCGGGCATCATCGTGAACGCCGGCACCGGCTCATTTGCCTTCGCGCGCACCGATTCCGGCAAACTCGTGCGCATCGGCGGTTGGGGTTACCTCATTGGCGATGAAGGCAGCGGTTTCGCATTGGCGCGCAATGCCATCAACGCGGCGCTGCAAGATTGGGATGGGCGCGGGGAAAAAACGGCGCTGCGAAAATTTTTCGAACAACACTTTCAAGTCGAAAGCATCGAATTGAGCATCAGTAAAATTTACCAACCGGACTTCGATCGCGGGCGCATGGCAAAGCTGGCGCCCCTGGTATTTGAGGCTGCCGCAAACGGCGATGCCGTGGCGCAACGCCTGCTCAATGAAACCGGATTTGCGCTCGGACGGCATGTTCAGGCTGCGCTGCAAAAATTCGAGCAGCAACAGAGTATCCCGTTGGTTTTTCTCGGCGGGCTTTTTCGCCGGCGCGAGATGTTATTGTCTTCATTTTGGCAGGCGCTCGGCACCGAAAAAACGCGAGTGCAAATTGTTGAGGCGCGTTTCCCGCCGGTGATCGGCGCAGCGTTGCTGGCGCTGGTGCAGGCGGGAGTTACGATTGATGAAAATTTTTTGAAGAGGCTGGAAAAATCTTATACCGCGAAGATCGCTCACCCGAAAAATGGAAACGAGGATTAGCGGCAAAATTCAGGGCTGAAACTTTCCACTTATCTTCGCCAATCCTCGTTTCCACACCTCTTGCTTACAAATTCTCGAGCAAAAAATCCGTAATCATGTTGAACAGGTGTACTTGCGTATCACGGCCGCTGATGCCGTGTTGCTTGCGCGGATAGATCATGAAATCGAACGGTTTGCGCGCGTCCTGCAACGCCATGGCAAGCTGCAGCGCGTTGGACATGTGTACGTTGTCATCATTCGCGCCGTGCACGAGTAGCAGCTTGCCCTTGAGATTCTTGGCATATTTCACCGGCGCGGTGCGCTCATAGCCTTCGGGATTCTTCGCGGGCGTCAACATGAAGCGTTCGGTATAAATCGTGTCGTAATTGCGCCAATCGGTTACCGGCGCGACGCTCACTGCTGCTTTAAAAACTTCATTGCCTTTCAGCAAACAAAACGCCGACATATAACCGCCGTAACTCCAGCCCCAAATGCCGATGCG
>QEVD01000746.1 GCA_003576975.1 Candidatus Zhuqueibacterota bacterium
GCAAACCGTTGCCTTCGAGAAACCTGGAACGGGCAATCGTTCTTTCGTCAAAGACATGACGCTGCGCAATCCCGCCGGCGTGAGCTTCGCATCGGATATCTTCATCACCGGCCAGCTCAAGTTGCAAGCGGGAACCGCGCTCAGTCAAGCCGCCGGCTTCGCCGCCAATTTTACCAGCGCTTTGCCGAAGATCGAAAACGGAACGTATGCCGTTCACAACACCAACATTGCCGGCACGCTGGTGATGAACGAAGATCTGGCGCTGCCTAATCCCGCGGCAAGCTTGACGATTTTGCCGAAACAATCTTTAACGCTCAACGGGCACACGCTGGAGATCGGCGGCCATTTCAAAACCAGCGCCTTCAGCGCTGAAAAGCATTTGATCATGAACAATGCTTCCGACCGCTTAATCGTGAGCGGCAATGCCACGTTCGAAGGCTTGAATGTGCTGCAAGCGGGAACCATTGTGCTGCGCGGCAATTTGACGCAGGCGATCAGCGCGGCGGCCATTCAACCCGAAGGTACGACTTTCGTGTTCGACGGCACGAATGTTCAGGTCGTGTCGTTCGAACGGCCCGGCACCGGTAATCGTTCGTATTTGCATGAGGTGACGATCAACAGCACAGCCAGCGTGCGCGCCATTACCGACGTTTTTGTCACCGGACAGATCAACAACTACGGCAGATTTGAAGTCATCGATACGCGCTCGCTTTTTTTGGGCGATGCGGCGGGCATCAATCATCAGGGCGGCATGCTGGTGGGCAACGGCACCGTGAACACGCCCACCATGTCGTTCACCAATGAAGGCATTGTGCGGCCCGGCGCTTTGTTCGGCATCATGCGCATTGCCGGCCCCTACCGGCAACTGCCCGCGGGCAAGTTGACGATCACGATCGGCGGTTTGCAGGCGGGCACGCAATACTCGCGGCTGGTCGTCAGCGGCGACGCAACATTGGACGGCGATTTGGAATTGGAGTTGATGAATGGTTTCACGCCCAGCGTGGGCGACAGCTTCCGCGTGATGGAGTTTGGTGCGGCAACAGGACAGTTCCGCCAGGTCATCAGCAAACTGCCGAAAAACGTAGAATTTCAGGTGCGCTATAAAGCAACCGGTGTGGATGTCGTTACAGTTGCAGCGACCAATCGCGCGCCACTGGCGCAGAACGACTCCGCCGCCACGCGCATGAATCATCCAGTCACTATCGTGGTTCTGCAAAATGATCTTGACGACAACGAGGACGCGCTGCAGGTAACCGCGCTCGATCTTACCAATACCATCGGCAAAGTGGAAATCGCCGGCGACAGCAGCGTCACCTATATTCCGCAAGAAAATTTTTATGGCGAGGATGCCTTCGGATACACGGTTGACGACGGCCGCGGCGGTATCAGCTCGGCGCGGGTGTATGTGACGATTGCGCGCTTGAACCGGCAGCCGGTGGTGGTCACAAGCATTCCCGAAGTTGCAGTGAATGAAAACAGCAGCGCGAACGTTTTGTTCAACAAGCTCAGCGCGGTTTTTAGCGATCCTGACGGTGATGCGCTCAC
>QEVD01000135.1 GCA_003576975.1 Candidatus Zhuqueibacterota bacterium
AACGTCGCCGGCGCTGCTCAAGTCGCCCAGGCGGTGCGGCATGCCGATGCTCGTCGAATTGAGATGCTCCAAACCATAATACTCCGCGCGCGCATCGACGTGCCAGATAAAAACATATTGCCGGAAAGACGCTTTGCCCATCATCTGCATTTGCTCGGCGACGATTCGTTGCAGGTGCCTGGCAAAATCACCAATCCGGCTGGTGTCCGCTTCGCCATGAACTGCCAGGCGAAAGCTTATGCCGTCGTGTTCAAATTGAACTTCGTTGAAATTGCCGATTTCCAGCGGTGCATCGATGAAGGAATCGTAATCGGCTGCGTGGAACGTCGAATCGTTCAAGGCTTCGAGGCCGGTGGCAATGCGCCAACCGTGCAATGGCGCGATGCTTAAACGCACAGGGCTGGTCTTGCGATTGACGGCATACATAAACACCTGCGGCCCGAAAATCTGCGCATGCTCCTCATTGAATTCGCTTTCGGTGTCGCTGAGAATGTTCGCGAACACGCGATAGCTGATCGTCAATCGCTTTGATCCCGGCGCCGCATTGACGCGCCAGGTTTGTTTATCGATTTTCTCAAATGCCAAGGAACGGTTTGTCTCGTCGCGCGCGGAAAAGTCCTGCACGTATTTGGCATAATTAGCGATTTGATACGAACCCGGCGCCCATGCCGGCAGGCTGAAGTCGCTGCTTTTTGCGTTGACCGGGACGCTGAGATTCACTCGAAGAAAATGGGCGTTGGGATTCTCCAGAATGAGCTGGTATTCCAAAGGAGATTGCGCGAAAGCTGAGGAAGACAGAAAAAGAGCCGCGATCAAAACTGTACAGGCGCAAAAGAATTTTGACATGGGGGGTCGCTTTCAGAGTATGGAGGATGGATAAGCGCGTAAGTCGCAGCCGGTTGTGCTGTCACCTTTTGGGTTGATACAAGATTCAAGTTTACAGCAATCTAAAAAATACGGATACGATTGCTGTAAAAGAATTTCATACGGGCTTTCGCTGCTACCTCGCAGCCATGAATGAGAAGCTCATCTCGTTTTGCTTTCCTGAATTTGCCAGTCCCGTGAGAAGGGGCAATTGACAATTGTTGTCTCGTCTTGAGATAGTATTTTGGAGCAAGGCGCCAAGAATTTGTATAGATTAGCCTCAATGCGTAGCGATGGGCGCAGAGGCGCGTTTGTCGAGCGAGAATTTCTTTTCTGCCCAACCGGCCAAGCGCACAAACGGCAAGCCGATGAGAAAGTACATCACCGCTACGACCACGCCCAAGCCGAGATAATCGAAATCGATACCCGCTAAACGTTGATATTCGCGCGTCAACTCCACCATCGCGATGACGGAAACAATTGAAGAATCTTTGATCAAAGAAATGAAATCATTGGTGACCGGTGGAATCACCAGCCGCAAAGCCTGTGGAATGATGACGTGCCGCAGCGCCTGCCAGCGCGTCATGCCCAGAGCCAGCGCCGCCTCCATCTGGCTGCGCGGAATCGAGAGAATGCCGGCGCGATAATTCTCTGCTTCATACGCGGCATAATTCAACGCCAGCCCGGCCACAGCCGCCACCACCGGCGATAACTTGATGCCCACCAGTTGCGGCAGCGCGTAATAAATAAAAAGCAATTGCACCAACAACGGCGTGCCGCGCACCGCTTCAATATAAAAAGTCGCCAGAAAAGAAAATGGTTGCACCGCATACAAGCGCGTGAGCGCGAGAATCAAACCGAATAAAATTGCCAAGATCATAGACGATATCGAAAGGCCGATGGTCGTGACCGCGGCTTTTGCCAGCAGCGGAAGATAATCATCGCGATAGCGCTGCAGTTTGTTCTGCCAGGTGCGTTCGAGCCGGTTTTCACGCAGGAAAGCTTCCCAGGCCTCGGGCGGCGTGTTCGAGGGCGCATCATCGTTGAAGAATTTTGCCAGCCGCGGCGTCCACATGTTCCAGCGTTCGTAAATTGTGCGCAATCGTCCGTCAGCAATTAGCCTCTGCAGCGCGCGGTTGATGTCCTGCAACAACGCGGTATCTTCCTTGCGCAAACCGATGCCGTATTTCATCTCGCCAATCGCGTCGCCGACGAATTTTAGATTGGCATTGGAAGCGCCATAATACAGCGCGATGGGATGATCCATGAGTACGGCATCGAGGCGGCCCAGCGCGAGATCTTCATACGCCGTGATCTGGCCGTCGTACGAACGAATTTCAATATTGGGTTGCGCCTGCAAAATGCGTTCAGCCAACGAGGCTTTCAGCGTGCCTACCACTTTTCCGTTGCAATCCTCCAAACTGTTGATGTCATAGGTGTCTTTGCGCACCGTCAATTGTTCGAACGTCACATAATAGGGAATCGAGAAATTGATTTCCTGCTCGCGATCCGGCGTGATCTCCAAACCGTTAACCACGATGTCATAGTTGTCGATGCGCAGGCCCGGCACCAGACCGTCCCATTGATTTTGCACGAACACCGGCTCGCGATTCAGTTCCGCAGCCAGCGCCGCAACCAAATCGACTTCAAAGCCCAGCGTTTTGCTGGGATCACGAGGATCGGGAAAAATAAAAGGCGCGCCGCCTTCCGAATCTGCGCCCCAACGCAGCGGCGGCGCTGATTCCTGCGCAAAGGCCGGGCTGAGATGGCCGAGAGTCGCGGCCAAAATGAGAGCGCAAAAGATTTTAGAGAGACGTGTCGGGAAAGATATCGGCAGTGTCATGTTGTGAGTAGACCTGTGGCAATGGGATTCGAACGCACGCTGCGTGTAAATTGCAGGAGAATGGATTGGCATGAGGCGCGACTGCCGTCACAAAAATTTCTTCAGAAACTTTCGTGTGCGTTCGTCTGCCGGCGACGAAAAAATTTTTTCCGGCGGGCCGCTTTCGACAATGTTGCCGCCGTCAAAATAAACCACTTTATCCGCGACATTCTTGGCAAAACTCATTTCATGGGTGACCACGATTTGCGTCATGCCCTCGTCGTCCAGCGTTTTCATCACATTCAACACTTCGTCGACCAGGCCGGGATCGAGCGCGGAAGTCGGTTCATCATAGAGCATCACTTGCGGCTCCATCGCCAACGCGCGGGCAATGGCAGCGCGCTGCTGCTGGCCGCCGGAAAGCTGCGAGGGATAATGATGGACATGCGAAGCCAGCCCCACTTTGCTCAAGAGATCGAGCGCTTTGCTTCGAGCTTGCGCTTCTGAAATGTTCTTAACGACCATCGGCGCACGCATGACATTTTCCAAAGCCGTCAAATGAGGGAAGAGATTGAAGCTTTGAAACACCATGCCGACATTCATGCGCAGGGCGAGCGTTCTGGCGTGAAAGTCATTGCTCACCGCCTGCGTTTTGTGATTGCGCTCGAGCGTGATGCCCCCGATCGTAATTTTGCCTTGATCCATCATTTCCAGGCAATTCAGACAGCGCAAAAACGTTGACTTGCCGCAGCCCGAGGGGCCGATGAGGACGGTTAGCTCACGCGTTTCAACCTGCAAATCGACGCCCTTCAGGACTTGATTGCCGTGAAACGATTTGTGCAGATTGTTGACGGAGATTACAATGTCATTGGGTGACGTCATGTGATTGTTCCTTCAAGAGGCGGCCTCGGGTTATTTCGACTCTTGTTCCGCATAAAGCTCGTCCAGCATTTCGAAGGCATAGCGCAAATGCGGAATGACGATGGAGCCGCCGATGATCAAGGCGATGTTCATGGCCTCGTGCAACTCCTCGCGCGTCGCGCCTTCGGTGACGCAGCGATCGAGATGATAAAAAATGCAATCGTTGCAGCGCAATACCATGCTGCCGACGAGCCCCATCAGTTCCTTGTATTTGACCGGAATGCTGCCGTCGAGATATGCTTTGTTGTCGAGCGCAAAGAATTTCTTGAAATCATTGAAACCGCTGGTCAAGATTTTTTCGTTCATGTCTGCGCGGTATTTGCGCGTTTTGGTGATTTTGGCTTCCATCGGGTGTCCTCATTTCTTTGGTTGATTCAAGCGCGCCTGCATAGTTTCATAGCTCTGGAATGTATCGACATCACGCAGAACATGATCGGTTTGCATTTCAACTTCGAGAACGCGGTGCGCATGTCTCGCAATGATGGCTTTGCAGCCGGCATCGCCGGAGATCGCGAGCATTTCGGGCAAATGGCTACGATCGAAAATCACGGGGTTGCCGCGCCGTCCGCGATAGACCGGGGCAATAATCGAATAGTCCCCGGCATAAGTAAAGCATTGCATCAAAAGATTCAACTCAGGAAACGTTACCAGCGGCTGATCGCCTAGCGAAATCAAAAATCCCCTCGCCGATTTTGAGGCGGCTTGCAAGCCTGCGATAATCGAAGTCGACAGCCCTTCTGCAAAATCGGGATTGGTTGTGAATACCACCTCACGGCCTGATAAAGCGCGCTGCACGGCCTCAGCTTCGTGGCCAAGCACGACGATCACTTCACCGGCTTTTGATTGCAGGAGATGATCGACGGTGTGTGCGATAATGGTTTTCGCGCCCAACGGCAGCAAGAGTTTGTTCTGGCCCGGCATACGCTGGGAAGCGCCGGCCGCGAGGACGAGAGCGGAAATTTCCATGACAATCTATTTGAGCATGCTTTTTCACCCACAGAGTTTTATGCCCTTATACAAACGCTACCGCCCGGGCAGGCTTCCGGCTATGCTGATTTCGTTTTTGCCTTTATTCGCTTACTTCACCCAACATCAACGCGCCGATTTCCTCCGCGGAAATCTCTGGCGGGAAGATGCCGGCAAACCGGCCTTTAAACAAAACCGCAATGCGATCCGACAACGCATAAATCTCACTCAATTCGGTCGAGATCAACAATACACCCGCGCCCTGCGCCCGCGCCGCGAGAATCTCTTGATGAATTTTCGCGGTCGCACTTAAATCCACGCCGCGCGTGGGATTGACGGCAATCAACACTTTCGGCCGGCGCGCCAGCTCGCGGCCCACAATGAGCTTTTGTTGATTGCCGCCGGAAAGAGTCGTTACCGGCAGATCGAGGTTCGATACGCGTACATCAAAAGTATTCACAATCGTTTGGCAGTATTCGCGCAGCTTCGCGGGTTGCAGCCACCCGTGTTTGTTGAAATCCGGTGCGCGATAGGCCAGTGCGGCGGCATTTTGTGCAATCGTCAATTCCGGAAACAATCCCATCTGCTGCCGATCTCCGGGAATATGTGCGAAGCCGGCGACAAAACGTTTTTGGCTTGCCGTGAGCTTGCCGAACCGGCTGATTTGTTGGTCAATGTCTTGATCTTCAAAATAGATTTTTCCGTCTTCGAGCTGGCGCAAACCGAGCAACACTTCCGCCAATTCCGCCTGGCCGTTGCCGTCCACGCCGGCCACGCCCAAAATTTCACTGGCGCGCAACTCGAACGAAAGCCCGTCGAGCGCGAGATGGCCGGGATTGCCCCGGGCACGTAACCGTTGAACGCGTAAAACGATTTTGGTTTGCGCGGCCGCCGGTGCACTGCTTGGCGACTTGCCCTGAGCTTGCCGAACGGGCGTAATGGCGCGGCGGATCATCTCGATGCTGGCCTCTGCGGTGTTGAATGCGCCGGAAACCTTGCCGTTGCGCAACACCGTAATGCGGTCGCTCACTGCCTGCACTTCATGAATCTTGTGCGAGATGAAAATCGTGGCATAACCCTCCTCGCGCAAGCGCTGCAGCAGGGCGAACAACTCCTTCACTTCTTGCGGCGCGAGCACGGCAGTAGGCTCATCCAGAATCAGCAAACGGCATTGCCGCAACAGGGTTTTGACGATTTCCACGCGCTGGCGCTGGCCCACGGAGAGATCCGCAATCCTGCTATTCAGGCTGAATCCCGCATGTTGCGAGGAGCGCGGCGCTTCATTGTTTTTATCGCCGCGTGATTTTTTTTTCATACGCAGGATTTGACGCAAACCTAGCCACGGATGCTTCCGGGATGACGCAGGGCGGGAGATGCTGATGTCAATACTCAGGCGGCGGCAAAGCTCAAGCACTTCGGTTTGCGCCTGCTGCAACGCTGCGCCGCGCACGCCAAAACGTGGATTGCCGAGCAGAAAATTCTCCATCACCGTGAAATCGGGCACGAGCATGAAATGCTGGTGAATCATGCCAATGCCCGCGCGGATGGCGTCTGCCGGACTGGCCGGACGAAACGGCTTGCCCGCGAGTCTCATCTCGCCGGCCTCGGGCTGCAGCAAGCCGTACAAAATATTCATGAGTGTGCTCTTGCCCGCGCCGTTTTCGCCGAGCACTGCGTGAATCTCGCCGGCGTTGACGCTCAAGCTCACGCCGTCGAGTGCGATGGTACTGCCGAAGCGTTTATGCAGGTGGTTGATTTCGAGGAGAGAGGGCATCTAGGGCAATGTTTAGCTAAGTTTGTAATCGCGCCTTCAGGTGTTCACCTTGCGAATTGACCTTCTCGCGCAAGCGAGACTCCGATTTCCCGGCGGCAATCAAAAAAAGAAGGAACTGGCCCTGGTCCCAAGACGAAGGAATCGTCATGTGCGGGATCCAAGAACCAGCTCCTTCCAAATTAACACTGGCAAGATAACAAAATATGTCGCAAATTATTTTTATAAACAAAAGATTTTTTTGCCTTCGAGCGGAATAACTGTGGAGTTGTGTGCGGCAGGCCATCAAGCTTTGATGAAAAGTAACCATCGTGCAAAATTCAGGTACTAAAGGTACTTTTTTAGCCACGGATGAACACGAATTCCCACGGATTCTCACGGTCAAAAGCCCCGCACCGATGTTTAGACAAGTTGAAAATCGAGGCTCTTCGAGCAGCCGTATGCGTTTAGAAGATTTAGCCGTCTTGCATTATTCATAATGCAACGCTTCTGCGGGGCGAACCTTGGTCGCCAGCCAACTGGGATACAATCCCGCCGCGCAGGTTAACAGATAAATCAGCGCGATTGAAAGCAGCAAGCCGGTGATGAATACGTTGGTACTAACCCCGACCAAATCAAGCAACGGAAGTTGCACGACGACGATGATTCCGATTAACAAGCCGGCGGAGGTAATGGCAAATAGCTCGCCCAGAATTTGTTTGTAGATATCCTGCGCAGCGGCGCCTTTGGCGCGGCGCAAGCCGATTTCACGCGTGCGCTGCGTAACATTTTGCCACAGCACGCCCACCAGGCCGAAGCCCACCATAATCATCAGAAATGCGGCAATCAAACCGGCGGCAATCAATGGCGCCAGAAAAAGTTTTAAGGATGACTCACGCTTCTGCGCTAGCGGCTGTATTTCAAACGACCATTCCTTGGCCACGGCTTGCAGGCGGTTTGCAAGCTTTTCCTCGAACGCTGCCGTTGTTCCCGGGCGAACTTTGATGAGCAGGTTGCGCGGCGGGCGCTGTGCCGGATTATCCAGTTGCTTCAGCTCAAAGAGATAATTGCCCAACCCCTGATACTCGCCGCCTTGACGAAAATCCGTGACGACTCCGATGACGCGAACTTCTTCATTCGCGGACGACCACGGCTCGAATTGCTGGCCGACCGGATCGTCCTCTCCAAACAATGCCCGGCTGAGTTTTTGATTAATCACCACCGGCTGCCAATTCATGGCTTCGTCGGCTTTTTCAAACCACCGGCCGGCAACGAGCTGCAGCCCCATCACGTCCTTGAAGTCCACGGAGACTTCGTTGACGCCGGCCTCGGCGCGTTTTCCGTGAATCTCAAGGCCGGAAACGCGGCCGCCAAAATCGTATGGCGTTGCCAGCGCGCCGGCAACCGTTTCTACTTCGCCCAAATCGCGCGTCGCAAGATATAATTGATTCACTGTCGCCACTTGTTCGGGCGACCAGTAATCGTCGCTGGTTTGATTCATATTAATATTAACCTGCCAAACGTTGTCATAAGAGTACCCCAAGGGCTGGTTATAGTTAGCGATGAAATATGAAACCAGCGTTGCAACGGCAAAGAGTACGAGAAACGTAAAAAAGATTTCGACGATCATCAAAAAGTTGCTTCTTTTACGATTCCACATAAGCTTGCAAATATGCTTGATCATGATATTCCCTCGGATGTTTGATGGGCGGCGCTAGCCTCTCGTGCGCGCATGCGCGAAGAGAGGCAACGTTAATGGTGATGGCAACCTCTCGCGCGGCCGCACCGTTAGGAACGCAAGGCCGCAACCGGATGCAATCGCGACATTTTCCACGCCGGATAGACTCCGGAAAAGACGCCAAAAAATAGAACAAGGCATAAGCCGTAAAAAAAGATGCGGTAGTTCATGTGAAATTCGGCGTACTGTATCAATCCGCTGTTGGTGAGCAGGTGCAGAATGATAACGGCGAAGACGAAGCCGAGCACGCCGCCGATGAGCGTGAGCAGGACGTTTTCGACGACAAATTGCCCGACGAGAACCCACGAGGAAGCGCCGAAAGCCTTGCGCACGCCGATCTCAGAAGCGCGCTCCATGATGCGGCTGACATTGAGATTGACAAGATTCACGGTGGGCAACACCATGAACATGATCATCAACACAACGATGATTGCCAGCAGCCGGCCGGCATAACTCTCCGCGGAGCGATCATTCGCGAACAAGCCGCGCGCAATTGTTTCAAAAAAAGTTTCCGCCGCAGAAACAACCGTGTTGAACTCGCGGGGATCAGCAAATTCAACCTGCGTGAGTTTGTCTTGAAACTCTTCTTTGATCTTGGCAAAATCAGCGCGATCCTTCGCCAGGATTAAGGCCAGAAAATTGCCCGTCAAATCAGTCGAGGGTTTTGCCTTGGCGGTGCTGAGCGGCACCCACACGTCGGAAAAGGGTGTGAGACGGAAGATCGGGGTATTTTTTACCACGCCCACGACGCGAAAATTTTGACCGTCGACTGCGATCGTTTTGCCCACGGCGTTTGCGTCACCAAAGAAATTTTTGCGTGTGGCTTCATTGATCACAGCAACATCGTTGGCGTTGCGGTTATCCTCCTGCGTGAAAGCCTGCCCTTCCAAAAATTCGAAATCCAAAATTTCCCAAAAAGCGCCGTCGGTATATTTGAGGTAAACAGGTTTGCGTTGCCCGTTTTGATAAGAATTCACTCCGCGAGGAAACGTGAAGATGGAGACTTTTTCCGGGGTGGACAATGTGCGAACATAGCGATCCAAAAAATTATACCCCGCGGCGCCCGACCGGCTACTGCTGCCGTCCGGGCTTGAAATAAACACCGTGAAGACGCCGAGCGAACGATTCAGCCTGGTCTCCGGCGGCAGCGGACCGAAAATATGATCAAGAAAAGCGACCACCACCATCAACACAACCAGCGTGAAGCTGATGCCGAAGAGGCTGATGAAGGTGAAGAATTTCCGCCGCAACAGGACTTTTATGGCGATTTTTAAATAGTTTTTAAGCATAATCTGGTTCCTGGTTGCTTGTTTCTGGTTGCTCGTTGCGTCTTTTCCAGTTTGCCAGCAACAAGCGACCAGCAACGAGTTTAGTTCACCTGCCTCCCATCAAACAGCCGTACAATTCGTTCCGTTTTCTCACCGAGGCGCGGATCGTGCGTGACCATCACAACCGTTGTTTTTTCCTCTTGATTGAGATCGAACAGGATATTCATAATCTCGTCGCCCATGTGGCTGTCGAGATTGCCGGTAGGTTCATCGGCGAGCAGGATTTTAGGTTTGCCCACAATGGCGCGCGCAATTGCGACACGCTGCTGCTGTCCGCCGGAAAGTTGCGAGGGGAAATGATGCACGCGCGAGGCCAGTCCCACACGATCGAGCGCGCGCAGCGCGAGCCGGCGGCGTTCAGCGTTGGAGAGGCGGCGATAAAGCAGCGGGATTTCAACGTTATCCACCACGCTGAGATCATTGATGAGATGAAAGCTTTGAAAAATAAATCCGATATATTCGTTGCGCAACCTCGCAAGCTGCTGGTCGCGATAGGAGGTAATCGTCGCGCCGTTGATCTGAATTTGCCCTCTTGAAGGTTCATCCAACAGCCCGACGAGGTTGAGCAACGTGCTTTTGCCCGAGCCGGACGGCCCCATCACGGCGATGAACTCACCCTCCCGCACGTGCAGATTGAGATTGGCCAGCGCCTGCGTCTCAATCTTGTCGGTGCGATAAACTTTCTCGACGTTTTCAAGTTTTATCATGCTGCCTCCGAAATGTTTTGAACCTCAATGCCTCAAATGTGAACGTTCGCTGGAAATTTCGACGGAGAATTCTTTATTTTCGAATTTTCACTTCCTTCATATGAATAAAGTCTCTCATATCCGAAATAATCACCTCCTCGCCTTCTTGCAAGCCCGCCATCACTTCAAAATAATCGAAGCCAACCAGTCCGATGCGCACCGGTGTGCGAACCGCTGCGCCGTCCCGTATCACAAAAACCTCGTGTTCGCCTTCGCCGGTCACGAACGGGCCGCGTTTCACGCGCAGCGTTTTTTCTTTGGCTGCCGTGACCACGTAAACGTCGACGCGCAGATTTGCGCGCAAACGTGGGCTGGTCTTGTCTTCCAGCGCGACGAGAAAAGTGACGATGCCGTTTTGAATTGCCGGCAGCACGCTGGCAATCGTGCCGGCAAGATTAGTTTCATCGTCGATTTTCACGTTGACCGGCAAACCGGCAGCGAGCCGGGAAGCATGCACATCCGAAACCGTGGCCTCCACGCGAAAGGCGTTCAAGTCCGCGATTTTCGCCAGCATTTCGCCCTTGCCAATCGTGACGCCTTCTTGCGGCACCACCCAGGTGAGCACGCCGTTGCGATCGGCTTTCGTCGCCGCCAATTCGAGCTGGCGCGCAGCTTCATCGCGCTCGCCGCGCGTGATTTTGGTTTCGAGCGTCACGCCTTCCAATTGGTTTTGCAGCGATTGTTGCGTATTGGCGATTGAGTTTTCGAGTTGCGCAAATTCGAGGTAAGCAATCTCCAGTTCGAGCTTGCTTTGCCGGACCTGCTCTTTGCTGCTCCCGCCAATCTGAAACAGCTTTTCTTCCTGCTCGACCTTGGTTTGCAGATAATCAATGCGCAGTTTCTTGATTTGAAGTTCGCTGCGCAAATCGTTCAATGTCTTGTCAAGATCGATTCGAAGCTGGGCCTGGCGATTCTCCTTGAGGGCGAGTTGTTCATTAAGCCGGGCCAGCGCAAGTTTGGCTTCGCCGACATCCAACTCGATAATCGGCTGGCCGATTTGTATTGTTGTGCCGGCCGTGCGCAGAATGCGCAGCACACGCGTGTCCAGCGGGCTGGAGATGACTTGCTCGAACTCCGGTACCACGGTACCTGCGGCTGAGATCGTTGCAGCCATTGGCCCGGCTTCGACTTTCGCCGTGCGAATGCGGTTCTTGCTCACCGAAGGCGAGATCCAGCCGGGAATCCAAAACAAGAGCGCTGCCACAGCCGCGACAATCACCCCGAGACGAACGTATCGCTTCGTGAGTTGCTCTTTCAAAAAAGCCGGATCAAGTGGTCGATCCACT
>QEVD01000136.1 GCA_003576975.1 Candidatus Zhuqueibacterota bacterium
AAGGTACGGTGAAATTGCGCAACGGCGATTACTACTTCAATACTCTTGATACGGATCCGCTGGCCGTGATTCTGCTGGATGTCACCGACGGGCCGGTGAGCGTGAATATCGTTGAAGAGTTCGATATTGATGAAAAAGTGCAAATCAAAATCACGCCGGAGGGCGAGGCCGGCACGGATAAAGTGACCTTCAATCTCAAACAAGTGCCCAAGCTCGACATCGGCAAAGGCGCACGCGTGCTGGGCGCGTTCATCGCCTCACATGCAGAAATCCACTTCTCCAAAGACAGCAAATTTCGCGGCTCGATTTGCAGCGGCGGGGCAATCACCGTTGAACCACGCGTGCCGTTCCAATTTCATGGCTCCACAACGCCCTTGCCGAAAGAAGAAAGCGAAGAGCTGGAATTTGCGGACGAGGCGCAACCGGTGACGCATTATGAATTGTTGCAGAATTATCCCAATCCCTTCAACCCGGAAACGCGCATTCGTTTTATGTTGCCCAATGCGGGAGAAGTGGATTTAAAAATTTACAATGATGCAGGCCAACTGGTGAGAGAACTTACCAACAGTATGTTTGCCGGCGGCAGACATGAATTGACTTGGGATGGCCGCGATCAAACCGGGCGCTTGGCGGCAACCGGAGTTTATTTTTATCGCCTGGTGATTCGCGGAGAAACCGGAGAAGTGATCTTGAACGAAACGCGGCGTATGACATTGTTGAAATGAAATTCAGAACCGTACGCTTGCGGTCAGGAAAAAATTTATCCCGAAACAACAATTCCCACAAGTGTAATTTTAAATCATTCACTTTTGTGGGAATTGTGTTTTGCAGCAGATTTTTTCAAGGATCCGGATTCAGCAAACAAGGCGCACAATTCATCCCCGTTCAAATGGAATCCGCGCCAGCGTTTGACAAAAGCAACCGGCACATCTCCTCCCAGCGTTGCAGCACGCCCGGACCGTACTTGGCGAGTTTCTGACGAACTTGCGCCACACTCAACTCTTGATAAAGCTGCTGCGGAATTTTTATGAAGAAGCGATCGGCCACGCAAATGATCTTTTCTTCCAACGAGATGGGCAGATAATCGCGCACGGGCAGAGGCAGGTTTTGTTGCACAACTTCCTCGGCGGTGAGGCCCATGCCGGTATGGCGCTCGCACACCAGCGCATGGCGCGGCAGGCCCTCCTTCTCTAAAATTTCACGCCCGAGAATCGTATGCTTGATATACGGCTCGCTGCCATGACAGAAAATTGCCGGCGCATCGCAATAAAAAATGCCAATATCATGCAGCAGCGCCGCTTCTTCGATAAATTCCAAGTCGAGATTATTTTCAGGATGTCGCGCTTGAAACTCACGCGCGAGCGCCAGCGCTTTGGCCGCAACCAACACGCTGTGCGCCGCCAAAATGCGGTACACCTCGCTGCCGGGATCGTAGTATTTTTGAATCAACGCAAAAGGATTCAATCGCTTCGAACTCCTATAGTCTTGCTGTTTGCTGTTTGCTGTTTGCTGTTTGCTGTTTGCTGTTTGCTGTTTGCTGTTTGCTGTTTGCTGTTTGCTGTTTGCTGTTTGCTGTTTGCTGTTTGCAACTTGCCCCCTGCTACTTGTATTTCTGCTTCAATTGCTTGCGCACGCTGCGATGTATGGCCTTCCATTTTCTCTTTTCTTCAAGCTGCGCGTGTTGATCCTGTTTGCGATGCAAAAATGCCAGTTCCTTTTGCAGCTTTTTATAATGGCCGTAGCGTTCCGAGCTAATTTCGCCCTTCTCCAGCGCGGCTAAAACAGCACATCCCGGCTCGCTTTCATGCTGGCAATCATTAAACCGGCAGTCGGCGGCGAAACGTTCAATGTCTTCAAAAACTTCCTGCAAGCCTTCAGCGCCCTCCCAAAGCTGCAATTCACGCATGCCCGGCGTGTCGATGACCAAGCCGCCGGAGGGTACCAGCACCAACTCGCGATGCGTGGTGATATGCCGGCCTCTGTCGTCAGCCTCGCGAATTTCGCCAATTTTGAAATATTCTTCGCCGAGGAGTTTGTTGATCAACGACGATTTTCCCACGCCCGAGGATCCCAGAAAAGCAACCGTGCTGTTGTTTTGTAGATAGGTCGCCAACTCTGCCATGCCCTCCTCGGCCACAGCGCTGACGGTGTGTATAGCCACGCCCAGCGCGACCGACTCAACCGCATCTCGACACTCTTCGACATTGTCACACAAATCTGTTTTATTGAGCACAATAACCGGGATGGCGCCACTTTCCCATGCCAAGGTCAAATAACGTTCGATCCGCCGCAAATTTAAATCCTGGTTCAACGAGCTGACGAGAAAAACCGTGTCGACATTCGTCGCTACGATTTGTTCGTCAGTATTGTCGCCGGCAGCTTTCCGTGAAAATTTACTCTTGCGCGGCAACACGGCATGAATGACGGCTTTCTTCTCGTCGAGCAACGGGCGAATCACCACCCAATCGCCGACCGCCGGCAAATCTTCCGCGCCGCGCGCTTCATAGAACATCTTGCCGGCAGCTTCGGCGGACAATTCGCCCAATTCCGTGTAGAGCCGATAAGCTTTGCGATGTTCAATTGCCACGCGACCGGCGGCAAAGCCTTTCTCTTGATAGGGAGAAAAATGGGCGGCAAAAAAATCGTTCCACCCGAATTTTTCAAGCGCCATGTGATCTCTCGTGTTGCAATGATTCCTGCCCAACAACAATCACGCACAGTGCAGCATGTTGGCAGCAACTCAGCCCAAATTATCAACTTTGGCCTCGATTGTCAACCGGATTGTTTTGCGTCCCGCCGGTATTTTTGCGCTTGCGCTTGCAATAACATTTCAATAGTTTACCCCCGCAACGCCTGCTAAACACAAACACGGCCGCACGTATGCCTTGGCATTGCTGTGGACCGCGAGTTGCTTTCACCTATCTTCCGCTGCGCAAACTTATGTTCTCCCTCAAACAAACACTCCTTGTCACGCTGCTCATCATCAATCTGCCCCTTGTCGCGCTTGCCGACGACGCGGCGACCTGGCTCAAACGCGGCAAAGAAGCAATGGCGCAGAACAAACTCGAACAAGCGCACAAGGCCTTCGAGCGCGCATTGCGGCTGGCGCCCAAATCACGCGAGGCCCTGGCCCATCTCGGCAAAATCGAAGTGGCCTGGGGAAAATGGGGCAAGGCTGACGATCGCTTCGATGACATTTTGAAACAGGATAAAAACAATCTCGAAGCACATTACTATCGCGGCGTTTGCCATCGCGAAATGGCGACGACCAAAGCGCTTTTGTTGAAAAAATTCGATTTTGACAAGGCGGAAAAACATTTCAAAACCGTGCTGGCACGCGATTCGTTATTCATGGACACGCCTTATCAACTTGCGCTGGTCAAACGCTATCGCGATGATTATGAGGAGGCGATTCGCCTGGGCCACATGGCCGTGCGCCTGCGCCCGGACCTGGCCGGACCGCAGCGCGGCCTGTTCCGCTTGTATCGCTATATTATCGAACATCGCGGAGAGGCGGAGGCTTTGCAATGGCTGGCGCAGCAACAAAATGAACACGCCGAATATGCCATGGGAGAGTGTTATCGCTTAAACCGTAAGCTGATGCCGGCTGATTCCATTTTTCGCGAGTTGATGCTGCGCCCGGCGAACCTCAATATGCAATCCTTGCGCCTGTCGCGTGCGCGCGCTTTTTATGAGGCCGGCAAACCCGAAATTGCACAAAGCTTTTTTTGGCAAGCGGTCGATTCCATCGCGTCGCAGCTCGACGCTGATTTTGTCTTTGACGACATGAAGTACATCGTAAGCGACGACGAGTATGACGCATACACCTCGTTAACCTCGCCGGAGGAATATCGTGATTTCTTCCACAAAATGTGGCTGAGCCGCGACCCGATGCCGGCAGCGCAAGTCAACCAGCGCCTGGCCGAGCATTATCGCCGGTTGCGTTTCGCCGAACAAAATTACGCATTCGACGGATTTCGCACGTGGTTCAACAGCCCGGATAGATCAACTTACTTGAAATACACCAAAGTCTATTTTCTCAACCATGAATTCAATGACAAAGGCCTGGTGTTCATTCGTCAAGGCCCGCCGGATGACACCGCCCTCTCTGTCGGGCAAGGCTCGAATCCCAATGAATCCTGGCGCTACTACAAAACTCCCGACCGCAATGAACTGACGTTTCATTTTGTCATCGCGGACAATGCCGTAGGCAACAACTGGCGGCTGACGCCGATTCTCACTGATCCTGCCATGTTGGAAGAACGTCTGCATTGGGGCCCGATTTACATGCGGATGTTGACAGCTTCGAACACGGAGCGCTTGAATTATGAAAATGAAATGGCTGATCAAAGCGTGCAATCTGTGAAAGTCGGTTTGAATAGCGACCGCCACACCTGGCATGCGAAAATCGAGCCGCTCGCCATGTCGTTTTATACCGCAGCCTTCAAAGGCTCCGCAGGACGCGGCAGTCTCGAGTTGTATTACGCCATTCCAGTCAACCAGCTTTTAAAAGATCATGAGCCTGAACGCGGCGCGCTGCTGCTTGAAAAAGCCGCAGTTCTGCACGACATGGCCTGGAACGAGCTTGAGCGCGTCGACAAACAAATCGCACTGAATCCGCAATCGTCGCGGCAATTTTCACACGGGCTGTTTATCGACAGCTATCAATTTACCGCGGCCCCGGACTCTTATCGCGTTGCATTTCACGCGCGCCAAAACGAAGTCACACCGAATCGCCTGGGAGGATTTACCCTCGAAACTTTTCTGCGGGACTTCGCCGAAAACAAGTTGAGCGTGAGTGATTTGATCCTGGCTTTTAATATTTCGCCGGCGTCAGAGGCAGGCCCCTTGACCAAAAATGGTTTGGCGATTTTACCCAATCCCTACAAGCAATTCAGCCTGGCCAAACCGGTGCAGCTTTATTTCGAAATTTACAACCTCACATTGGATCGCGAAGGCAAAGCGAAATTCGCCATCGAGTATACCGTGCAAGCCTTGAAAACCAAGCAAGGCGGCCTGAGCGGCATCTTTGGCGGCGGCAGCAAAACCAAAATATCACTGGCATTTGACCGTGAAGCCAGCGCGCCTGACACGTTCGAACAAATCGGGCTTGATTTGAGCGCGGCCAAGCCCGGTGAATACGAATTGACGGTTACGGTCACCGACCGCGCCAACAAGAAAAACGTAGAGGCAAAAAGCAAAATCTTTTTGGAATAAAGCCGATCTCCCCGACGCGGGGTTCGGCCCGCGCAAGAAGCGGCATATTCACGTTCGAAGCTTCCCCAAACAAGTTCCTTCCGGCTGATCAAGAGATCTGTTGCAGGTACTGCGGTTGCGGTGAGAGAATGGCGAAAACGGCTTTGGTGCTCGGCGCCAGCGGCTTGGTAGGCAGTCATTGCTTGCAATTGTTGTTGGATAATGCTGCTTACGATAAAATCATCGTCTGGCTGCGCAAACCGTTGCCCGTGCAACATGCGAAACTTCAGCAAGAGATCATTAATTTCGATCAGCTATCCCCCTACGCCGATAAACTGAAAAACGTGCAGGAAATTTTTTGCTGCCTGGGCACAACGATTAAGAAAGCAGGCTCACCCGAGGCTTTTTATAAAGTTGATTTCACCTACCCTCATGAAATTGCGAAACTCGCCGCACAAACCGGCGTGCAACAATTCTTGATTGTCACCGCGCTGGGGGCGAACTCACGTTCTTCCATTTTTTATAATCGGGTCAAGGGCGAGATTGAAACCGCGCTCGGCAAGCTACCCTTGCCGGGGTTGCAAATTTTCCGGCCATCGTTGTTATTGGGCGAGCGGCAGGAGTTTCGCCTGGGCGAGAGAATCGGAGCGATCGTGTTCACAGCGCTTTCATTTGCATTCTTTGGACGATTGCGCCGGTATCGTGCGATTGAAGCAAGCGTAGTGGCAAAGGCGATGATTCGGATTGCACAGCAAAACTTGACAGGGGTGAATATATTCGAATCCGAAAAAATCCAGGCATTGACCGCGGACAGATAAGTGAGATTTGCTGTTGGAGGTTTACGTGGACGACTATCACGCGAGCGGGGCCGCCGATTGCCAATTTAAAATTTATCGCCGCTGCACCGTGGCAATGGCGATGCGTTTCGCGCCGCTTTTCTTGGCCAGTCCGAGCAAATCCAAAATCTGCTTGTGCGTCACCTGTTTATCCGCGCGAATGACGACGAGACGATCGGGATGACGCCCCACCATTTCCTTCAAAGCCGGACCCAGTCTGGCAACCGGCAGCTCGTTTTGATTGATTGCCGCTTGCCCGGTGGGAGACAGCGTGAGGGTAATATTGTCCTGCGATTTCGCTTCGATGGTGGCGGCTTTGGGCAAATCGACTTCAATATTCGACGGCACATCCAACAGCGGCGCCGTCACCATAAAAATAATCACCAACACCAGCGCAATATCCACCAACGGCGCCAGGTTCGGATTGCTGATGAGATCGCCCGAGGGCTTTCCAATTTGCATATTACAGTTTTCGTTTGACGATTGACAATTCTTTTGCGCCCGCCTGCCGCGCGACATCGAGAACAGTGACAACACGTTCGTGCACCACTTGCTCGTCCGCGCTCACCACCACCAGCTTGTTCTTTGATTGACTCAACTGCTGGCGCAAGCTCTCATACAAGGCTGGCGGTGGCACCGGCTCGTCGTTCAGCAGAATACCGCCGGTGCGCGAAAGATGGACTTCCGTGCGCGCATTCATTTGCTTTTGGTTGCCCGCGGCCTTCCCCACTTTCGGCGCCGAGACCATGATTTGCGATTGCATGATCATCGGCGTCATCACCATGAAGATCACCACCAACACCAATGCAACATCGATCAACGAGGTTAGATTGATCTCATTTAACCCCGCGCCTTCTTGATCACCGATCTGCATACAAACGTTCACTCCAGGTGAGTTGTTGCTCTGCAAACATTTTTACCCGCGCGACCGGCAATAAATTGCTACGCATGCCGTTTTGTGCACGGCGGCCATTCTCGCGGTGCGATTCGTTTATTTCAAACCAGTTTGACTTGAGATCATATGCCAGAGCCTTTACGCACGGAGGTGACGCGTGTCGTGCGCTTGGCATTATTGTTCGAATTCGACAGCGCGTGAAATTCCTCCGGGGGGGCGGATTCCTGCATCTGGCCGATGCCGATAATCACACGCACCTTGCGCGTGGTGGCTTCGATTTGCGCCATGATCGTTCCCACGCGCCGGAGAAAAAAGTTGTAGGAAATGGCTGAAGGAATGGCAACGAACAAACCGATCGCGGTTGCAATCAAGGCCTCCGAAATACCAGCCGCCACCACCGAGGGCCCGCCGGAGCCGGAAACGGCCAGATCATGAAAGGCGCGGATGATGCCGATAACCGTGCCCAACAAACCGATGAACGGCGCAATGTTTCCCATGGTGCCGAGTATGCTGAGAAAACGCTCCATTTTGATTTTCTCTTCCAGCGCCGTCGCTTCCATCATCTCCGTCAAACGCTTTTCACCCAGGGCATAATTTTCCAGGCCGACCCGCACTACCACCGCCAGCGGCACTTGCAAAGTTTGACAATATTGCAAGCACGCGCGCGGCCCGCCGCTTTGCATCATTGAATAAATTTTGCTGACGAAGGCATTGGCATCTATGTTGGTGCGGCGGAAATAAAGCCAGCGCTCGATGATGAACGTCACGACCAACAGCGAACACGCAATCAGAACCATCGAGGTTGGACTGTCACGCAGGGTTTCCCAAAAATTCAATTCCATTTTTTTCTCCGAACGATTCCTTTAGTTCATCTGGACAAAAACCATCGGATACACCACTTTCATGTAGCCGCGGGCGATGGGTTGATATTTCCAGCGCCGAACGGCATCGACAATCTCATTCTGAAATGCCGCAATCACAATCTGTGACGACAGGATCTCCACCGCTTCAACTTTCCCATTTGCGGCAATGGTCACTTCGACTTCAACTTTGCCATGTGCTTGCATGCCGTTCTTCAAATACTTTGTGTAGATGTATTGCAAACGGCCCATATTTTCCATCATCACCTGGCGCAAAGATTCTTCGGAACGGCCGCCGCCTCCGGTTGTGGCCTCCCGGCTGCCGCTGACGCGGCCAATGCGCTCAATCACCACCCGCCCGACTTTTCCGAGTTTGACGCCGGTGCCGCCAATTTCGCCCTTCAGTCCTTCATAAATGCCGTCCACACCATTGCCGTATCCGTTGCCGTCTCCGGTGCCGCCGAGAAAGCCGTCCATCACACTCGCGCTGATATCCGCGCCGTTCTTGCTGACGTGGCCGTTGCTGAGAAATTTTCCCGCGCCCGGAATGCTTAACACGGCTTCACTCGCGCTTGCGACGTCTGCTACGCCATCCATTACTTTGAGCACGCCGAAATCTTCGACGTTAGGCGCGGGCGGGCCCGGCTCTCCGCCGCCCGCTGGAATACCGTTCGCAAACGGATTGCCGATGCCATTTGAGCTGGGCGTGCTCGGCGCGCTTGGCGCCGTTGTCCGGGCAAACTCGCGGCTGCTCTCGGCTTCACGATTATCAAAAGCATCGACCTCCCCGGGCTTAACCTCTGGCTCGATTTCCGGCGCTTTTTCTTCAGGCGGCGTTTCAGCTTCATCGACATAACTGATCTCGCGAATTTCCAAAATTTCGGGCTTGTTAACCAGCGAAGATGACAGCCACAACGCGAAAACAACGGCATGCACGAGCAGAGAACCAACGATGGCAATGCTGAAGCGTTGAGGAGGGGTGGCGGCAATGCCGTCCAACGTCGTGGAAGCCGGCCGCGGGCGAGATGCACCATTTCTGAAAATTTTAGCCTGCGCTGTCCTCATGCAAGCAGTATCATCCTAACAAAAAGAGCGACGGAAGTATGATTCAAACGGTCTATCAATTTGGCTAAGTATACACGCTGCCTCGGCTCATCGCGGAGATTGCGGCATCGCCATCCTTGATCAATTTACTTGCATTTGTTATATTCGCACGGTCGTTAGCAGAGACTTACAACCGCTTGCTCAAATTACCTTACAAAAAGCCGCAACTCTTTCTACGCCTTTCTATGCCATAACCACGCTATGTCTTTCCGTCATGTCATTCTCGGCACCGCCGGCCACATTGATCACGGCAAAACCTCGTTAGTCAAAGCGCTCACCGGCGTGGACACCGATCGTTTGCCCGAAGAAAAAACGCGCGGGATGACGATCGATTTGGGCTTTGCTCATTTGAATGAATTTGCCACCATCATCGACGTGCCGGGCCATGAGAAATTTGTCAAAAACATGGTTGCCGGTGTCAGCACGATCGACCTGTTGCTGTTTGTGATTGCCGCCGATGACGGCGTGATGCCGCAAACACGCGAGCATCTTGACATCTGCCAGTTGCTGCAAATTCCGCGCGGCCTCATCGTGTTGACCAAAATCGATCTGGTCGAGCGTGATTGGCTGGCTCTCATCCAAGAGGATATTCGCCAACTTGTTGCCGGAACGTTTCTCGCGCAAGCGCCGGTGATTCCGGTTTCAACTGTCACCGGCGAGGGCGTGGCTGCGCTCAAACAAACGCTTGCCGGCTTCATCACACAATTGCCGCCGCGGCCCGATCGCGGCGTTTTTTGGATGCCGATTGATCGCGCATTTACAATGAAGGGTTTCGGCACGGTGGCAACGGGTTCCGTGCTGTCCGGTCAAGCACGGCTCGGCGATGAACTCGAAATCCTGCCGGAACGCAAACGCACGCGTGTACGCGGTTTGCAGCGGCACGGCCAGAATGCAGATCACGCTCAAATCGGTGACCGCGCGGCAATCAACCTGCAGGGCCTCGCCGCCGAAGAAGTCACACGCGGGCAAGTGCTGACGCTTCCCGATTACTTCGGCCCCACCATGCGCATCAATTGCCGTTTGCGCATGCTGGCCAGCGCGCCTGCAGCGTTGAAACTCCGCACGCGCGTGCGCGTGCATCTCGGCACAGCGGAAATCATGGCGCGCGTTATTCCGCTTACCGGCAATGCAATCGCGCCGGGAGAAACAGGCTACGCGCAACTTCGTTTCGAGAAACCGGCGGCAACGCGGCGGCTGGAGCCTTTGGTTTTGCGGCAATACTCTCCGCCGCGCACGATTGGCGGCGGCATCGTGCTGGATGCCGAAGCCCAGCCCTTGCGCCGCCGTAATCCCGCGTTGCTCTCACGGCTGCGAGCGCTTGAACAGGAAGAGCCGGCAGAATTGTTGATCGCTCAATTTCTGTTGCCCGATCGTTACCGCGTGACGCTCGATCAAATTGCCAATGAAACCGGCCACAAAAAAGAAGAGTTGCTCGCGCAGGTCGAAACCTTGCTGGCCAATGGAACGTTGATTGCGCTCAATCCCAAAACGTTTATTCACCGCCAGCGTCTCGAAAATTTATGGCATCGACTCGCAGAGATTCTGGCGAGGCATCATCAACAAAACCCGATGAAACTTGGCTTGCGCAAGGCCGAGGTGAGCGCGCTTTTGCCGCCGCTCGCTGATGCCGGACTTATGAATTTATTAGTCAAAATATACAAGGCAGAAAGCAAACTCAAGGAAGTCGACGCGCATCTGGCGTTGTTTGATCATGAAATTCGCCTGACGGAAACGCAACAGGCTTTACGGGAAGCGCTTGCACGAACATTGTACGCGGAAGGTTATTCCCCTTCCAGTCCCACAGAATTGGCGCTGAAACTAAACGCGCCCGGGGCTCAGCTAGATGAGATGTTAAATGTGATGCAAATTTTTGGAGAATTGCTGCGACTCGAGGAGGGCATTTGGATGCACCGGCAAAAGCTGGAGGAAGCGCGCAAGAGGTTGATTGGCTATCTACGGCAACATCACGAGATTACCGTGAGTCAATTCAAAGAATTGGTGGAGAACACCAGCCGCAAGTTTGCCATGCCGCTGCTGCAATATTTCGATACGATTGGCGTCACACAAAGGCGGGGTGACGTGAGGGTTTTGGGAATTGAGGAAAGCCAAGAGTAGCGATTGCACTCGTGAAGCGCGGAAATGATTGTAAGGGTATTTGATTTCACACCGGCCACGACGGCAACTCTGCCTCCGGACAAGCTCGCCGAACGCGCCGAACTTAGATAAACTTTGTTTTGGAAATGAGAACGTACAATGACCACCTCCCTTCAGCGCGGCACGGCCAGCATTCCTGAAGCGGCAACAACCCTCCCACCTTCTTCAACCAGGATTATGGACGAAGCCATCACGGTTCTGCAGGAACACAAACAGCAATGGGCCAGACTTGAGATTGCGAAGCGGATCGCAATCATCGAAACCCTGCTCAGCGATTACGCTGCTATAGCCGAATCCTGGGTAGCGGCGGCAAACCGCGCAAAAGGCATTGCGCCCGACAGCGTCACCGCCGGGGAAGAATGGCTCGGAGG
>QEVD01000747.1 GCA_003576975.1 Candidatus Zhuqueibacterota bacterium
TGGCTGCCAACTCGTTGGCATCCTTGCCATAAACTTCTGCGTCGAGCGTGATGGCGCCGAGCGTGGCGCCGAGGCCGACGTTCACCGTAAAGGTGAAGTCTCGAGCATCATTTCCGGCAATAATCGTAGGATTGCCGGCGTTGGCCGCAACGATATAATCGCCGGTTTTGTCGAGCGGGCCTTGCCGGAAGTGCAAGCGCACACTGTCAACGGTAGCACCGGCGGAATTGCTAATGCCGAGATTGTTGGCAATGCGCACCGTCACTGCGAGATTTGTCTGGCCGCGCGACACGGTATCACGCACTGCCGTCACCGATTGTACTGTCAAATTCGCCGGCCGCTGCACGGTCCATGTATCTTTATTGCCGGCATTGTTGGCGCTCACCGGCGTGCCGCTGATGTCGCCCGCAATCGTGCCGTTCAGCGTAATCAATTCGAGCGCCGCACCGGGATTGACCGAAACAGTGAAAGACAAGGTCGCAGACGTATTGCCTAAAATTTGGTTCGGATTGCCCGCGCCCGCAGTCACGCTGTAATCAGACGTACGATCGACCGTGCCTAGAAAAGTCAAATTCCCGATGATATTCTGAATCGTGGCGGTGCCCAAATTCTGCACGGCCATACTGACGTTAATGCCGCTCTGGCCTTGCGTGACAAACTGCGGATTGGTCGAAATACTCGTAATGCTCAAGCTGCCGAGCGTTATCTGCTGGCTGCCATTCGCGCTCAAGCCGGCAGAGACGTTGACCGTCGCCTGGCCGCCCAGCGTGCCCGCGCGAAACGTGAATTGCAAACGGCTGGTAGCATTGGTAGTGATTTGATGGCCGGCGGTTTCGCTGTCGGCATCCGGCTCGACGATGGAGCCAAACGCAGTGGGCGAAATCGAAACGGTAAAAAATTTGCCGGAGCCGACATCGTTGCCATCGCCGTCTTTTATGATCGAACTGGTGAATACCGAGGTGGCAACGCCGTCAGCCGGCAGGTTAGACGGAACCGGCGTCAAACTGATGCTCCCTTTCGGCACGCCCGGAAAAACGGTGATCAAACCGGTTTCATCGAAAATGCCCGGGCCGTACGTTCCAACCAATCTGCCATTAACCGAGCCGTCAGCAGCAGCGGCAGTCGGCGAAAAGGTGAAGGATGAGCCGGTGCCGCTGGCCGGCGGCGCCAGCGAGCCGGTACGCGACCAGGTTACCGAAACATCGCCCAAATAGTTGTTGCCAACGTCATAACCAGCGGCATAAACCGTAATCTGCTGATCGGCAGTCATGGTTTGGCCCGGATATTCCTGGCCACCATTGTTGGGAGCAGTGCGTAAAACGATGCGCGACACTTGACCGAGATTGACGCGAATCGCGCCGCTGTTGGCGCTGCCGATGGCGGCATTGGGATGAACCGCACGAATCGAGCCGGTGCCTTCGGTTTGCGCGGTGAACGTCGTGGAGGTGCCGCTGTTTGAGTTCAAATTTCCAATGGGGCCGTCCACGTTCCAGGTCACGGCTTCATCCGCGATGTAGTTGTTGTCGCCGTCAAAACCG
>QEVD01000137.1 GCA_003576975.1 Candidatus Zhuqueibacterota bacterium
TCCTTTTCAACGACAGTGAACATGGCAGCGCATGCGTTTCGTTACGGTGATGCGCGCCTAATTCCACAAGCGCCGCCCGCGGTGCAGGCAATTACGCCCGGCGACAGCGCGCAAGACGTTTATGTGTATGAGCCGATTCGCATTTCGTTTTCCCGCAACATGACGCTTGCTTCGGTGCAAGCCGCGTTTCACCTCGATCCTCCGGTTGCGGGCGTGTTGAGCAGCGTGGCCAACAATCCCAAAGAGTTTATTTTCACCCCGGATTTTCGTTATGACTTCGATACCGCCTACGTCGTGACGATTGACAGCACGGCGCGCGATCAATTCGGGCGCGGGCTGGACGGCGACGGCGACGGCCAAAGCGGTGGAATATTCTCCTGGCGCTTTACGACCATGCCACTGAATGCTGAGACGCCCGCAGTGGTTGATTTCTTTCCGCGCAACAAACAAACAGAGATTTTTGTCCGCGACGTGATTGAAATGCGTTTCAATCGCGCCATGTCCGCTGCGACGCTCGATCCACCCGATGTGAAAATCTTTGCTCTTGCCAATAATCTTGTTCCGGTGCGCGTTTTTGCTTCTCTAGAAAATGGTTTATTCAAGTATAGCTTTGTTCCAACCGAAGCCCTGCTGGGCAATCGTATCTTCACCGTGCAACTTTCAACCAATATTCGCGACCTGAACGGAACAAATTTGCCGCAGGCGCTGGAGTGGCGCTTCAAGACCGCAGTTGCGCCCGAGGCCCTGGATATTCTCAGCACGTTTGCGAGCGCCGATCAACCATTTAGCGACCCGCTCTCGCATGCACAGACGGTTGGCATCGTCGCGGATTCGACTTCATTTTCATTGACTCCGGAGGCCGCGGTAAGCGATTCCACCGCCGGCCGGTTGCGCTATGTTTTTCGTGAGGCCTCCGGCGGTGCAGTATTCATGGATTTGACCTCGCCCCTGCGCTTGAACAACAATGAAGTTGCGGCGATGTTCGTATTCGGAGACGGTAGTGAAAACATTTTGCGTTGGCATCTGCGCGGCAATGACGGCGTGATTTATCATTTCGAGAAAACGCTGGATTGGACCGGCTGGCGCAGCATGCGACTCGAGACGGCGCGCGACAGTCTCGTCGAGGGCAACCGCCAGGTGGCGGCAAAAAGCGTGACTCCGCTGGTTTGGGAAAGCATCTCCGTTTCCAACACGAAAAGTAAACGCGGTGAAATTTTATTTGAAGATTTGTTGCACGGCCATCCGCGCAGTGTGGCGGTGACGGAGCCCCTGCTGCCAACGCCGGCGCAATTCACTCTCGCTCAAAATTTCCCCAATCCCTTCAATCCGGTTACGGCAATTCCGTATTTCATGCCCTCGGCTGCTGCGGTAGAGATTGCCGTTTATGATCCGTTGGGCCAGCGGGTGCGGATGTTGGTGGAGGGCTGGCGGCCGCCGGGCGAGCATCGCGTGCAATGGGATGGCCGCAACACACAAGGCGCAAATGTTGCCTCCGGCGTTTATTTTGTTAAAATGATCAGCGGCGATTTCATCGCCGTGCGCAAATTGCTGCTCATGCGCTAACAACATTGCTGAGAGATGGCAGATGACGGCTGTCTATGAACATGCCTTTTAACATTTGCCCCCAAAACTTTGAAAGTGTGCAAGCGGTAAGCAATCGTTAGTCAAGGTAAGGCGATTATGAAAAAGTTTCTTCTTATTTATCTCATCATGAATCTGGCCTGCCTGTTGGCGCAGACGCCGGTGCGCTTGACAGATGGCTCCACGCCGTTTCTGCAACCGGTTTGGTCGCCGGCCGGAGACTGGATTGCGCTGACCACTTCCAAGTATGATGGCATTTGGCTGATCAAGCCCGACGGCTCGGAATTACACCAACTGACAGACGATCTTGCGGTTGGCTACAAGATGTGCTGGTCGAGTGATGGCAAATTTTTAGTGGGCCGGGCCGCGCAGATACAAAACCGCCGGCACTGGCATGTCGTGAAGATTTACGATACCATAACCAAAACCTCCAAAGCGATTTCAGAGCCGCGCAAACAAATGCCAAGCTTGCCCCAATGGCTGGACAATGAACGCGTTGCGCTGTTCATTGACGACAAGCCCGCCATCTTCAAGGGCGCGCAGACCAATGATCGGACATTGCGCATGTTCAGCAATCGCGCCTTGGTCTTCATGACGCAAAACGGTTTGTCTCTCACGACGGCGGCGGGCGAGACCACGAAAATTCCGCTGCGCCCCTCGGGCCAAATTATCAACGCCGAGCTTTCGCCGCGTGGCGACCGCATTGTATTCGAAGAGATGGGCAGTCAACTTTTCAGTTGCGCTCTGGATGGCAGCGATATTCGCCCTCTCGGCCGCGGCGAGCGCCCGCATTGGTCGCCCGAGGGCCAATACATTGCTTTCATGCAAGCAGAAGATGATGGCCATCGCATTTTGCATGCGGATATTTACATCATGAATCACGATGGCACGAATAGATTGAATCTCACCAACTCTGCCGGCCGTTTGGAAATGAACAGCTCGTGGGCGCCAGACGGCAAGCGGTTGGTGTTTGACGATAGAACAGATGGCGTCATTTGGGTGATGCCAGTTGCAACACCCTGAGGATTGTCGATTAAATAACTTGCCCAAATCTCAAACCGCGAATGCACGCCAATAAACGCGAATTTTAAAATTAGCGGATATTCGCGTTTATTGGCGGTTTAGAATGTATCGCAAAACGTTTTTGTTGTTGCTCATGGCCGTGTCGGCGCTTTCGTTTTATTCCTGCACGAAAGATTACGTGACCGGCAAATCCACCTTCAATCTCATGAGCGAGTCGAGCGAGATCGCGCTGGGCCAGGAAGCGGATCCGCAAATCGTCGCCGAATACGGCGTGTACGATGATCAGCAATTGGCGGCGTATGTCGACGGCATCGGCCAGAACATTGCGCGTGTGTCGCACCGGCCCAACATCAAGTACACATTTCGCGTGGTCGACAGCCCGATTGTCAACGCCTTTGCCTTGCCGGGCGGTTACGTTTATTTTACGCGCGGCATTCTGGCGCATTTCAACTCGGAGGCGGAATTGGCGGGCGTGATGGGGCATGAAATTGGGCACATCACCGCGCGTCATGGCGCAGAACAGCAATCCAAAGGGCAGCTCGCGCAGCTTGGCCTGGGCCTGGGCTCGGTTTTGTCGGAGGAATTTCGCCAAATCAGCGGCGCCGCGCAAGTCGGCCTGAGCCTGCTGTTTCTAAAATTTGGGCGCAACCAAGAATCCGAGTCGGATCGCCTGGGCGTGGAATATTCCACCAAGTTGGGTTATGATGCGCGTGAAATGGCTGGCTTCTTTCGCACCATCGGCCGGCTCAGCGGCGAGAGCGGACAAAGCATTCCGAATTTTTTATCGACTCACCCGGATCCCGGCGACCGCGAAGTCAAGGTGCATCAGCTTGCCGAGGAATGGCAAACAAAGGTCCCCTACACGCCCAAGAAACTGGATCGCAAAGATTATTTGCGGCTGATCGACGGCATCGTCTATGGCGAGGACCCGCGCCAGGGCTTTGTGGAAAACAACGTGTTCTATCATCCTGAATTGCGCTTTCAATTTCCCACGCCGTCGGGTTGGACAGTGGTGAATTCACCCAGCTCGGTGCAGATGATGAATGCGGAAAAGAATGCCATGATCGAATTCAGCCTCGGCAAGGGCGATAATCCCAAACAAGCGGCGAGTAATTTCGTGCAAGGCGCGCAAGCCCAGGTGGTGCGCGAGCAGGCCACCCGCGTACACGGCATGACGGCGCACGAAGTGGAGTCGCAAGTTCAGTCGCAAAGCGGGGCGTTGCAGGTGTTGTCGTACTTCATCCAAAAAGAAAACCTAATTTATGTATTTCACGGTTATACCACCGTGGCGCTGTTTCGCAATCATGCCAACACCTTCAAAAACGTGATGACCGGCTTCGATCAACTGCGCAACCAGGCGGCATTGCAAAAGCAGCCGTTGCGCGTGCGCATCGAGCGCTCGGAACGCGCCGGCGATCTGGCCACGGTGTTGCGTGGCTTGCGCATGGACGAAAAAATGCTGAAAGAACTCGCGATTCTCAACGGCATGAATCTCACCGATCAAGTGAAACGCGGTGATTACATTAAAGTAGTGAGATGAACATGACGCCGGAACAACTTTTTGAAAAATGGGGCGGAACATGGCAAAATGCTCTGACGGCTATGCCTGCACCGGTGTACAAGTCCCCCGCCGGCACACCGTTTTTAACGCAGCCGGGCCTAGCGTTGATTGCGAAGCCTCACGTCGATTTGGCGGGATTGCAGAATTTTCTCGCGGGTTTTGATGCGGCATTGCAGTTCGATCAATATCTCGCAGATCCGACCGCGCTGACGCCGGGCGCGCAATTGTGCAAAGTCGCAGGCCAAACGTGTTATGCCAGCTTCGGCCCGAAACGCACGATGAACGACAATGCTGCCCGTTATTTCAAGAACATTATGGCGAGCGGCCACGGCTCGGTTCTGGAGCACGCGAATTATTCATTTTTGCTTTATGGCATTTCGCGCAGCTTGACGCACGAATTGATTCGGCACCGTGCGGGCTTCGGCTATTCGCAATTGTCGCAACGCTACGTGACGGGCCGTGTCCTGCGTTTTGTCGAGCGCCCGGAATTTCAAGACGGCGGGGAGCTGCACGAGAAATTTTTGCAGCGCATCGATCGCGGCCATGCCGAGTATCATGCGCTGGCCGAAAAATTATTGGAAGAACAGCGCTCCGGCGCAGCGATTCTCAGCGCGGAAGCGGCAACAGATTTGCGCAAAAAAGTCAATCAATCGGCGCGCGCCGTGTTGCCCAATGAAACGGAGACCATCATTGTCGCCACCGGCAACGTGCGCGCGTGGCGTCATTTTATCGAAATGCGCGCCAGCGATCATTCCGAAGTGGAAATTCGCGGCCTGGCCGTGCGCGTGTTTTTGTGCCTGCGCGCCCTCGAACCGATCTTGTTTGGGGATTATACCCTGGTGGAATTGCCGGACGGCACATTCTGCGTAACCACGGAAAACCGGAAAGTGTGAGCCGTTGAAGAGCTTTGCTCGCGAGATCAAATCCCGCAGAACGATTTCTTTCTGCGGGATTTTTTATTGCGCGCCTGCAGATTTCCTGTTTGGGAGGCTGGCATTGCGCCGCAACAAATGGTGAATTTTAAAATGAGATGAGATGGCATCATCGAATTCTTCGCAGAAATCTCCAACAGTCCCGCGGCCATATGGCGTGTGATTGTACACCAAAATTGCCTGCCATCCGGTTTGTACGAGGCGATGCACGAGTGAAGAAAAAACGCAACTTTCATCAGTCAAAACCCGCATCAACTCCTTGACTCGCAATGCCTTTCCCGTGTTTATTCTTGCAAATAAGCGCGGAATTTGCTACTCTGCTTGCCAATTCATGGAGTGATTTGTACACGTTTTTAAATCGGGGTCGCCCCGCAGGATGCCATGAAGCAGGACGAGCTGCTCAAAAAGATCTGGCGCGAGAACGAGTTGGCGGTGTGGGCGCGTTCGCATCGCGCCTGCGAGGAAATCAACGAAACCGTCCGGCACGGCCAAGCAGAAGCGGTGTTTGCCCGGCTCGCGCGGATTTATCGCATGCCTCCGCATCATTGGAAAAGCGCAGCCGTGCGCGTTTGGGAAATGTTGCAGGATCAGTTTGCGGAAGATTACCCCGAATTCGAAGCGCTGCTGGCGGAGCTTGATGCGCGCTATGAAAACGAACCGGCGCGGGAAAAGCTGCGGCTTTGGCTTTGGCGGCGCGTGGTGCGGGCCGGCAAGCCGGCTTTAACGACAAGCCGCTTCTTTGCAGATGATTTTTTGTTTCAACGCACGTTGCATGATGATCGTCTCATTTTGTGGTACGGCGCGCGCCAGGCGGAATGGCCGGTGCAGCTTCTGCTGGGTCTGTTTCTCGGCGGGCGTGAAGAAACACATCGCCTGCGTTTGACATTGTACTGGCCCACAGCCCGGCTGCCTGATGATTTTCAAGCCTCGCGCGTGGAAAATCGCGCATTGCGGCGCTTGTGGGAAGCGCGCATTCTCGTGCGTTTTGGCAGTTGGATGCATCTGCATCCGGAGATCATGTTGTTGTTGCCGGAAATTTCGTCGTTTTCCTCGCCCGTGTTTGAATGGCGCGATTCGAGTTTGTTTGCGCATATGCCGGATGGTCGCATCTGGCCGGTGTCGCCGTTCGCGCTGGCCGGCCTGGTCTTTGACGAATCGCTCGCCCTGTTCGGCAAGGATCGCCAGGCCTTGTGGCGCAATTTCTCGGCTTATGCGGCAGATTATCTCTCGCGCCCGGACGATGTCGCCTCGAATTTCGTGAACAAGTTTTTTGACGAACTCGGTTTGCACGTGATGCGCGAAGCCGCGTCTCCGTTTCTCTCCGATTTTGCCGAGGGGATAAATTATTTGGAGATGTTAAGGACATCGCTTGCAGGAAGCTAAGTGGCTAATTCTGGATTTCGTGAGTGCCTGAAATCTCTAGCTCGAGCTGAATCAAGTCATGCAACACCTTCTTACCGTATGCAAAGACGCCGTGGCAAAATTATGCACGATTTTCGGCGTCGCGATGTTGGCTTTTTCGCCGTTGTTTGCCGGGCCGCCGGATTCCCTCCTCCACTTTGAAGTGGACTATGCGCGATTTCGCATCAATGATAATGTCGCCCAACTCGAAATATACATCTCCGTACCGCGCAGCCGGTTGCAATTCGTGGCCGAAGGCGAAGATTTGCTTGCGTCCTTTGAATCACAAGTGGTCATCGCCATTGCTGACAGCGATGTGGTTGATTATAAATGGGTCGAGCACACCGTGGCGGCAGATTCCGCCGAAATAAAGCCGACGCAAATTCTATGTACCCAGGCAAATTTTCAAGTGCCGGTGAACACCTACGACGTCAATGTCCGTGTAACCGACCCGCGCACCAAACATTTCGGCGTACGCTCGTTTCAGGTGAACATTGCGCCGTTTGCCAAAGACCGGCTCGTCTTGAGCGATCTTGAAATCGCGTCGCGCATCGCACGCGATACCACGGTTTCGCGTTTTTACAAAAACAATCACCTGGTGATTCCGAACCCCAGCCGCATGTACGGCGCCAATTTGCCCATGCTGTTCACGTATGCGGAGATTTACAATCTGTCGTATCCCAGCGACAGCAGCTATTCCGTCGCCTATCGCATTTTAGACGGCCAAAACAAGGAAGTCAAGACGTTACCCGTGCGCAAGCGTCATGTGAGCGGCAGACAGTTGGTGGAGGTCGGCGGGTTCAACGTCATGGCGCTGCCGGCCGGTTCGTATTTTCTGGAGATCAATGTCATGGATCACGCCTCGCAACAACAGGCCTCGAGCCGGTACAAATTCTATGTGTATCGCGAAGAGACCAGGCTTGCTTCGCGAGCGGCCTCACAGGAAGCCGGGTACGATTTTTTGCTCGGACTCTACCGTGAGCGTACCGAAGAAGAACTGAATGAGGAATTCAAAACCATGCGCTATCTTGCGGCGAATGAAGATGAAAAAATTTTCTCCGCGCTGGATGCGCCCGGCAAGCGTGAGTTCCTGGTCAAATTTTGGCAGGTGCGCGACCAATCTCCTGAAACGCCGCGCAATGAGTTTCGCGAAGATTATTTGAAGCGCGTACAATTCGCCAATGAAAGCTTTTCCGGGCTGCGCAAAGGCTGGCAAACCGATATGGGCCGCGTGCTGCTCGTGTACAGCCAGCCCGATGAAGTGGAGCGTTATCCCAGCAGCAGTGAAAACCGGCCCTATCAAATCTGGCGCTATTTCGAAATTCAAGGCGGGGTGGAATTCATCTTTGTAGATGTCAGCAACTGGGGCGAGTACCGTTTGGTGCACTCCTCTGCACGTGGCGAACTTTCAGATGGCGACTGGCAACGCTGGATCAATCCAGGACGATAGATGAATTCGGCTGTTCTTAAACTAGCCGCTGGCTCATTGTGCAATAAGAAGCTTTAACGGCAATGCCGTTCACTTAACATTGCGTTCGTAATCCCGACCCTTGTGGGCCGTTGCTAACGCATATAATTTCAATCTTCCTGCAGCGCCCCACAAGGGGGCAGGACGACTAAGTGAACGGTATTTGCTTTAACGGCTCATGAAGCGATGGGATAATTTCTGCTCTCATCAAAAATTTCTGATAATTCTCTTGCCCCAATTTTCAGCGCTATTTCACAAATCTCGCTAAAATTGTCGCAATAATATCGCGTGTTGCGCGGCCTGGCGTCAAAGGAATGCGCACAACCTGCCCGCCGGCCGCCTGCACCACGTCGTGTCCTACAATCTCATTGACCTGATAATCGGCCCCCTTCACCAACACCTCCGGCGCCAGCGCGCGTATCAATTCGTCCGGCGTGTCTTGCGCAAAATAGACGACATAATCAACACAGGCCAATGCCGCCAAAATGACGGCGCGATCTTCCTGCGGCACAATCGGGCGGCCCTCGCCCTTCAAACGCGCAACGGATTCATCCGAATTCAATCCCACCACTAAAATATCTCCGTGTGTGCGCGCCTGCTGCAAGTATTCCACGTGGCCGCGATGCAGAATGTCAAAGCAGCCGTTGGTAAATACCAGCCGCTGGCCGGCGCGGCGCCAGGTTTCGCGCAGGTGCAACAATTCGTTTAGCGTGACGAGTCTTCCCATTGCATATGCTCAGCAATCGTGTTCATGAGTTTCTGCTTGTCAATTGGCACGGCGCCTACTTCACCGATGACGACGCCGGCCGCATAATTCGCCAGGGTGGCGGCCTCCAGCACCTCCGCGCCGGCTGCCATAGCCAGGGTGAGCGTCGCGATCACGGTATCGCCGGCGCCCGAGACGTCATGCACCCGCCGCGCGCGCGTCGGAATGCGGTGCATGCCCATGCCCGGCCGGAACAAGGCCATGCCTTCGGCGCCGAGTGTGATCAGGACATTTTTACACTCGAGGCGACGCAGCAGCAACTCACCGGCCTTCTGCAACTCCTCGTCGGTGCGCAGTTTGGCTGCCAGCACTTCTTCCGCCTCTTTGCGGTTCGGCTTGAACAGGGTCACCCGGCGATAATCAAAAAAATGATTGAATTTGGGATCAACCGTGATGAGGCAGTGGTGTTGATTGGCCAACTCAATGAGACGCGAGAGCAACGGTTGCGCGATCACGCCTTTATTGTAATCTTCGATGATGATGCCGTGCAGACCGGGCATCAAATCGCGCAAATAGGCAAAAAGTTTTTCCTGCATGCCGGCATGGATATTCGCGCGTGATTCGCGATCGGTGCGCACCATGTGCTGGTGATGCGCAATAATACGAGTTTTCGTTGTCGTCGGCCGGCTGCGGTCAGCCAGCATGCCGCCGGCTTCGAAACCCGACTCCCGCATCAAGTCGAGCAAGCGCTCTCCGGAGCTGTCCTCGCCAAAGACGCCAACCGGACAGGGCACCGCGCCCAATGAGGCGAGGTTATTCGCGACATTGGCCGCGCCGCCAAGCTGGTGGGTTTCGCTTTCAATTTCAACAATCGGCACGGGCGCTTCGGGTGAAATGCGCGTCACATGGCCCCAGAGATAGCGATCCACCATGAAATCGCCGACAACGGCGATGCGCTTGCCTTGCATGGCAGCCAAACGCGCCTGCGCTTGTGCTGGTGTTAAGCTGTTCATGTCACCTCATTTGTCTGAGTGCGGAATATAGAGAGCAGCGTGCTTGTGAGCAACAATAAAAATTGCCCGGCACGCGCCGGGCCTCGGCAATGCGCGGCCAGGCGCCATTTCCGCGGTCTCTAACTGTCACACTGCCGCAACACGGCATGAATTCACGCTTGACTCTTTAGAGGGATTTGGTTACTTTGCCGCAACAATTTTGAATTGCAATAATCGTTCGCCTCTTCGCCAACTCAATAAAATTCTTGCTGCGAAATTTAGGGGGAATTCGACCCGGTCGCGTTGCCCCTAAGTTTTTTTTGGAATGATCCTGACACTCAACCTCGGGATTGCAGCCGTGTCAAAGGCGAAATTCAGGCAAAAGCGCGTGCGGGAAAATCTGTGTCGAGGGAGAGATGCTGAAAAATTTTCACCGCCGTTCAACCCGCGCGTGTTTATCCATCAACCTCGTTGTCATCTGCCACGCCTGAACTGCCACTTCGTGCTCACCCGACACGGCGCGGTTTCATGCCGCACGCTTGCTGTTACGAAGATGAGACGCTCTTATCTCCGCCCGAAGCGATTTGGGCATTTGTCATTTCAGTTGTTTTTTGGCGCCGGCGCGGCCTCCGCGCGCAGGCGCGAACACGTTGTCACCGCAAACCATGCACCGGCGTGGGTTGCCGAACGGAAGGAGAGTTGCGTTGCCGGTGGTTGAAAAACCGCAAAACTGGCTGCAGCGCCCTTTTAAACGGGTGCTGCAATTTTTTAGCGGACTTGAGATCAAGTACAAGCTCAGCATCAACATCGCCATCATCGTTGTGATGGTGATCGTTTTTTTCAGTGCGCTGATCTTGCCGATCCAGCATCGCGTGTTGGATAACGCGACCATGGAAACCTGCACCTACTTGTTAAAAAAGTTAAGCCAGAGCATTTACAGCAGCCTGTTGCTCAACAATCCCGCGGAAGTTCAGCTCGAAGTCGCGCGCACCCGGCAAATGGGGGTCAAGGGTTTGCAGTATATTCTGATTTTTGACCGCACCGGCGCGATGATTGCGACCTCCGATACCATCAAAACAAAACGCGCGCTCAGCCCGGCAACGCTCGAAGCCCTGTCCCAGCAGGAAACCATTTCATTGCGCGAAGATGAATTTTACTATGAATTTTATTATCCCATCATGGCGCGCATGGATGCCGGCGGCGGGCGCAAGCCGTTGCTGGGCGTCGGGTGTGTGGGTTTTTCGAAGCAAATACTGACCGAGCCGATCGTCAGCACACAGCGCCGCATTCTGGCAATGGCGGCTCTGGTGATCGTCATCTCGGTGTGGGTGATTTATTTTTTCGCGCAGAAAATGGTGGACGAGATTCATGCCCTGTCGCACGCCGCGCGCGAAATCGGCAACGGCAATCTCGATGTCAGCGTGCAGCCGCGCAGCAGCGACGAGTTGGGCCAGCTCGCGCGCGAATTCAACAATATGATCGTCCATCTGCGCGAAAAATTGCAGATGCAAAAATTCCTGTCGAAACTCACCGTGCAAATGATTCACCAGCGCGGCGGGCATCGCGTCGAACCTTATGCCGGCGAGCGTCGCGACGTTACGATTCTGTTTTCGGATATCCGCAATTTCTCCGCTATTGCCGAAGATTCCGAACCGGAACAAATCGTCCGGCTGATCAACATCTATTTTGATTTGCAAACCCGCATCATCGAAGCGAATGGCGGCGTGGTGGACAAGTTTATGGGTGATCAGATCATGGCGGTTTTTCAAGGCCCGGCCATGGTGGAAGAAACGGTGCGCGCGGCCACGGAAATTCAACGCGCGGTCAAAGAATTGAACCGCCAGCGCCGCGCCGGCGGAGAAATTACGTTCGAGCTGGGCATTGGCATCAATAACGGCCTTGCCGTGATGGGCAACATGGGTTCGAAGAATCGTATGGATTATACGGTGATCGGCGATGTGGTCAATATTGCCAATCGCCTGTGCAATCTCGCGCGCAGCGGCCAAATCATCGCGGAGTATAATATCGCCCGCAGCCTGAACGGCGCTTACGTCGTCAACCGGCTCGATGCCATCGTGGTCAAAGGCCGCAGCAAGCCCGTCGAAATCAGTGAAATCAGTTACGAGATCGATCACACGGCTTGAGCGGCATCACACATACAACGAAATCTTCCGTTTTGCAGGATAAATGTTGTTCCAGAGGAAACGTCTGTGCTCACGCTTTGTATTCGAGCGATTTTAATGTCGCGGGGAGAATGATATTGCCATGCGTAATTGTTGCCTTTTCAAAATTAAGACAGCCACGATACTCGCGTTGCTGCTCGTCGTTCAGACGCTGACCGCCCAGACATTGTTCAACCGGGACGGGCGCTCGGCGCGCGCGCTCGGTCTGGGCGGCGCCCATCTTATTGCCTCGCCCGATCCGCTCGCAGCCGCGTGGAATCCAGCGTTGCTCGCAGCTCTGCGCGATGTGCAGTTTGCCCTGAGTATCGATGATGCATTCGATTTGACGCATGCAGGCCTTGCCGGTTTTTGGCCGCAATACGGCGGCGTCGGCGTGAATGTGCTGCAACTTTTCGACGGCCAACACGAGCTTGACCGCCTGAGCCTGGGTTGGGGCAAAGCCCTCTCACCGTTTTTGTCGGCAGGCCTGTCCGCGCATTGGAATCGTGCGGATCACGGCGAGAGTACGGAAAGCTTTACCACCGCCTCGTTCGGTTTGATTTTGCATCCGTTTGGCGGCCGCATTGCTGTGTCCGAAGAATTTGCCGATTATGATTTTTTTAATTCGCCGCTCTCGCCTTACCGTTTTGCCTTCTCACTCCAGGCAAGTGACGTGGCTCTCGGCGGCAAGCATCTGCAAACTTACTACAAGAGCAGTATGGCGTTGCGCCTGGGCAATCGGGCGCCCTCGTTGTTTGCTTCGCTTGAATGGCGCGACGACGATCCGTTTGCGCGCCTGGGGATGGCCGTGCCGATTGTCCCGCGTTTTGCGCTGTATTCCTCCATCACGGATTTCAACAGCAAGCGCAGTGCGCTCGGCGGAGCTTTTTTAAGCGATCGTTATGCTTTCGACTTGGCGTATACCTTTCTCGACAAAAGCGTTCGCGGCGGTTTGAGTTTGCGTCTCGGCGCCAGCCCGCTGGAACGCGCCCGCAATCATTATGAGGCCGGCAACAAAATGGCGGAAATGCAAAACTACCGCGCTGCGCTGCGTGAACTGCGTCATTATCGCGCCTATGAGCCGGAGATGGAAAAGGCGGGGCAACTGTTGCAGGCGCTCGCCATCAAGGTTGCTTCCGAAGACCGGCAGATTCGGTTATTATTGGATGAAGCGCGCGCCTTCGAGTTGCGGCACAGATACTTGAGCGCGGCGCTAAATTATTTGCAAGTCCTGAAAATGGATCGCGGCCACCGCGAGGCGCGCGACCGGTTGGCGGTGCTGCAGCCGCGCCTGGATATTTATCTCAATCAGCTTTATACGCGCGGCGTGCAGGCGTTTGAAGAAGGCAACTATGACGTGGCGTACAAAGCCTTCGAAAACATCCTGCTGGTGCGGCCGGATTATCCCAAAGCCGCGCATTATACCGCGCAACTCAAGGACGTGCGCGCCAAGCAGGCCGAGGAAATTTTTCTGCGCGGCCTGGGATATTACAGCCAAAAAAATTACACCAAAGCTATTGCTGATTTCGAAGAAGCGATTAATCTCTCGCCAAACTATGCAGAGGCGCGCGAAAATCTCGAGAAAGCGCGCACCGGGCTCGCCCAACAGGCAAAACAAAATGACCGGCTTTTCGCGCAAGCCCGACGCTTGCAGCAAAAGCAGCAATACCTCAGCGCCTACAATCTATATCGTCAAATCCTGGATTCCGATCCCTCCTATGAGTCCGCCCGTCAAGAGATCAAAGCGTTGCAGGGCCGCATCGATGAGTTCATTTCAACCAAGATGCAAGCGGGCGAGCGCGCGTTTCAACGGGGCGATCTCGCGGCAGCCGAGGAACAGTTTCAAGCGATCTTGAAAATGTCTCCCGGCCATCGCGAGGCCAACAACTACCGCCAGCGCATCACGGAGGCAAAACGCGGCCGCGTCGAGAGCCACATGCGCAACGCCATGTCGCTGTTTGATGCCCGGCTTTGGTCGCGCGCCGTGGAAGCCTTCGAGCGGGTGCTGGAAGTCGAGCCTTCGAACAAACTGGCGGCAAGCAAGCGCAATCAGGCGCTGTCGATGATCGATCTCAAGGATTTGTATGAACAGGGCGAGCGCTATT
>QEVD01000138.1 GCA_003576975.1 Candidatus Zhuqueibacterota bacterium
TTCCACACGATCAGATATTTGCCGTAATTCGGGCCCCAGGCTTGACCGTTGTTGTCTCCGCTGATTTCGAAATAACCGTAGTCATAAGCGAAGTCACCGGTAATTTTGATTTCAATCGCCGTGATTTTGTGATGCGTGATGGTTCGGCCCGGCGCCAGCGTCCAATATTTCTTGATGGCTTCCTTGCCGCGAATGAGATCGCTGTTGCCAGGGAAAATGACAGCGTCGTCGGTATAAAGCGAAACCATTTTTTCAGCATCGCCCTTCATATAAGCCGCCGAAAATTGTGTGGAAATCTGCACAAGTGCATCGATGGCTTTTTGCTCATCGGCGGACTGCTGAGACAAAACCGCTTCAAAGCTTGGGCAAACGCAAAGCCAGAAAGCGGCCATCAGGCCGCAGGTCAAAATAGACTTTTTGTTCATTGCTACTCCGTTTGAAAAACTCGTTGTTGCTCGAATAATTTTTCCAGGAACCTCTCATCCTCGGAATCTTGTGAAAATTTTCCCGTGTAACCGCTCGCTTTGGCCAGTGCCGCAACCCGGCCTTGATTGTTCAGGAGAACATTGGGAATCATCGTCGCAATCGGATCTCTATATGCCTCCGCCGGCGAGATGATCTTCCAGCCTTTGGCGCGGAGAAACTCGATCAAGCTGTCGACGAACAAGGCGGCGAGATCATTCTCATGCAGCAGCAAAACGTGCTTGGGCGAGCGGCCGAGTGCCGCCAGCGCCATTTGATCATAAAAGCTGAGGCTTTGCCAAAGATGCTCGAGGTAAAGCTGCTCAAGTTTTTCATAATCAACTTTCTTTTTCTCGCGCAGCGCGGCTTGAAAGAGACGGTCGAAATACCAATCATAATTGTCAACTGTGACATAGCCGTTGAAATAACCGCGCTCATTCAGCGCCTTGCGAATGGCGTCGCGATCCGCGATGGTCCGGCCTTCGTCGAGAAAGGGAAAGCGAAACCAGGGTTTGAACCCCGGCAGCTCGCGCAAGATCGCATCGGCCTTAAAAACATCCTGAATATATCCGGCCGCGCCGAGCTGCTGAATGCGCGTGTGTGAGTGTGAATGATTTGCGATGATGTGCCCGGCCTCGGCGTATCTGCGCAGTCGCGCCCTTCCTGTCGAATCCGCGCGGGTTGAGACGCAATAAAAAGCTACTTGCGGTACGTTTTGATTTTTGAGCTTGGCGATGAGCGTTTCCGTTCTGGCAGCGCCCGTGAAGTAAAACCCATCCGCAATCGGCGCGTCATCAAAAGTCAGCGCGATTTCCTGCGCGGCGAGCATTCGGGCGGAAAACAAACACATCAGAAAAATTCGGCAATTTCTTGTCATAAAAATCTCCACCTGCTGTTGAAACATCAGGCTAAAAGTCGAAAGCCATCTAAAGATGGTCAAAGCCGGATTCGCCGGCTTGCCCTCTTAGCCTGATAATTCATCATCAGGCATCATGGTGATTTCTTCTGCGGCTTCAGTTCCCACAGCACGTTGACGATCTTCCACTCGCCGTTCCATTTGGCCAGATGCATGTAATCAATCCAGCCGGACATGATGGCCTTGGCGCTCGCGGTGTTCTCATAAATGTCGAGGATGAAAACGTCTTTTTGCTGCTCGCCGATCGGGGTATTCTTGCCGCCGCCGCGTTTCACGCCTTGCACAAGCGTCATCGCACTCATTTGATCGAGCCGGCTTCTGCCGTTTTGATCCGCACGCACGATGCGTTTCGCCAGCTCGGGATGCACCGCGGCCTCCATGCGTTCGGGGTTGCCTTCATACCAGCCTTCGACGTAATCCAACGCTGCTTTTTTGATCGCAGCGGAATCAAGCAGACACGATGATGAGAAAAATTGTTTTGACCAGGATTTTCATGGTTGATTCCCTTAGTTTTGAGATGATCGCGGACTGGAAAGTCCGCGATCCCATAATTATTCATATCGTAACGCTTCCACCGGATTTGCCAGCGCGGCTTTAAGGGCGTGCGTGCTTACGGTGGCCAGCGCAATCACCAGCGCGATCCCGCCGGCAAACAGAAACACCCACCATGCATGATGAAATAAGCCACGGGCGCAGCGATGAGAAAAGCGAGCAACACCAGCCGCACAAAATTTTTGGCGAGCAGCGTGATCAAATTCAGCAACGACGCGCCCAGCACTTTGCGAATGCCGATCTCTTTCGTGCGCTGCTCCGTCGTGATCGCGGCGAGGCCGAACAAACCCAGGCACGCGGTGAAGATCGCCAGGCCGGCAATGACGCCCACGATTTGGCTCACTTGCCTGTCAGCGAGATAAAGCGTTTCGAAATGTTCGTCGAGAAAAATGTATTGAAACGGCCGGTCAGGCACATGTTCATTCCAAACCTTTTCGAGATGGCCGAGCGCCGCCGCATAATTCTGCGGACTGATCTTGACCGACATTTCATCATAACCCCAATCCTGACTGCTGATATAAAGTGGCTGAATCTTGTGGTGCAGGGAATTGAAGTTGAAATCTTTAACGACGCCGATTACCGTGCCCAGCGTGTCTTCCCAGCTCACGCCGAACTGTTTGCCAATCGGATCGTCCCACCCAAGATCTTTCACCAAAGCTTCGTTGACGATATAAGCGAAACGTTTATCCGTGGGAATTTCATCTGAAAACGCACGGCCCGCGACGATTTCCAAGCCGTAAAATTCGATGAAATTCCGCGTCACGTGCAAATGCGAAGGCGAGAGCCTGATCTCGGCACTGTCGCCCCGCGTCCGCGCGCTGTTCTGATGAATGTTGTTGCCCAACCGCTGTCCCGAGGCCGTGACGGCAAGCACCGCCGGGTTGCGCAAAAACTCTTCTTTCAACAAATCATACTTATTGTTGCTCGTGCCGTTCATTTTGAGCAACACGATTTGATCGCGCTGGAAACCGGGATTGCGATCTTTCATAAAACGAAATTGCTGCACGGTCAAGGCGGTGCCGACGATCAACGCGATGGCGATGGCAAATTGCGCCACCACCAAAACGTTACGCAGCATCACTTTGCGGCCGCTGGCGGGCGTTTTGTCTTTCAAAACTTCGACCGCTTGAAACGAAGAGAGAAAGAGCGCGGGATAAATGCCGGCAACGAGGCCCAGCAAAAACGTAAAGCCGATCATGCCGGGCAACAGCGCGGGATCGCTGAACAAATTCAATTCCAACGAGCGGCGGCTGATCGTATTCAACAGCGGCAGCGCCACTTCGGCAAGGAGCACGGCAACCGCCAGCGCGATGAAAGCGAGAATCACTGACTCGCCCAGAAACTGCCGCGCAAGCTGGAGACGATGCGCGCCGACGGATTTTCGGACGCCCACTTCTTTCGAACGGCTGGAGGAACGGGCGGTGGAGAGATTCATGAAATTGATGGCGGCAATGAGGAGCACGAAAACGGCGAGCAGGGAAAAAACGAAAATATATTTGCCGTCGAATTTCTGCCAATTATGATAATCGTGCGTCACGTTCATGGAGCCGAGATGCACTTCGTGCAGCGGCTGCAGATATAACTCATAAAACTTTTTGCCCTCACCCATATTTTTTTCGAGAAATTGCGGGAAGGCCGCTTCGAGCTTTTCAACGTCGGCGCCGGGCGCGAGCAAAAGATACGTGACCAGCCAATTCGAGCCCCAATTGGTGCGCGCCCGTTCGTCTTCAATCGTGATCACGGAAAAGAGCGCGTCGAATTGCAGATGCGAAGTCTTGGGAAGGTTTTCCAACACGCCGGTAACTTTGAGTTGCCGCTCGCCTTGTAAAAATGATTTGCCAATCACGTCGTCCGTGCCGAAAAGCTTTTGCGCCGTCTCTTGTGTAAGCACGGCGCTGTTCGGTTCGTTCAGCGCGGTGGCGCGGTCGCCGCGGCGCAGCGCAAAATCAAAAATCGAAAAGAACGCCGGATCAGTCCAAAACGTTTTCTCGACGATGATCTGTTTGGAATCGTTGCGCAACACCGTTCCGCCGTTCACAAAGCGCACGAAATCGGCGATCTCCGGATAAGTTTCCTGCAGCGCCGGGCCCATGGGATACATCGAGAGCGCGACATGCTGTGGGCTGATGCCTTCGAAGCTTTGCACTTCGTTCAGCCGGTAAATGCGTTTCCCCTTTTGGTGGAACCGGTCAAAACTCATCTCGTTGCTGATGAAAAGATAAATCAACAAACAGGCGGCCAAACCCACAGCCAAACCGAGAATGTTGATAAAGAAATAAACTTTTTGCTTCCACAAATTGCGAAAGGCAATTTTGAGATAGTTTTTGAACATGACGTCTCCATTTCGGATTTGGGATTGCGGATGTTAGATTGATCGTTCAGGCCGTAATCCGAAATCCACAATCCGCAATCATTCGTACCGCAACGTCTCCACCGGATTAACCAGCGCGGCCTTGAGCGAACGATAGCCGATCGTCAATAATGCCAGCGAAATGGTAAACACAAAAGACAGTGCAAAAATATCCAAAGACCAGCTCGCACGATAAGCAAAGTCCTGCAACCAACGATTCATGATAACATAAGCAAGCGGACCGGCAAGGAGATTGGCGACGACGATGAGTTTCAAGGTTTCTTGCGACAATAGGCCGACGATTCCTGGCGTGGTAGCGCCCAGCACTTTGCGGATCCCAATCTCTTTGGTGCGCTGCGCCGCGATAAAAGAAATCAAACCGAACAAACCAAGGCAGGCGATAAATATTCCCAATCCGGCGGCATAAGCCGACATTCTCTGCAAGCGCATCTCGCCTTGATAACGCTGCGCCAAACGATCATCAAGAAAAGAATAGGTGAAGGGATGATCCGGGTCGAGTTGCCGCCATTTTTCCTCTAAAAATTGCAGCGTAGCTTGTAGGTTTTCCGAACGCACGCGCACAGAAAAAACCGTCATCCATTCTGCCGGCGGTATAAAAAGCACCAGCGGGCCAATGCGTTCGTGCAACGAGCGGAAATGAAAATCTTTCACGACACCGATCACCGGCGAGGCCGGGCGGTTAATTCCAGACATGGCGATTGTTTTGCGCAACGGCTCATTCCAATGCAATTGCCGGGCAGCTTCTTCGTTAATCAAAAACGCGCGCGTGCTGTCGCCGGCAAATTCCTTCGAAAAACCGCGGCCCTGAGCAATCGGTATCTCGTAGGCAGCGAGAAAATCATGATCAACAGCAAGAATGCGCGTCGGAGGCGCCTGGCCAGGCGGAAAACCTTCAGGCTGGGTGGGAATCCCCCAGTCGCTGCCGCCCGGCAGATTCGCCGAGGCTGAAACCCGCACAACATTCGGATGTTGCATCAATTCGTGTTTCACCAATTCATAGTTTTTGGCCAGCACCGGGTTTTGAATCGGAATCGTGAGAATTTGCTCGGCATTATATCCCAGATTTTTTTCTCGCATGAACTGCGCTTGCCGATAGATAACGCCGGTGGCTATGAGCAAAAAAGCAGATAATGCAAATTGAAAAATCACCAGGCCATTGCGCAATACAGATTTACCCGTGGCGCGATCAGCCGACATTCGCAGAGCGTTGGTTGGTCGAAAGGCCGACAGCACCAGCGCCGGATAGCAACCGGCCAGCGCGCCGACGAGCAGCGTGAATGCCAACGCTGCTAGGGTGAGTAACGGATTTTCCAGCCAGTCCAGCATTAGCGATCTATCCACCAATAGATTGAATGCCGGTAACAGAAACTCTGCCAAGCTGATTGCGAGTATGGCGGCAAACACGCATAACAAAATCGCCTCGACGAGAAATTGGCCGGTGAGTTGCCGGCGTTGCGAACCGAGGACCTTGCGCACGCCCACTTCTTTCGCTCGGCGCGCGGCTTGTGCTGTGCTAAGATTGATAAAGTTGATGGCGGCGATGATAAGCACGAACAGCGCGACGCTGGCAAAGATGTAAATCTGCGCCATATCCGAATTAGGCGACAATTCCCGAAATAGATGTGAATGCAAATGAATTGCTGTCAGCGGTTGCAGAAATGGCGTGAAACGCGCAGCAGCCTCGCCCATGTTTTGCTGTAATACAGTCGAGATCTTGGTGGCCACGGCATTGGGCGAAGCACCCGCTTGCAGCAACACGTACGTATAGAATTGATTCCATTGAATCCAACTGTCGCGTTGGGGATGTTCAAGGCTCGCCATTGACAGCAAAAAATCGAAATTGAAATGAGAGTTGGCGGGGATATTGTCCAGCAAGCCGGTGATGAGATATTCCACGCGATTGTCAACGGTGAGCGTATGGCCGACAGGATTTTCATTGCCAAAATACTTTTGCGCAAAATCGCGCGTCACGACGAGTGTGTGCGGCGCGGTCAACGCTGTGTGCTGGTCGCCGTGCAGCAGTGGAAAACTGAAAACGCGAAAAACCGTAGAGTCGGCGAACAAACCATTCGCTTCATAAAAATGCGTATGGCCTCGACTCACCAAAATCTGCCCGGCGATCACGAAGCGCACCGTCTCCTCCACTTCGGGCACATCTTTTTTTGCCGCCAATCCCCACGGGCCGTTCACCTTTGCGATGCCATCGAATGACGCGCCTTGCATGCGCGTTGCCAAACGATAAATGCGCTCTTTGTTCGCGTGATAGTCATCAAAACTAAGCTCGTGTTGCACATAAAGCAAAATTAACAGGCAACACGCCATGCCCACCGCCAAGCCGACAAGATTGATTACGGTATGGCCTTTTTGCTTGAGCAAGTTGCGTAAAGCGACTTTGAGATAATTTTTGAACATAACTTGCCTCCGGGTTGTTCGCTTTCGAATCACATACACGGCGCGGCCAGGCTTGTTTGTGAGCGCAAACCGAAGCTGCGCCGGGCGCGTGAAGCGATCTGGCCGGCGCAACAAAAATTCTGGTTCGGCAAAAATGAGGCAGCTTGTCAAGCCACGGCCACCTCCGTGGCGATGAGGTTTCGATTCATTCCTTGCCGCGCACAAGCTTGAGCAGCGCCGCTGTCGCGCGTGCATCATCGCTTTGACCCAACCAGAAGATTGCCTCTTTGCGCACCGCCGTGTTGCCGTGCTGCTCTGCAATCTCGATGAGCATGGGAATGCCTTCATCGTCCGGCAATTGCGTGAGCACAAAGATCGCCTGCTTTTGAATCTCGGTATCGGCGTCGCGCTGCACGGTTTCTTTTAATAAAGCGGAAGCCCGCTTCGAGGCCTTCTGCGCCAGCCAGAACAACGCTTCTTTGCGAACCTCACGATCTTTGGCGTTGCGGGCCAATTCGATCAAGGTCTCCTCAGCCTCCGGTGCACGCATCTGACTCAAAGCAAATACGGCCTGTTTGCGCAGTTCCATGACCTCGGAGGCTTGCGCCATCTTTTGCAGCAGCCGCAAGGCGCTGACTTCCTGGCTCTGGCCCAACCAAAACAGCGCTTCTTTACGCACGGAAATGCTGTGATGCTTTTCGACAACCTCATGCAAGATCGGTGTGCCCTGTTTATCGGGCAATTGCGTCAGCGAGAACACAATGTGCTTTTGCAACTCCGCGTTGTTGTTCTTGTAAACAAGCTCCTTCAACAGGGCAACCGTTCGCTGCGAGCCTCTTTGCGCCAGCCAGAAAATCGCTTCTTTGCAAACCTCGCGATCATCCGGACTGTTCGCCAATTCGAACAACGCCTCTTCAGTTTCGGCGATTGGCATTTGGCTTATCGCAAACACCGCCTGTTTCCGCACCTCGGTGGCATGGTCAGACTTGGCCGTTTGTTTTAATATGCGCAACGCCTCCGGGTCCTCACCCTGGCCCAGCCAAAACGCGGCTTGCTTGCGCACGGTCGCCGCTTCATTGCCCAGCAATATTCCTGCAAGAAACGTGCGCCGCCGCACAGACTCATGGTGCAAACCAGCAGCGCTAACCAACTCTTCTTTTATTTTGGTGGGCGATGCCTGACGATAAAGCCTCTCGATCAAAGCAAAACTTGACTCATCGCTCGCCGGCCCGAGCCATAACAACGGCAGGCCCTCAAAATCAACGCTCAACTCAAACGTGCTTTCCTTGATCTCAACCAATGCTCCATCGCGCGGATCAAAATTAAAAAATAAGCCCAGGTCTTTTACAATTTTGGGGCGAAATTTCTTCTCGGAATATGTGGGTTTGGGCAACGGCATTTCGACGCCGTAGATCAGTTCGGATAAACTTTTTCCAGGCCCGCGCTGAACCCTGCCGTTCTTAAAGTGCATACTTCCAATCGTAGAGCTTTCCTCCATTGCTCGCTTGATACTATAGCCAATCCAAAAGCCCTTCTGAAAACGCGTCTGCTTGCTCTGCCCATTGGCCCAATTCCAACGCTGCTCCAAAGTTTGCGAAACGTCAGCATGCACGATAACTTCTTGAGCGATGCTCGATTTTATCAACACCGCGAGCACGAAGATCGTTCGTGTAGCATGTTTGAATTGCATCATGACTCTCCTTATGGTTAATCCGTAAGCGTTAGGTCGTTTTTCCGCAACCGCGGATTAATCATAGGACATGACATCAACGCAAGGGGTTGGCAATGAAAAAAGGAGAATTGCCAGGCTGTTAAACTATTCGTCAGATTTGTTTATCATTCATATCGCAACGCCTTCACCGGATTTGCCAGCGCAGCCTTAATCGCCTGCGTGCTCACCGTCAGCACCGCGATGAGCAAAGCGACCCCGCCAGCAAGCGCAAAAATCCACCAGCCGAGATCGACGCGATAGGCAAAGTTTTCAAGCCAGCGGCTCATTGCGTACCGGGCAATTGGCCAGGCCAAAATATTCGAAATCAACACAAGCTTGACAAAGTCTTTCGAGAGCAAGCCGACGATGCCGGAAACGGAGGCGCCCAAAACTTTGCGAATACCGATTTCTTTGGTGCGCTGCTCGGCGGCATACGAAGCCAGCCCGAGCAAACCGAAGCATGCGATGAAAATCGCCAAAATGGAAAAATTACTGAACACCGTGCCTAATCTCTGCTCGGCCTGATATTGCTTGTCATAATCCTCGTCGAGAAAGAAATATTCGAACGGCTTGTCGGGCAGCAGCGTCGACCATTTCTGCTGCGCAAAGGCCATCGTCTCAGCGGTGTTTTCAGTTTTGAGGCGCAACGAGAGATATTGAAAACTTCGTGGCTGGACCAGCATCATGAGCGGGCCAACGCTTTCGTGCAATGATTTGAAATGAAAGTCTTTCACCACGCCGATGGCTTCGGGGCCGGTGAAACCGTCGAATTGCTTGCCAACCACCGTGCTCGGATCATTCCAGCCGAAGGCCTTCATCGCGGCCTCGTTCAGCAGCGCGACTTTGCCGTTGGCGTCAGTGGTGATTTCATTGGAAAAATCTCTGCCGGCCAACAGCGGGATACCATACGTTTTGAGAAAATCGTAATCAACGAACAGAAGATTCATTTGCACGCGGTTGTCTTGATTCTCCCGCTCCGCAATCAAATTATTGGAAACGCCGCGGCCTGGTACGCTATGCGAGACCGTCGCCGAAAGAACGTTGGGATGTTGCAGAAACTCGCTTTTGTAGGTCTCAAACTTCTCCGCCAATTCACTGCGGCCGCGCAACGCCAGCACGAGCATCTGCTCTTTTGCAAAGCCGAGATTTTGTTCCTGCAGAAAATTCAATTGGCGGGAAATAACCAGCGTACCGGTGATCAGCGCAATCGAAATTGAGAACTGCAACACCACCAGCACCTTGCGCAGTGAATGTGCACCAAAACGCGACAGCGGACTGCCGGCGGAGAGCTTGCCCTTCAAAACCTCGGCCGGCCTAAAAGCAGAAATGAGAAGCGCCGGATAACTGCCGGAGAGAAGGCCGACGAGAACGGTGATGAACACGATACCTGTAAGCAACGACGCGTTCGCCGTGAGATTCAAATCCAAATTCTTTGCGGCAAGCGCATTGAAAAATGGGAGAGAAATTTCGACCACCGTGATGGCGAGCAAAACGGCCAACAGGCTATACAGCAACGATTCGCCCAGAAACTGTTTCATCAACTGCGAACGGTACGCGCCCACAACTTTGCGCAAGCCGACTTCTTTCGCGCGGCGCATCGAGCGCGCCGTCGCCAAATTCATAAAATTGATACACGCAATGAAGAGAATCAACACGGCGGCACCCGAGAAAATTTGCACGTACACCATGCGGCTGTTGGCTTCTAGCTCGTAGCGGAGATCGGAGTGCAGGTGAATCGCCGTAATCGGCTGCAAAAAATAAGTGTATGTCTGATTATTGGCGCGAATTTGATCGCCGACGTAGCGGTCGGCAACGTTGCTGATCTTTTGCTCGAACGCTTTTGGTGAGACGCCCTCAGCAATTTTGATATAAGTATGCAGCATGTTCGCATGCCAGTTTTGCATAAAACCCTGGCCGCGTAGAAGCGCTAATGAACTGACGACTTCGGGTTTGAAGTGGCTGTTGGACGGAATGTCCTTCATCACACCGGTAACCAAATAACTCGTGCCGTTGACTTCGAGACGCTTTCCCAAAGCATTTTCTTGGCCGAAATATTTCAGCGCCTTCGCGCGCGTGATCACCACCGCATTGCCTTGCGCCAGCGCTTGCGCCGGATCGCCGTGCAAAAGCGGAAAAGAGAAAATGCGAAAGAAACTGGAGTCGGCCAGATACGCGCGTTCTTCATAATAATGTTGATCGGGCGCCGGACTCACTTGCACCGTTCTGGCCGGCAAAACCTGCACGACCTCGGTGATTTCCGGATAGTCGTTTACGAGCGCGGCAGCCAACGGCCCCATTGTCGGCGCAAACGAAGTGGGCACCCCGCGCGTGTCAATCGTCATAGCCACGCGAAAGATGCGATCCGCGTCGCGATGAAATTTGTCGTAACTCAACTCATCTTGTACATAAAGCAAAATCAAAATGCAGCACGCCATGCCGAGCGCGAGTCCCGCAATATTAATGAAGGAATACGCTTTGTGTTTGAGTAGATTTCTGATCGCGAGTTTGAGATAGTTCCTGAACATGAATTCTCCATTTTCGGATTTGGGATTGCGGGCGGTTAATTAATTACATGCAGTGCCGCAATCCAAAATCCACATTCCGCAATCATTCATATCGCAGCGCTTCCACCGGATTCGTCATTGCCGCTTTGATCGACTGAAAGCTGACGGTGATCAATGCAATACCAAAAGCGAGCAATGCTGCCAGCAAGAACGTCAGGCTTTGGTTATTGATATCGATCCGATAGGCAAACTCCTGCAACCAGAGGCTCATGGCGTAATAGGCTATGGGCCAGGAAAACAACGTAGCCACGGCGACCAGCCGCGCAAAATCCTTGGAAAGCAACAACACGATATTGCCCAACGAGGCGCCGAGCACTTTGCGCACGCCGATCTCCTTCGTGCGCTGCTCCGCCGTGTAGGAAGCGAGTCCGAATAGGCCGAGGCATGCGATAAAAACCGCCAGCAACGAAAACGTGCCGAAAATTTCCCCGAGGCGATGCTCGCTCTGATAAAGCTGCTCGTAGCGTTCGTCAATGAAAGAATATTGAAACGGAAAATTCGGACGGAATTCCTGCCATTTTTGTTTGAGAAATTCCAGCGTTGTCGCGATGTCCGCCGGTTGGGCCGCGTGAATTTTGACGGAGACACTGTTGAAACTTTGTGGGGCGATAAGCAATATGATCGGCGTGATCGGCTGGTGCAGCGATTCATAATGAAAATCCTTGACCACGCCGATGATGCGCCCACGGCGATTGCCATATTGGAAAGGCTTGCCGATTGCGGCCTCCGGCGAAGGCCAGCCGATTTTCTTCACCGCGGTTTCGTTCAAAATAAAAGCTTCGGTGGAGTCGGTGGGAAATTCTATGGAGAAATTGCGGCCCGCGGCCATTTGCATGCCGTAGGTGTCGATGAAACTGTGATCGACGCGCACATTGGCAATGCGAAAATTCAGCGGCTCACTCTTCTCGCCGTCAATTACACTGCCTCCCGACGAGTCGAGCAAGCGCCCCGAAGGCACGCGCTTCGAAGCCGAGACCCCGGCAATGTGCGGATACTGCAAAAGCTGATTGCGAATGTCGGGATAACGCTGCACAATATTTTGATCCGCAGGCAGCACAACGATGTGCTCTTTGTTCAAGCCCAAATTTTTATTGCGGCAGTATTCGAGTTGATTATAAACTATGCCCATGCCGACAATCAGAATGATCGAAATCGCGAATTGAAAAACGACGAGTATGCTGCGAAAGCGCGAGCGCGTCGAGCCAATTTTCTGCCCTTTGAGAACGGCGACCGGCTGAAAGTGCGACAAAAAGAAAGCAGGATAACTGCCGGCAACGATGCCGACAAAAAGCGTCACGCCGAGCAGGCTCGCTAAAATGAAAAGCATGCCTTGCGAACGCAGCGCCAATTCCTTTCCTGTAAAGGCGTTGAATTTGGGCAATACCACTTCAACCAGCACCACTGCCAACAACAAGGCAATCAGCGCCATGACAATGGTTTCGCCAAGAAACTGCCGGATCAATTGCTGCCGTTCCGCGCCGACCACTTTGCGCAAACCAACTTCTTTGGCGCGATTGGCGGAGCGCGCCGTCGCCAGATTCATGAAGTTGATGCACGCAATCAACAACAGGAAAAAGGCGATGACGGAGAAAATGTAAACGTACACGATATTGCCGTTCGCCTCGATCTCGGAGTCGAGATGCGAGTGCAGATGGATGTCGGTCAGCCGCTGCAAGTGCAACGTCGTTTTGGGGATGGCCTCCTTGCCGTCGGGATGGTGACGGCCGATGAACTCAGGAATGGCCCTTTTGAAATTTTCTACTTGATAATTCTTCGGAAAGAGCAAGTACGTTGCGTAATTGTTGCTGCCCCAATTTTTAAACTCGTCGTCGCCAAAAAACTGTTCCAGCAATTTCATCGAGCCGAGAAAATCGAAATGGAAATGCGAGTTTGCCGGCACTTCCCGCATGACGCCGGTAACCTTCAAATCTGCGCGGCTGTCGATGTTGAGCACTTGGCCCAGCGGCTCCTCGTCGCCAAAATATTTTCGCGCCATCGCCGGCGTAAGCACGACGCCGTTGGGATCCGCCAGCGCATTCTGCGGATCACCCTTAAGCAAAGGCAATGTGAAAATCTCGAAGATATTCTGATCGGCAAAATAAAAACGTTCTTCCTGAAAAACTTTGTCACCGTGCCGCAGCAAAGGATTGCCGCCGCTGTTGATCCGCGCCATCTGCAAAATATCGGGAAAATCATTTTTGAGCAGCGGCCCGATCGGCGGCGCGACGTGTCGTGATACTTGTCGTAACTCAGCTCGTCATGGACATACAGCAAAATCAAAATGCAGCTCGCCATGCCGACGGCCAAGCCGAGAATGTTGATCAACGAATAGCCTTTGTGCCGCAGCAGATTGCGCAGCGCGATTTTGAGGTAGTTTTTGAGCATATCTTTTTCTCTTCTTTATTTATTTGCTGCCGCAAGATCAGTCACCGCTAAAAACAACTCGCAACCCGCGCGTTAATGCTGCGGGAAAAACGCTGTTGTGCGTTTCATCTTCAAACACATGACCGGCGATCGTCAATCCTTTATAGGAACGCGATCGCAACACGTTGATCAGCGCCTGCATATCATTTGCCATAATCCGGTTCTCCAGGTTGCCCACGGCAAGAAATACCTTTGCCGGTAACGTGTCATGCGCCTCTTGGTAAGCCTGTTCCAATTTAAAGATGACTCTGTTATCGTACCAGAACGAGGCGCTGACCAGGATGTACCGCTGGAATAACTCCGGCTGCGTTAACAAAACATAGGAGCCGAAAAGCCCACCGTAAGAATGTCCCACCAAAGTTCGATCATCCGGTTTCACGCGATAATGCGCGGCAATAAAGGGAATCAGCTCTTCCGCAATAAAAGCGAGAAAGTTTTTTCCGCCGCCGGAGTGCTTTTGGAAGTCCGGCCCATAACCGCCTTCCAGAGTGAACGTGGGCGTATAATCCCTCGTGCGCTGGCGGCGATACGTTGCCATGTCCTGGCTCGCGCCTTCATAAGCGATACTGACGATGATCATAGTGGGCAAATTGCTGCGATCGGCGAGGTGCTCGACGATATTATGCGCCAAAGCGAATGCGTAATCTGCATCCAGCGTAAAAACGACCGGATACGCTTCATTCGAACCGGCATAATTTCTGGGGAGGCTGATGTAAAGCACGTAATCGAGCGCAACGATCTTAGAGTAAAGTGTGCGCACTTCAGTGTGCGGCATTTGATATGGGCGAACACTCGAGCCATTTTGGCTCAAAACCGCGCTTCCGCCTAGCAAAGAAATCAAAATGGTCCAAATGAAGGGGAGATTAAGGCTCACTTCGCTGTTTCCGTAGCTTTGTGATAAGGGCTCTGGTTTCAACGATCAGACTTCGACAGACTCACTCAGCCTGCGTTGAAAGTAATTGTTTTCATACCGTTTGATTCTTGCAGAACGCCATCTCAAGCAACCTGACGAGGGCAACGACGTTTTTATTCATACCGCAAGGATTCCACCGGATTCGCCAATGCAGCTTTGATTGCTTGTGTGCACACCGTTGCCAGCGCGATCAACATGGCCATGACACCCGCCAACAGAAATACCCACCAGCCAATCTCAATGCGATAGGCAAAATTTTGCAGCCACTTGTTCATGACGAAGTAAGCCAATGGCGTGGCGGCCAACAAGCCCAACAAGACGAAGCGGGTGAAATCTTTGGAGAGCAGCATAACGAGGCTGGAAATCGAGGCGCCCAGAACTTTGCGCACGCCGATTTCTTTGGTGCGCTGCTCGGCCATGAACGCCGCCAAACCGAACAGGCCGACACAGGCGATCAAAATGGCCAGACCCGCAGCGATTCCGAAAATCCTGCCGAGACGCTCGTCGCGGGTATATAAATCGATCCACCAGTGATTCAGAAACGCATATTCGATAGGATTGATTGCGTCGAATTGCGCGTGTACTTTCGTGATGAAATCAATGGACTCTTGTACATTTTCGGCGGCGATGCGCAGCGAAAAATAGTCGATGCCATGCACCGCGTGCCGGCCGCCGGCGGGCATGAAACCCATCACCATCGGCTCGATTTTGCCGTGCAAAGAATGAAAATGAAAATCGCGGACCACCCCGATGACTTGGCCAGTAAAATTAAAAGCCGGCACACGAATCGCTTGCCCGACGGGAGAGTCCGCAAACAGCGCTCGCGCTGCCGTCTCGTTCAAAATCACCGCAGTGGAATCGGTAGCCAGCGCGCGAGAGAAATTGCGGCCTTGTACAAGATCAATCTCGTAGACGCCGATAAAATCTTCGTCGATACCGTTGAAATACAATTGTTGCGCCTCGGTCTCCGCCTGCCCTTCCCGAACTGCGCGAATACGGCGAAAGTATTTCCAATCTCCCGGCACACGCGAAGAAACCGTCGCCCCGCGGACTGCCGCATGGCGCTTAAACTCATTTTTGATGGTGAGAAAATTGCTTTGCACGTCGTCGTGATTGATATCGATCACCACGAGTTGATCCTGATTGAATCCGAGCTGCTTGTGCCGGACATAATCGAGTTGCTGAAAGACCACCAACGTTGCGACGATCATGAGAATCGACAGCGCGAATTGCGCCACAACCAGGCTCTGGCGCAGCCGCGAGCGCTGCGCGCCCGCTTTAAGCTCTCCTTTTAACACTGCGGCTGGTGCAAGACGGGACAGATAAAACGCGGGATAACTTCCAGCAACAATGCCGATGAGCAGAACCAAACCCAGCAATCCCAAGAAAACCGAAGTATTGTCGGCGAGGCGCAACGACAGGTTCGCGCCAGCGAGCGCGTTAAACGACGGCAGCATCGCCTCCACCAAACCGATGGCGAGCAAAAATGCAATCACAGCACTGAGTATGGATTCCGTCAGGAATTGAACGATCATTTGGCTGCGATTGGCGCCGACGACCGATTGGCGCCGACGACCTTGCGCAGCCCCACTTCTTTGGCGCGTTTCATGGAGCGCGCCGTTGCCAGGTTCATATAGTTGATACAGGCAATGGCAGCCAGGAAAAGCGCAATCGCTGCGAAGACATAAACATAACCGACCTGCCCTTCGCGAATGTTGTATTCCGACCCAATTTCTGCAGAGCCGAAATGAATGTCGTTGAGCGGCTGCAAATAGAATCGGTTCCGCGCCGCTTCCTCGCCGCGATGTTTGAGATTGAATTGAGCAAGCTTTGCTTCGAGATTGGCCTGGTTAAACGGATTTCTTAGCAGCACGTAGGTGATCACAATCGTATTGTTCCAATCGGTAAACCAGCCATGCACGTCTGCAAAGCGGTCGAGGGTCGATTGTGATATCAACAGATCGAAGTTCAAATGCGAGGTGTGCGGGATGTCGCGTAGTACACCGGTCACGGTGAACGCCGTTTGAACAAATTCCGGAAAATCCTCAGCCTCAATTTGCAACGATTTGCCCAGCGGCTCTTCATCGCCGAACAACTGTTTGGCCATCGGCTCTGTCAGTACGACGGAGCCAGGCGTTGAGAGCGCCGTTTTGCGATCTCCAGCAAGCAACTGAAAGTCGAAGAGATCAAAAAAGCTCGCATCCGTGAAAAAATTCTTTCGCACGATTTGTCCAGTAGGGCCGGCGGCCTCGCGTTTCACCGTCAGCCGCCATCCCTGAAATAATCGCGCCGACGCTTCAACCTCCGGAAATTCATTAACCAGCGCCGGCCCGAACGGCCCCATGGTATAAGCGAGATGTTGCTCGCCCTGCGAGCCGCTGCGAACTTGAATGACGCGAAAAAGACGATCCGCCTTTTCGTGAAAGCGGTCGAAGTTCAGCTCATCGTAGATGTGCAAGAGAATTAGAATGCAGCACGCAAGCCCGATGGCCAGTCCGAAGATATTGATGAACGAATAGGTTTTAAACTTGCGAAAATTTCTGAGGGCGACGAGAACGTAGTTCTTGAGCATGACGTCTCCATTTTAGATTTGGGATTGCGGATTTCGGAGATTTGATTGTTAATAAAACCGCAATCCGAAATCCACAATCCGCAATCATTCGTACCGCAGCGCCTCCACCGGATTCGCCAGTGCGGCTTTGAGCGATTGATAGCTCACCGTGAGCCACGTAATTCCCAATGCCAGCAAACCGGCCCAGAGAAACGCGTCAAGGCCGAGCGGTTGGCGATAGGCGAAGTTTTGCAGCCATTTGTTCATCGCCCACCACGCGATTGGCGCGGCGATGACAAACGAAACCAGCACCAAGCGCGTAAAGCCGTTTGAGAGCATAAGAATGATGTTGGAAACGGAGGCGCCCAACACTTTGCGAACGCCGATTTCTTTGGTGCGCTGCTCCGTTGTAAACGAAGCCAGGCCGAAAAGGCCGAGGCAGGAAATGAAAATGGCGAATGCTGAAAAAGTGCTGAAGATTTTCAGCAGGCGCGTTTCGGCGCCGTATTGCGCTTCGACGCGCTCGTCCATAAAAGAAAATTCCAATGGGTGCTGCGGATCGAACTTCTGCCATTGCGTTTTAAGAATGGCAAGCGCCTGTTCCATGCTATTCGGCCGCACGCGCATGACGAGCTTCTCACTTCCCCAGGGCATGAGATGAAACACCGCGGGCGCGATCTCTTCGTAAAGTGGGCGGAAATGAAAATCTTTCACCACGCCGACAACGGTCCCCTCTTTTGCATTCTCTGGACCATTTTCGCGTAAGAGCAAACGGCCCGCTGCGAGTTCGATGCCGAGCGTGGTGAAAAAATCATAATCAACCTGGTGCGTGTAAACCGCCTTTTCTTCTTCCGAATCGCCTCGGCGCGAGGCGGTGACCCACCAACCTTTGTCGGCAGGAATGGCGGAAGTTGCGGAGACATTCACAAACTCCGGATGGCGCAGCAATTCGGTTTTGAGCACGGGCCAATTGTTCTGCGCCGTCTCGCCGCGCAGCGTGGCGACGAGCACTTGCTCTTTGTCGAAACCCAGGCGCTTGTTGCGGATGAATTCGATCTGATCGTTGACAATGAAAGTGCAGACGATCAACACAATCGAGACCACGAATTGGCCGACGACGAGCAGTTGCCGCAACCGGCCGCCGGAAGTTCCCGTTGCCGATCCCCCTTTCAACACCTCCACCGGTTGAAAGCGTGAGAGAAAAAATGCCGGATAACTTCCCGCAGCGATTCCAACCGTGAGCGCGAGCGCAATGAACCCCGCGACCAGCGACCAATCCGAGGCATAATCGATCTGAATATCTTTTTGCGCCAAGGCGTTGAATGCCGGCAGGAAAAATTCGATCACAACTGCCGCGCCGATGACCGCGATCAAAGCAAGCACCACGGCTTCGGCGAGAAATTGCAGAACGAGCTGCTGCCGCATGCCGCCGACAACTTTGCGCACGCCGACTTCGCGGGCACGGTGCTGCGAGCGGGCGGTG
>QEVD01000139.1 GCA_003576975.1 Candidatus Zhuqueibacterota bacterium
GTCGTGCCGTTTCAAGGCGATTTCCCCGGCGTCGAGATTCACGCCAACCTCATCTACAGCATTCTGAAGCAAGAATTTCTCTCCCGCCAATCTGAAGTCGCGAGCAACCTCACGCTGGCAATCACGGGCGCGTTGATCGGCGTTATTGCAATTCTCTTAAGCCCGTGGTTGAGCATCTTGTGTTCTCTCGTATGCGGCGCGGCCTATGTCTGGTTCACCTTCTGGGCCTTCACCAATCGACTCGCGTGGATTCCGGCGGTGGCGCCGGTGCAGGTTATGGTGATCGCGCTGTTGCTCGCGATGATCTATCGTTATCTCAACGAAGAGCGCGAAAAAAAGCTCATCTTTGGCATGTTCGGCAACTATCTCTCCGATAATCTTATGCGCGAGATTCTGCGCAATCCCAACATGCTCAAGCTGGGCGGCGAACATAAATATGCCACGGCTTTTTTTTCCGATATCAAAAACTTCACCACGATATCGGAAAAGTTGGGGCCCGCGGCGTTGATTCAGCATTTAAATGAGTATCTTTCCGCAATGACGGAGATCGTGCTGAAATACGGCGGCTATCTCGACAAATACGAGGGCGATGCCATCGTTGCCGCATTCGGCGCGCCGGTGGATCAACCCGATCACGCCGAGCGCGCGTGCTTTGCCGCGCTTGATATGCAAGAGGAACTGGTCTCCTTGCGCAAAAAATGGGAACGCGAGAGGCGTCCGCTCTTCGAGGTGCGCATCGGCCTTAATTCCGGCGCTATGATCGCCGGCAACATTGGCGGTAAAGATCGATTCGATTACACGATGATTGGCGATTCCGTCAATCTGGCCTCGCGTCTCGAAGGCGTGAACAAAATGTATGGCACGAATATTATCATCAGTGAAGAAACTCACGAGTTGGTCAAGAATAAAGTCATTGCGCGCGAGTTGGATTTCATTCGAGTAAAAGGTAAAACCAAACCGGTAAAAATTTATGAGTTGATTACGCGCCGCGATCAGGGCATTGGCCAGGAAGCCGCCGCGATTTATACGCATTATGCCCGCGGCCTGGAATTCTATCGCCAGCAGCAATGGGAAAAAGCCATCGCCGAGTTTCGCCGCGTGCTCTCGCTCAAAAAAGACGGCCCCGCCCTTGAAATGCTGCGCCGCTGCGAGGTTTTTCTGCAAGTGCCACGGCCCAAAAGTTGGGACGGCGTGTTCGAGTTGCAAGGAAAGTGAGGTTTGTTGCTCGTTGATAAATGCCTGGCAAGATCACCAAAACCTTAAACGTATTCGCGCCAAGAGGCGAAGTCAAAAAGTTTCGCAAACAGAAACACAAGCAGGCGCTTTCCATCTTGGTGCGGCGCTGGCTTTTCCTTTTCGCCGAGTTTCATCCCTCCGGCAAAAAGCAGATTGAGTTGACAATCAAAACATCCTCGGCGCAATAGAATTTTAGAGTATTAACCCTTTGCCGATTCACAAATATTTCGTGGCAGACCTCGTTTCAAATCTCAAGAACCACAACTTCCAGCGCATCCTGCTCAGCCGCTTGCGCTTCATGGGCGATGTGATTTTGACGACGCCGGTGGTGCGGCGCTTGCGCGAGGCTTACCCGGCCGCTGAAATCGTTTATCTGACGGAAGCCGCCTTTGCGCCGTTGCTTGCGCACAACCCTCATGTTGATGAAGTCATTGCGTTTTCGCCGCAGCAATCGCATGCGCAGCAAATCCGATTGTATCGCCACTTGCGCCGGCGGCGCTTCGATCTTGTTCTTGATTTATTCGGCAACCCGCGCACGGCTCTGATGACGTGGTTGACCGGCGCGCGCGTCCGCATTGGCGGCGATTTTCGCGGTCGCGGCAAACTCTACAATTTTCGCGTGCCGCCGCCCAATATCGAAGTGAGTGCGATCGACTTTCATTTGCGCAGCCTGCAACTTCTCGGCCTGGCAACAACCAGCAAACACACCGAAATTTTTTTGACGCCGGACGAACGCTTGTGGGCGCAGGGTTTTTTATTCATGCAGAATATCGATCCGGCCAAGCCGGTGGTCGCGCTTCATCCCGGCGCTACCTGGCCGAACAAGCGCTGGCCGGAGAAGTATTTTGCTGAGGTATCGAATCATTTGCAAAAAAACGGCGTGCAGGTTGTCGTCACGCAAGGGCCGGGTGAAACAGGCATTGTGCAAGAATTGCAGCGGCTGTCGCCGGCCGCAACGATTCTGCCGGTTTTGTCTTTGCGTGAGACCGCCGCCATTCAACATCAATGCAAGGCGGTTGTGGCAAATGATTGCGGCATTATGCATCTGGCGGTGGCCGTGGGCACGCCCACCATCGGCTTGTTCGGGCCGAGCCAGAAGGAGATTTGGTTTCCCTATGAGATCACAAAAGGCCATCTTGCATTGGATATTCCAATCGACTGCCGGCCGTGCCATAAAAATTATTGCCCGCTGCAACACACAGATTGCCAGAACCTGTTGCCGCCGTTTCGCGTCATCGGTGAAGTTATGCAACGATTGAGCAAACAGGCTCCAGGAACGATTGCATAAACGTTGCCATTTGTTCTGCGCGGCAATCCTGTTCCCTTTGGATTCCGATGAGAAAAACAGCATGCCCTTTTCATTGCTAAAGTCTTCACGCGCCCTCGTCATTTGGGTAAGTGTGATGATCATTCTCGTACTGGCGATCTTCAACCTGGGCAGTTGGTTTTTCATCAATCGCATTGAAGATTCATTAGAGAGTGAATTGGAGGCGCGGTTGCATGCCGTGGCACGGCTCTCGGCCGAGTTGGTCGAAAATGGCCCGTTCATCCGCTATCTTGAAAATGGGCAGCAATTCAGCGCGCGCTTGTTGGTGCAGCCCCTGCTCGAACGCCTGCCGGAGGAGATCGAGGTGCAGCAAATGTATCTTGTCGATCGGGATCTGCGTGTGCTGGCGAGCAGCGATCCGGAACTTTTTCCGTCGGGACGGGAGGTGCTTTATTTGCGTGAAGACAGCGCCGAAGTTGCAGCAGCCTGGGGTGGCGCCATCAGCGCTTCTGCGGTGCGCGTGATTGCTGACTCGCGTTTCAAAACGGCGTATGCGCCGGTCAAGAATGCCTCATTCGAAGTCGTATGTTTAATAGTAGTGGAAGCAAGCGCAAATTTTTTTGATTTATTGCTGCGATTCCGCCGCGGTTTGATTTTGATTGGCCTGATCAGCCTGGCAGTATTGATTTTCTTTGCCATTTTTTTGGCCAGCGCTATTTCGTTGTTCCTGCGCACCCAAGAAGACTTGCGCCGTTCGGAACGGTTGGCGGCAATGGGGCAAATGACGGCAACGGTCGCGCACGAAATCCGCAATCCGCTCAGCATCATTAAAAATACCGCAGAAGTTCTGCGCCAAAAATATGACAGCAAAACGCAGCCCGACGAGTTATTCGAATTTATTCCGTCCGAAGTGCGGCGCTTGAGCCGGTTGGTGAATGATTTTTTGGCGTTCGCGCGCGATCGCGAGCTGGTGTTGCGGCCCGGCGATCTCGTGCAAACCGTGTCACAGGCCCTGGCCCGGGCGCGCAATCAAGATCATGCCGCGGACATTAGTTGGCGTTTCGACGCCAGGCCGCAGAGCATTGTCATGAATTTTGACGAAGACGCTTTGACGCAAGTATTGATGAATTTGTTTTTGAATGCGGCACAGGCGGTGAGCGGCGCCGGCATAATCGAGGTGACTCTCGAAGACTTGCGCCCGGATCAAAAACACGTTCATCTCAGCGTGCGTGACAGCGGGCCGGGGCTGCCGGTCGCGCCTGAAAAAATTTTCGAACCGTTCTTCACCACAAAAACCCACGGCTCCGGACTCGGCCTTGCGGTTTCCAAACAACTAATTGAAAAACACAGAGGCCGTCTCGAAGCCGAATCCCGAAAAGGCAAGGGAACAACCATGCATATTTGGCTGCCGGGATGATTAAAGCAAGTCATCACGACAGTGGCTGTAGGAGAATTTTCCCACGATCGCATCGCCGGACGACGAGTAACCAGTAACCAGCAACCAGCAACCAGCAACCAGAAACCAGAAACCAGATGAACGATTATCGTATTTTGATTGTCGATGACGAAGCGCGCATGTGCGCTGTGCTCAAGGCTGCGTTGGAGCCGGAAGGCTATGCCATTGCCACGGCAACGAGCGGCACTGCCGCGATCAACGCGCTCGATACGCACGCCTTCGAGCTTGTTCTCACGGATTTGAAAATGGGCGAGCCTGGCGGAATGGAAGTTCTGCGCTTTGCCAAACAGCGCCACCCGCAGTGTGAAGTGATTTTGATGACGGCCTACGCCACAGCGCAGACAGCGGTGGATGCGATGAAAAACGGCGCCTACGATTACATCATCAAACCATTCGAGCTGGATGAGTTGAAACTCAAGATCCGGCGGCTGGCTGATCGCAACGCCCTGGTGGAAGAGAACCGCTCGCTCAAAAACGAATTGAAGCAACGCTATGCCGTGGAAAACATGATCGGTAAAAGCGGCGCGATGCAGGAAGTCTACAAAATGATTCACAAAGTCGCGCCCAGCGATGCCACGGTTTTGATTCGCGGCGAGAGCGGCACAGGCAAAGAACTAGTGGCGCAGGCAATACATTATCTCAGTCCGCGTGCGGACAGGCCGTTTGTGACGATCAACTGCGCCGCCCTGCCGGAGAATTTACTGGAAAGTGAATTGTTCGGTTATGAAAAAGGTGCATTCACGGGAGCGGACAAACGCAAGCCCGGCCTGTTCGAGGTGGCAGGCGAGGGCACTATTTTTCTCGATGAGATCGGCGAAATCACGCCGGCTATTCAAGTGAAGTTGCTGCGCGCCTTGCAAAACCGCCAGATCATTCATCTCGGCGGCACCGAGCCGATCGCCATCCGCAGCCGCACGATTGCGGCCACCAATCGCGATCTTGAAACCGGATTGAAAAGCGGCGCGATCCGCGAAGATTTTTATTATCGCATTAATGTTTTTCCCATCACGATTCCCTCGTTGCGCCGCCGCCTGGAAGATCTCCCCGATCTCATCAGCCACTTTCTTGCCAAAGCCGGCAAGAATCATGAAGCCATCACAATCGAGGCAATGGAAAAACTGCGCATGTACCTGTGGCCGGGAAATGTACGGGAATTGGAAAACGTTATTGAACGCTCACTCATCATGGCGGGCGATCAGGCGATCACCGTGACGGATTTGCCGCCGCACATTCAGGGTATTCAAAAACTGCCCACCTCATTTGATATTCCGGAAGAAGGCATCAACCTGGAAGATATGGAACGGCGGTTAATTCATCGCGCAATTGAAAAGGCGGGAGGCAACAAGAGCCGCGCCGCGAAATTGCTGGGCATCACGCGCCGCAAGCTCTATTCGATGTTGGAGAGATTGGGGTAAAGCTAGAACAGCCTCACCCAGGCTTCTTTCAGAGACACCGGCATCAACACCAATCCTTCTTTTATCACGGGTTTGAGCATCCTCACCGCCTCGCGATTGGCAGCGCGGCGCGCCTCCTTGCGCACAAAGTTCTGGCCGGCGGCGAGCAGATAATTCTTCGTCATCACACCCACACGCAGCGTGAGAAACGCATTCGCCATGCCTTGCAGCAAGGAAGCGGTAATTAATTGAAAGCCGGGAATCGCGCCCAACACGCCCATGCCGAGATTGGGGAAAACCTGTTCCAATTCCAGATCTTCCAAGCCCTCGGCAATCAATGCTGCCGCAGCGATGCTGGTATACATCTTCACCAATTGCGGCAACGCCGGGCGAAATCCCAGACTAGCCACCAATTCCCGCACCATGCGAACGTTCGTGCCGATCACCATGACGGTGTCGAGCCGGCCGTTTTGCGAGATGGCCGTTGACACGAAAACAAGTTTGGCATTCTTGGAAACGATTGCGTTCATCTGCTGGACTCGCTGCGTAAAGAGCGCGCGCAACGGTTCATTGAGATCAAGGCCTTGCTGCATCGCAGTCTGCAAACGCGCCAGCTCTTCTGCGTTCAGCCGTCCCCGTTTAATCATCGTCTTTGCGATGCGACGGCAGGTTGGTGCATCGGTCAATCCGTTTTGCGCAACGAACATATGAATCGGTATAACCGGCGCTTTTAGAACCGTCATAACGGGACGCACAAAAAAGGCAAAACCGAGAACCAGAATCAGCAGATAAAATGCTGCTTCCAATGCCGGATGAACACGCCCGATCTTCTCGCCGATCACGAGGAGGTTGCCGATGATCGTGATCAACAAAAAGAACAGCGCCGCCCCGCCGATGATGAGCCAAATTGAAATGGCTTGATTGTTCTGTTTCATGGTGATGCTATTGCTTAAATTCAGGGTTGTGTGGAGGCGGCTGCGTGCGCAACGATGAAACAACGTTGCCTTCGATCCCATGGATGATCGACATGATGCCGGTTTCCGGTTCATAAAGCAGGCTTTGTTTGACTTCAACGAAATAATCGGAGATCGCCTCACGCAACATCGGGCGCTCGACTTCCTCCGTTTCATAATGATCCCACACATCCCAAATGATAATGCCGAAACCCACAATCAAACCAAACAACTTGCCGCCGGTTTTGGCCGTGACTTTCCCGCCGGTTTTCGCAGCGACACCCGCCGCCGCTTCACCGGCGGCCTTGCCGGCCAGCTTGCCCGATACTTTCGTGCCCATACTTTTGATGGCCGGGCTTAATGATTTCGACAGTATCACGCCGCCGCCCACTGTCGATACCGTGGCAGCTTTCAGTGAAAGCGAAATCTGGCGATTGCCTTCAATATTCGAGGTGAGCACGGCAATATCGTCGAGATAGCGCTCCCACTCCGGCTTTGGAATTTTGTACTCGGCGGGAATACCGGCGAGATCACGCGCCAGACTGCTGACATAGACTTCCAAAACTTCAGTGGTCATGCGCTCCAATTCCAATTGCGCGATTTGCGGGCGCAGCACGCGTTGCGCAAATTCTTCCTGAACTTCCTCGGTGATGCGCTCGGCGGCCTCTGGCTCATCTTCAAAAACATAATGCATGACGGCATAACCCAGCGCTTTCAATCCCAGCTTTTGTTGATTCCAATAGCCGAAATACCAGTCGAGAAAATCCCGGTCCACGCGCCACATGAGATCGTCGATCCAGGCGTTCAGCTTATGCGTGGCAGTTGTATCCGCCGCCGCACGCGCTTGCGCCAATGAAGCCACGATGGCGGCATCGACCTGCGTCCAATCAACCGGCGGCTCGGGAACCGGCTTTGTAACCCGCACGGGCTTTGCCGGTTCACGGCTCAACCACCACTTGCCTACACCGGCAGCGACGATGAGGATGACAATTAACCAAACAATTTTGGAGATCAAATTTGTCCAGGCATTGAGCTTGTCAGAATTCATCGCTCAGCTTTCGATTCGTGAGGGGTGAAGCCTTGAGAAACGACAGATGGCAGAGCGTATCGTGTCACCATGTTTAAAAGTTATCTGAGAAATTCTGGCGTTTACACGCGATTAACAACGCCCGTGGCGCAAGGCTATTTCTTCAACAACTTGAAGGCATGCGTCCAGTCGTTGCGCAAAAATCCCGGGATGCACCACAAGATGCACAGCGGCTCAATGGCGCGCGCCGCCTCCACGCCTCCCATGTCCTCCACCTCAAAGCCAAACAGGTCAAGAATTTTACTGACCTCATTCTTGGCGTTTTGATGGTTGCCGCAAATAAACATGCTCGGCTTAATGCCGCCGAAATCCGGGTTGACCATAAACGCATTGCCGATACAACTGAACGCTTTGACGAAATGCGTCTCCGGGAAAGCCGCCTGCAATTGTTCCATGAGCGAGTTGTCGAGCGAAGTGAAATACTTTATCACACCATTTTCCGGCGGCGTTTCGGCAATGGGATTGGTGGTGTCAATAATGATTTTGCCTTTGAGATTTTCCTCGCCGGCCAACTGCAATGTACTTTGGGCTATCGTGCCTTTGGCAGCCAGCACCAACATCTCACCAAAGGCTGCCGTTTCAGCAAAGGTCCCAACTCTCCCGTCCTTTCCCGCAGAGGCTTTCCAGGCAGATAACTTTCCCGGATTACGTGTTCCCACCATCACTTCGTAGCCATATTTTATGAAACCAGTGGCCAGCGCTTTTCCCACGTCTCCCGAGCCCAGAATTCCAATTCTCATGTTGAGCTCCTGTGTTTGATGATTATTGGTTGGGGAAATGACCCTAATATGCTCTGGTTGTTTTACAAAAATCCCAGTCCAAATTCAATGAGAATTGTGCCGGCGCGAAACTCATTCGTTTGAAACGGCTAGCTGCCAGGATTGTATTGTAAGGAAGTTTAGCACGATTACACCGGTTGACTATCCTGCACAGATGTGTTATATTTGCCGGTCACAGCGTGTGAATGCCGTCACGAATTTCTGATGATGATTCAATCTCAAATTGGCAATGAACAACCGGATGCATAAAAAGCTGCAGCATGCACTCGCATCTGAAGCAGCAATTCTTTTTGCTTATTTATTCGGCTCTGTCGTGGTGAATGAAACGACACCCCTGAGCGATGTCGATATTGCCGTCTTTCCTGTAAAGAAATTAAGCCTCGACGAACGGCTCGGCATCATTCAGCGATTGGGCAAGAAAACTGCGCTGGAAAATTTGGATGTGACTTTCCTGGATCACCTGGAAAATCTTTACTTAATGAACAGCATCTTTGAGCAAGGGATTTTGCTGCTTGATCGCGACCGTGACCGCCGCGAGTTGTTTGAAGTGATGGCGCATCACCGTTTTCTCGATTTTCAATATCAACGAAAACTCTATTTGGGTGTTTGAGTGGGCCCGGTGCACTGACACCTTGAACTATTCGGATACTCTGTTTTGGTCATTCAGATGGAATCTTGTGAAGTATTTAGTAGTGTGCTTTTGCCTTCACAAGACCATGGAAGGTCGACAGGAACTGGGAAAAGGTCAAAATCTTGGGAACCCTGCGTGACAATGCGTTGAACATATGAAACAGTCATCTACGATAGCAATTGCCAGATCGTGTTGAAGAAAATAACCGAAGTCAAAAAGTACATCGCATACCTCGAAAGCAGCTTATGATTTCCTCACTTGTGAAATTCTGTGAACACCCGTTTTTTTACCGCCGGCGCCCGACGCACGAAGTGAAAGTGGGCGACATTGGCATAGGCGGTGAGAATCCCATTCGCGTGCAATCCATGACGATTTCCGATACCATGGACACGGCCGCGACCGTAAAAGAAACCATTCAACTTTATGAAGCGGGTTGCGAAATCGTGCGCATTACCGCGCCTTCGATGAACGAAGCCGAGAATCTGCGCAACATCAAAGCCGAGCTGCGGCGGCAAAACATTCGTGTGCCGCTGGTGGCGGATATTCACTACACACCCAACGCGGCGTTGGTAGCCGCGGAGATTGTCGAGAAAGTGCGCATCAATCCCGGCAATTATGCGGACAAGAAAAAATTCGAGGTGCGCGAATACACCGAGGCCGAATATCAAGGTGAACTCGAGCGCATCGCGCAGCGCTTCTCGCCGCTGGTGAAAAAATGCCGGGCCAATGGCGTGGCCATGCGTATCGGCGTGAATCACGGTTCGCTTGCCGATCGCATCATGAATCGCTACGGCGACACGCCTGAAGGCATGGTGCAATCTGCGTTGGAGTTCATTCGCATCTGCGAAGCGCACGGCTACAAAGATATCGTCGTGTCGATGAAATCTTCGAATCCGCAAATCATGATTCAGGCATATCGTTTACTCGCGGCGCGCATGTATGAATTGGGCATGACCTATCCCTTTCATCTCGGCGTTACGGAAGCGGGCGACGGCGAAGACGGCCGCATCAAGTCTGCCGTAGGCATCGGCGCGTTGTTGGAAGACGGGCTTGGCGATACGATTCGTGTGTCGTTGACGGAAGACTCGATTTATGAAATTCCCGTGGCGCAGGCCCTGGTGCGAAAGTTCAATGCCTCGCACAAAGAACCTGAGAGAACACGCAAACGATTTGAAAAACCGATGCGACAATTTCCAGTTACACGGGAAGATTGGCGCCGAGTGGTGAAGCCTTACGAATACAATCGCCGCGCGACGTGGCGGGTTGCCATTTCCGATCTGGAGCTGGGTGAAAAAGAACTGGTGCGGGTGGGCATTTCATTGGCTCATAATGGCGCGCTGGCAGAAGACGTGCGGGCGCTGGTTCCCAAAGCGAGCTACGGAAGAATGAAAGTGCTGGGCGCGCCTGAGCCGCCGGCGGAGAATTTTGCCGAATGGCTCGAATCCGGCACCAACGATTGGGATTTGCAGCACACGCGCGCATGCTTGCAAAGTACCCGGCAGCATTCTCCTCTTGCGGCCGCGTGGGAAAACTTGAACGGCGAAAAAGCGCCGGAAACGGTATTACTGTTTATGCACGCTGCGTCAGAAGAAAAGATTCTTTCGAGTTGGCAATATGCACAAAAGAATAATGCCCATTTGCAGGCTGTGTTCACCACCGCAATGATTGCCGAGGGCTCGGCATTCGCAAAAGCGGATTTGCTAAAAAGCATTCTTCCCGCGGAAGGCCAATGGTCAATTGGCATTGCCATTCCCGGCTATCGCCTCGGACAAGTCGGATTGGTGCGCATGCTGGTGAGTTATTTGGACAAGATCGGTATTGCTGCGCCGCTGATTTGGCGTTATCAGATTCCGCAGGAATTGATCAATGAAGGCTCATCAACCGCAGATTGGATGCTCGACTCCAGCAGTCAGCTTGGCGCGTTGCTGTGCGACGGCCTCGGCGATGCCATTCTTGTAGAAGGCGCGATCAAGCCGGCGGAGGCCTTGCGCTTCAGCTACAATCTCCTGCAAGCCACGCGTTTGCGCATTTCCAAAACCGAATTCATTTCATGTCCGAGTTGCGGCCGCACCCTGTTCAATTTGCAAACCACGACCGAACGCATCAAATCCAAAACGAGCCATTTGAAAGGCGTGAAAATCGCAATCATGGGTTGTATCGTGAATGGCCCGGGCGAAATGGCGGACGCGGATTTCGGTTACGTCGGCACCGGCCCCAAAGTTGTGAGTCTGTACGTGGGCAAAGAATGCGTGCAACGCAATATTCCCGAAGACGAAGCGGATGCGCGATTGATTGATTTGATCAAGGCGCACGGCAAATGGGTGGAGCCGGCGTAGATTGCGGATTGGGGATTGGGGATTGTGCGTTTAGGGCCATAAGCCGCTCAAAGTTAGAATAAAATTCTGAAAGTTTGTCGCAGAATAATTTGTCGGCAGAACGATTCAAAATAATTCTGCCGATAAATCATCCTGCCAAAGTTTTTTACCGGAGACACCGAGTTTCGCCGAACAGTTATTTGCTGCTTCGTTGAAGCTTTGATTTGCAGCTTGTCTGCAAATCGGGGTAGCTTCTCAGAGATGAAATATTTCTGATTTTTTCTATAACAGACCATGATTTCGTGTCGGATTTGCCGATGCAGCGGCAGATGCACCTGAGGCTCGCGCATGCCACCTTCCCGCCTACAATCAGCCATACTCGATCCTCGGCCTTTGATCCTGGAATTCATCTCGACCGCGAATCTCGCTGTCTTTGATGATACGATCTTCAATGATCTTGCCGTGCGACTCTTTCGTTACCAATTTCGCCACAACGCCGTCTATCGAAGATTTTGTCTGCAGGCCTCGCCGGCGGTGACCGAACCCCAAACCTGGCGCGAGATTCCCGCGGTCACCACCAGCGCATTCAAGTACGTGCCGCTCGCCTGCTTTCCGCCGGAGCATGCGGTTGCCGAGTTTCACACCAGCGGCACCACGATGCAGCACAGCGGCAAGCATTATTTTCAGGATTTGATGTTTTACCGCAGCGCGCTGTTGCGCAGTTTTCGCGCTTATTGCCTGCCCGATCGCGAAAAAATGCGCATGCTCTTTCTCGGGCCAACAGCCGGTCATTTTCCGCATTCATCATTGGGTTACATGTTCTCCGCGGTACGCGACGAGTTTGGCGCAGAGGGCAGCGCCGCGTTTTTCACGTCTGAAAAGTTAATGTTGCTAGACTTTTTTGGTGCTCTCGATTCAGCCATGCAAAAGCAAGAGCCGGTTTTTATTTTGGGAACAGCTTTCAATCTTCTGCAATGTGTTGATGAATTGCAGGCGCACGGACAGCGTATGACGTTGCCGGCAGGCAGCCGCATTCTGGATACCGGCGGCTACAAAGGCCGCACGCGCGAAGCGCCGCGCGCGGAGTTTCAAAAATTGCTTTGTGAAAACTTCGGCATCACAAAAGAGTTTTTGTTGAATGAATACGGCATGACGGAGTTAAGCTCGCAATTCTACGAAAGCCAGTTGCCCGGCCTGCCGTTGCAGGACGAAAGAGACAATATCAAATTCATGCCGCCGTGGGTGCGCGTGCTGGCAGTCAATCCGGAGAATTTGCAGCCCTTGCCCGCCGGCAAAATCGGCATGCTGCGCATTTTTGATTTGGCCAATATCGATTCGGTACTGGCGATTCAAACCGAGGATTTGGGTCGGGCGTGGCAGGATCGTATCGAATTGCTAGGACGCGCCAGTGGCGCGGAATTGCGCGGGTGTTCGTTGCTTACTGAAAGTATTGTGTGAGGATGACGCGACGGTAAAACCCAATCTGAATCCGATGTAGAGAGCTTCCCACGGATGAAAGCGGCCCGCTGATTTTCTCGGCCTTCCGTTGGAAGAGTTTTTCTTTAGCCACGGATGAACACTGATTTTCACGGATTTCTTGTGTTTTAGAACAATTCTTGCAGAAAAATGAAATCCGTGTTTGATCCGTGTAAATCAGTGGCTAAAAGTCTGCACCAGACTTCAGTCAAGGTGAAAACCGCAGCCCTACGAGCGGTTCCAGCGGATAGATTAACGCCAACGGATAAAGCTTTATGTCTTTTCATCGGTTGGTCTTGATCTATCCGTTGGGATAATAAGTTAGAATTTTATTCCAATTTTGATTTTCTAATTCACATAACGAATGTCCAATAACCTTGCAATCATGAATTCTGAGAATGGCGATCTCGCACAGCA
>QEVD01000140.1 GCA_003576975.1 Candidatus Zhuqueibacterota bacterium
GCGCGTGCCGAGTTCCACCGGCGTTCTTGCCACCGTGCTATCGGCTTGAATCACGAACACCAACGCTTGATCGCCTTCCACAAAAACCGCTTCGCTGGGAATCACGAGCGCGTTCGGGCGCTCGCCCAACACCACGGTAACATTCGCGGACATGCCCGGGCGAAATTTGCCGCCGGGATTGTCGATGGCCGCGATGACTTTCATGCGCCGGGTGGCTTGATCAACGAGAGGTTCGATCACTTCAACCTTTCCGATCAAAGCCTCATTTGGATATGCGGTGGTGGAAACTTTGACCTCCGCGCCGCGCTGCAAGCTGGAATAGTAACGTTCCGGCGCAGAGAAATTGATGCGCAATTTATCGATCTGCGCCAAATCCGTAATCGCCGAACCGGCGCGCACAAAAGCGCCTGCGCTCATGCGGCGCGCGCCGGCAATGCCGGAAAACGGCGCAACGATGCGCGTTTTTTGCAACCGCGCGCGAATCACGGCAAGATCAGCTTCCGCAACTTTAAGCGCCGCGGCCGCGTCGTCGAGAGTTTGCGCCGCGCCCAAACCTTCATCGGTGATGGTTTTGATGCGGTCATAAGTAACCTTGCGTTGTTCGAGAATTGCCTTCGCACGTTCTTCCTCCGCGCGCAATTGCGTGTCGTCGAGTTGGGCAATCAACCCGCCTTTCGCTATCGCCTGTCCTTCGCGAAACGGCAGGCTGATCACCAGCGCATCCATTTCAGAAACCACGGTAATCGCATCTTCCGCTTCAATCGTGCCCACGGCATCAAACGGGTCAACAACCGCGCTTTCCGTCACGGTTGCCGCTTCCACCGGCATGGGCGGCATTTGAAATCCGCCGCCTTGCGCTTGTTGCTGCGAGCAACCCGTGTTCATGAGAAAAATAAAAACCGCCAATGCGGCGAACGAAACTTTGATTTTCGTTTTCCAATTTGCATGTTGCGTCATGCTCCACCTCATCCTTTCTTTTGTTGATAAAAACTTTTGAGATTTTATTCCGTGTTTGATTGCCTTGCATCCACTAGTCGTTTGGAAACCGCGGAAATCGACATGCAATTGGACGCAATGCAATTTTCTTTTGCTGGGTCGCTGCTCCACCGCAGTATCATCTTTGCTTGTTTATCTCTGTTGTTCTATATGGGCAGCATGCATACGCCGAAGGCGTTTCACAACACAGCCCAGGGTGCCCGCACCCTGGGTACCGAATCACCCAATCCCAACGAACCCCAACGGGGTTCCACACAACCGTGGTTAATCCCAAACATGCCGTCATCAATCTCGACGCCATATTTTACACCGGCGATTCCTGCTTGTCGAACCCTTTCAGGGTTCGTGGTTTTCATTGCATTGCTATCCGAGGGTAGCGCGAAGCGCAACCCTCGGCTTTGGTGTTGAACGCCTTCGGCGTTTTCATGCTTTTCGTCTTGCTTGACTCGACGATGCGACCCAATTCATCCGACGGGTCCTCCTCACGCCCGCCGGCGCGCCAGCAGGTTGTAAACACTGGTATAAACCACAGGAATCAGGATCAACGTGATCAACGTGGAAACCGTCAGCCCGCCGATCACCGCGCGCGCGAGTGAGGCTTGAATCTCTCCGCCGGGACCGGCGCCAAAGGCCAGCGGCAGCATGCCGAGCACCGTAGTGCAACTCGTCATCAAAATCGGGCGCAGCCGCAAACGGCCGGATTGCAACACCGCTTCCGTGACGCTCAAATTGTGCTCGCGACGCATGAGATTGATGTAATCCACCAACACAATGGCGTTGTTCACGACGATGCCGATGAGCATGATAATGCCCATCAAGCTTTGCACGTTGAGCGAGGTGCCGGTGAGCAGCAGCGTGGGCACCACGCCGATGAACGCGAGCGGCACCGAAACCATGACGATGAGCGGATCCAAAAACCGTTCGAACTGCGCAGCCATCACCATATAGATGAGCACCAGCGCCATGAGCACGGAGAGAATGAAATCGCCCTGCGCTTTTTGCTGTTCTTCATACTCGCCGCTGAACACGAGCGAGTAACCTTCGGGCAATGAAAAGCCACGCAACTCGCCTTGCAGTTTTTCCACCACGTCGCCCAACGCTGCGCCGCTTTGCAGATTGGCGGTGATATACGTCACGCGCTGGCCGTCAACGCGCTCGATCGAAGTCGGGCCGCGGCGGCGTTCGGTGCGCACCACGGCAGACACCGGCAGAATTTGTCCCGCGCCGGTTTGCACCGAGATGTTGTTCAAATCCAGCGTGCTCAAGCGGTCTTGCGCTTGCAAGCGCACCGTGATGGGATATTCTTCGCCGCCCTCGCGGAAAACCCCGGCCTGGCTTCCGCCCACGTTGGTTTGAATCACTTGCGCGATTTGATTGACGGAGAGCCCGAGATCGGCAATCTTTTCGCGATCGACAATTAGGTTTTGTTCCGGACGGCCTTCGCGGCGGCTGATGCGCACGTCTTCAATCTCGCGCACGCGCGCCATGATGCGCTCGATGTCCAGCGCGAGACGATCGGCGAGCGCAAGATCGTAGCCGCGCAATTCCACCTGCACGGCCTCGGCGCCGCCGGAGCCGAACAAGCGCCGCAACATCCACAAACCGGATTGCGCACTCACGCGAATATCCGATCCCGGAATTTTGCCGGCGATGTTCTCGCGAAGATGATCCGCCAAAACAAAACTGTCCATGGTGCGCTCATTGGCATTCAGCAAAGAGATTTCCACTTCCGCATCGCCGGGGCGAAGCTCGGTGGTCATGTAACGCACTTGATCCATGGGCATCACTTCGCGCACGATGCGCTCGAGTTCTTTTAAATACTCGTTTGCCACGGCGATGTTCATGCCCTGCGCCAATTGCAATTCCACGCCGATTTCATCCGCATCGGTTTGCGGCGCCAGCTCCAGCGGCAGCAACGGCCAGAGCAGGATGGTGATCAGCAACAACGCGGCGGTCACGGCAAAGACGAGGCGCTTGCGCCGCATGGCCGCTTCCAGCCAGCGGGAATAGCCCGTTTCCAGCCGGAGAAAAAAGCGGCCAAGGCGCGAGCCTTCGTCATCGGTGGCCTTTTCGCCCTCGCGAATCGTGAGAAAGCGGCTGCTCACCATCGGCACCAGCGTGATTGCCACCAACAGCGAACACAGCAGCGAGAACACCACGACGAGCGCCAGTTCTTTGAACAGCATACCGGAAACGGTTTGCATGAATACCACGGGCAAAAAGATCACGCACGTCGTCAGCGTTGAGGCGACGATGGCGCCGGTCACTTGTTTGGCGCCGGTCAATGCGCTCTCTTCGAGACTGTGCCGGTTTTCGCGCAGCCGTACCATGTTTTCAAGCACGACAATCGCGTTGTCGACGATCAAGCCGATGCCCAGCGCCAATCCGCCGAAACTCATTTGATTCAGCGTGAGGCCGTTGAAAAAGAGCAGGCCGAACGTCGCGATCATCGAGATGGGAATCGCCAACGCGATGATGAACGTGGACGAGCCGTTGCGTAAAAAAATATACAAAATGAATATCGCCAGCAAGCCGCCCCAAACCGCGGATTGCTTGACGTTGTCAATCGAATTTTGAATGAATTCGCTTTGATCGATGATCAACATCAATTCCAAATCGTCGCGCTCTTGATTGATTTTGGCCATGATGCCGCGGATTTCTTCGGCCACCGCAACAGTGTTGGCGCCGGATTGCTTGCGGATGCCGAGCCGCACCACGGGCCGGCCGTCGATTTGATCGATACGATTGATGTCGGCATAACCATCGACGACTTCGGCCACGTCGCGCACGCGAATGGGCCGGCCATCGACGACTGTGATGATCGTCGCCGCGATTTCATCGAGGGTTTGATATTCGCCGCGCGTGCGCACGTACATATCGTTGAAACCCTCGCGCATGTCGCCACCGGGCAGCGTGATATTCTCGCGCTGCAACGCCTGTTGCACGTCCGTGGCAGAAAGCTGGCTCGAAGCGAGGCGATCGCGTTTGAGTTGCACTTGAATTTCACGATAGATGCCGCCCCACACATCCACCGCGCCGACGCCCGAAACTTGTTCGAAACGCTGCGAAAGTTCCCGTTCCAAAATGCGCGTCAACTCTGCCATGCCGCGCGTTTCGGAACGCACGCCGACGATCACCACCGGAAAATTATCGGGATCGAATTTCCAGACGCGCGGCGTTTCCGCCTCCTGCGGCAGGCTGTCGCGAATACGATCCAGCGCCGCGCGCACGTCGTTGGCGGCTTCATCGACGTTGGTGCCGGGAGAAAATTGCAGCGAGACCTGGCTGCGGCCTTCTTCCGATTCGGAGCGCACTTCTTCGATGTTCGGCACGCTGGCAATCGCATTCTCGATGCGATCGGTGATGATGGTTTCGATTTCCTCAGGCCCGACGTTCGCATAATTCGTGCGAATGGTCAGCATCGGAAATTCAACGGGCGGCAGCAAATCGACCGGCAAATACCGCAATCCCATCATGCCCAAAACGATGATGATCAAAAACACCATGGTGGTGGCGATGGGGCGATGCACGGAGAGTTTGGTAAGATTCATGGTTTTGCCATAATGCGAAGGTTTTCAACAAACCGCTAATTCACGCAAATGAACAAGAATTGTAGTCCCCGCCCCTTGTGGGCGGCTGTCGAAGCCACTGAACCCGCGGTTGCAAAAGTGCCCCACGAGGGGGGCAAGACTACTTGGGCTGTAAATCAAACGTGTTGATCAAAAAGAATCGGGTTGCCATCGGGATCAACAGCCGTGAAACTGGCCGGGCCGGTCGTGTTCTCATCGGCCTCGGTCACGAGTTGCACACCTTGGGCTTTGAGTTGGCGCTGCAATTCGCGGACGTCCGTGAACTTGTCGAGTTTTTGGGCGTTTTGGTCCCAGCCGGGATTGAAGGTCAGGATGTTCTTTTCAAACATGCCTTGAAACAGGCCGATGACGTGATCGCCGTTTTTCATAATCAACCAGTTCTGTGCAGGATCTCCGGCAAAGCGCTTGAAACCGAATTTCTCGTAGAATGCCCGTGAAGCTTCGAGATTCTTGACGGCCAGGCTGATGGAAAACGCGCCGAGTTGCATGTCTTGCTCCCTTGTTTGTGATGATTCAGAAGATTGATTGTCATCGTGGCTGACGGGATTTTTGCTGCCGGTTGATGCAGCATCACTCTGCTTTCCCAAGCCAGCGAAGGAAAGGCTGGCTGTGCCTGCTGAGGCGGCGGCAAAATAGAGAAATAATCTTCTTCGCATGGGAACTCCATGGTTATCTTATATCTTCATAAAGTCTTATACTGGTGTATGCAGGAAGAGATCTAGTACGAAACGTTCAAACTTCCGATTTTTTGAAAATAATGATCCATCCCGCAGGCCGCGTACTACGCATGTTGAGTCGCCACCATTCATTAGAACTCATAGAATGATCAAAAACTTTACTTACGAACAAGCGTTATTCAGAAAGTCATTTCGAAACTATCTTCTCAAAGTTACCGCCATGACGGCCTGTGTAAGTTTCTTCTTCGCCAGTACGAAGCTTGACTCTATAATCAGATCGGATAATGAAACTCTCTCTATAAATAGCTAAAATCTGAGCATCGGGATTGTGGTACATATAGTAATCCTTGAATGCCTGTGTATCGGGATTTGAGAATGCAGCGATACTAAATAACAGTATAATTATCCCCCAAAGTATGCGCCAGACCGACTTGCGAGCGCTTTGATTCTCTTTGTAATTTCGATATTCAGTTGCAAGCTCAACTGATGACATTTTTTTTGTGTGTCGTCCTGACAAGAAGTAAATAATAGCAACTACGCCACCCAAGGCATAAACAGCACCTTCAAAAAGTCTTTCATAGTTGTGACGAAAATCTATTAATATTGAAAAGGTGAAAACGGATATCAAAGAAATTAAAAACCCTGATTTTAACACGCTTTGGTGTGCGATAAAATCCATACACTGCTTTCGACTGACTTGAGCACTTCTACAATGATGGCAAACAATCGCCGCATCTACAATCTCTTGACAACAAAATTGACAGTTCTTCATCTCTCTTCCTCTACGGTTTTGGTTACTTTAATTCATGCACAAAACTCGTTTTATAATCTCAATACTCTCTTTTCGCCACAAACAAAACCGATGCGAAACGTTGCCAAAATTCTGTTTTTGCAATGGCTCTACTTTTGTTTTCAAGGTATGGTCTATTTCTTTCTCCAAATCGAATGAAGATCACGATATTGATATTTTTTGCATTTGTCATTCACTAAACGTCGAGTCACCCCTCGCCTCCCGCTGCTTCTGCAACACCTCCTGCAACAAATCATCGCGCTGCAAGGTCTGCAATTGTTCCACCCGTTGCCAATGCACCGGGCGCACGCGCGCGGTGGCGGATTCGGTGTCGAGCAAGCTGTGGCCGATGGTCACCACCCAACTGTCCGGCGCAACGCCGGTAATGCCCGCGCTCATGCGGCCTTGGGCAATCACTTCGACAGGAACGAATTTAAACGCAACCGGATTGGTGAGCGCGGCGGTTTGCCCGTCCGTCATCGCGTTCACGGCTTCCCCGCGCAGTGAATCCTGGCAAACATAAACGCCGGTGCCGCCAGTGGTGGGGTTTTCATACAACGCGCTCAACGGAATCAAAGTCGCTTGTTCGCTTTCGCCGTAATAAACATCCACCGTCACGAACATGCCGGATTTCAAACGCCCCTCGGGATTGGCGAGATCGATTTCCGCATCGGTGCTGTGCGTGATAGGATGCAAAAACGGCGAGATGCGCGAGATGTTTGCAGCAAGCAGTCCCGTCGAGGCATTCTCGGAAAAAATTTCAGCGCGCTGGCCTTCTTCAATATAACTCAGCATGCGGTCGGTGAGCACCACTTCCACGCGCACGTTATCCAATTGGCCCAATGTGAATAAGCGCGTGCCGCTATTCACCAGCATGCCGACTTCCGCATTGCGGTTGCCCACCGAGCCGTCGATGGGCGCGCGAATAACGGTTTGCGACAACGCCTCTTCGCGTTCATCCCGCGTGGCTTGCGCTTGCTCGACGCGCGCTTCGGCCAGCTCAAAATTGGCTTCTGCGGAAACGGCGCGCGTTTGCACGGTTTCCAACTCCGTGGCGCTGGCCAATCCTTTTTCTGCCAGGGTTTTGGTGCGCTGCAACTCTGATTGAACTTCGCGCAACTGTGCTTCGGCCTGCTTGGCCTGGGCCACCGTGATTTGATAACCGGCCTGAGCCTGCTTCAATTGCTCTTGCAATTCTTTGTCGCGCAAGCGCACCAACGTTTGCCCGCGTTTGACCACGTCGCCGTTCTTTACGGAAACTTCCACAATGACGGCATTGACTTCGGAATAGATTTCAATTTGATTTTTCGCTTTGACCACGCCGCTGAAGCGCTCAGTTAACGGCAACGAGCCGAAGCGCGCTTGCACGGCTTCCACCGCGGGGATGAGGCGGTTGGCTTGATCCCGACCCGCGGTTTCGGATTCCGCGGAACAGCCGAGCATGAGCAAACTCAGGGCGATCACCATCAACCCGCCAACAATGCCCTGCCGTTTTATCGCCGTCGTTTTGTTCAGTATCATCATTGCATCTCTCTCATCATTAACAAAAAATTCACGGACGTGTTTTCGGGGATACGATTTATGCTCCCGCTGCCACGCCGTTCTGGCCTTCCTTGCGATATGTTCCCGGCGCCACGCCCATCTCGCGTTTGAAAGCCTTGCTAAATGAAGCTTCCGATTCATAACCCACGGCCGCGGCCACCTCTGAAATGGTCGCAGCGCCTTGATGCAGCAAATCACCGGCTTTGAACATGCGCCATTTGGTCACATACGACAACGGCGGCATCCCGGCCAGATGCGTAAAGCGCACCGAAAATGCGGTACGCGACATATTCACTTGCGAGGCCAGCTCCGCCACCGTCCACGGGTGATCAGGCTGTTCGTGAATCAATTCAAACGCCCTGCCGATGCTGGCATCTGCAAGGCCGCGCAGCCAGCCGGCTTTTTCTTTGCAATCATTGCCCGCCTGTTCAACGATATGCGCGCGCAAAATTTGAATAAAGAGCATATCCGTCAAACGCGAGGCCATGATCTGCGCGCCAGGATTTTTTGACGTTGTTTCCGCTGCCATCCATTTCAACGTCGTATCCAACCAGGGCACAAGCTGGCCGCGTTCGCCCTGAATATGAATCACCGGCGGCAAGGTGGATAGAAAAGGCTTGGCGGCAGGATTGTCGAAGATGAACGAACCGGTCACCATCGCGGTCAACGAGCCGCCGCCGCCGTGGTGCAGGGCGCGGCACGCGTCATGTTTGAGGCATTGGGGGGTGAGATGTTCGAGCGGCACAATCGGGCTGTCGGGATGATCGCGCATAATGTGAGCATCGCCGTGCATCAACATCACAAAATCGCCGCCCACCAGCGACAAGTCTTTGTATCCTTCAACTTCGAGATAGCAACTGCCGCGCGTCACGACATAAAAAATCGCATGGCCGCATTGCGATGGAACCTGAAAGCCCCACGGCGCTGTCAGTTCCGTACAAAATTGCACCTTACTGCGCAGGCGGATGGTGTTTAGAACATCAGAAAGTACGTCCATTCTATAAGAGCCAATTTATTGAACGATAAGACATAAAAAATGGCTTTTGGAATATTGAAAATTTCTACTTAAAGTAGTACAATATACTGTAGAAAATCTAACGTGGCAAGAAAATTTCCGTCTTTTTCCAGGAGTGAATTTATTTGCTGGATTAAGGTCGTCTTTTGTCCACACGTTCATCAGTATAAAATCAAACTATTGTAAAACATGAGAATATTTTGATATGGAAATCGGTATCTACACCTTTGCCGAAACGACGCCGGATCCGGCAACCGGCCGGACGATCAGCTCCGCACAGCGCCTGCGCAATCTCATTGAGGAAATCAAACTCGCCGAACAGGTTGGGCTGGAAGTCTTTGGCGTCGGCGAACATCATCGCCCCGACTTCGCCGTGTCCGCTCCGGCAGTGGTGCTGGCCGCGGCAGCAGAGCATACCAAAAACATCCGGCTGACTAGCGCGGTCACGGTGCTGAGTTCTGATGATCCCGTGCGGATTTTTCAAAACTTTGCCACTTTGGATTTGCTTTCCGGCGGGCGCGCGGAGATTATGGCGGGACGAGGATCGTTCATCGAGTCTTTCCCATTGTTTGGATATGATCTCAACGATTACGATGAGCTATTCGCAGAAAAGCTTGAGCTTCTCTTGCAACTGCGCGATCATGTGCATGTAAATTGGTCAGGCAAACACCGGCCGCCGATCAAGGATCTCGGAATTTATCCCCGCCCGTTGCAAAATCCCTTGCCAATATGGATTGCCGTCGGCGGCACACCGCAGTCAGTTGTGCGCACGGCGATGCTGGGATTGCCTCTGGCGGTGGCCATCATTGGCGGCGCGCCGGAACGCTTCGCGCCTCTCATCGCGCTTTATCGCGACACCGCACGCCGGGCTGGACATGATCCGGCACAGCTTCCGGTAGGCATCAACTCACATGCTTATGTTGCAGACTCTTCGCAACAGGCGGCAGATGAGTTCTATCCCTCTTATGCCGAAGTGATGACCAGGATTGGGCGGGAACGCGGCTGGCCGCCCACCACGCGAGAGCAGTTCGAGGCGCTGCGTTCACCGCGAGGTGCGCTGCTCGTGGGCAGTCCGCAAGAGGTGATCGACAAGATTCTTTTTCAATATGAAATTTTCGGCCATCAGCGTTTTCTTGCTCAACTTACCGTTGGCTCAATGCCGCACGATAAAACAATGCGCGCGATTGAGCTTTTGGGAACGAAAGTCGCGCCGGCCGTGCGTCAGGAAATCGCGCGCCGCACGGCTACCAGCTCGGCGGCCAGGATTTAGTCAATTATAGCGTTTTGCAGTTGTGTGTTCAGGTTACGTCATCTAAAAACCGCTTAAACATTGACTGAAATCATAATTAAAACTGAGCACGCAATCAAAAAACGCTATAAAAGTGAAATCTCTGCTGTAAAGGCAAATACTTTTCACGCGAAGACGCAGAGCCGCAAAGGTTCCGCAAAGAAGAACCTTGCGGGTTCTTTGCGCCTTCGCGTCTTTGCGTGAGGCTTTTTCTTTTTGGTTCCGGCTCGTCCGGCTTAGGTGTCTAAAAGCGCAAATTTTGCTTTTCGGCAAGAAAATCAAACCGCGAATTGCCGCTAATAAGCGCGAATTTTTTATTCACGTTCAGTGGCGTCTATTCGCGGTTTAAACCTGTTTGTTGCAGAACTTGAAATTCACTCGCGTCGTCAAGAGCTTTGCTTTTCATGTTCTGAATACTCTGTGCCTTCGGGAACGTCCGTATAACTCTCGAAGTCGATCCGGTAGCCGTCCGGGTCGGACAGTGCAGTGATCCACATGCCATTCCCCACAAAGGGCCATGAAGCCGCAATCCCGCGCGCGGTGAATTCGTGGTACAGCGCCAGCGCATCCTCGCAAATGAAGCAGATTGTGACGCCCACGCCAACTTTTCCCTCAGGCGTCCAGGAGTTGGGGCCTTCCTTTTTGAACTCTTGCAGCATGAGAGCCGCGCCCCCGCGTTGCAGCCAACACCAGCGCAGCTTGCCCTCGTCAATCCACTTGTTAGTCATCTCAAAGCCGAGGCCATCAACGTAGTAGCGCAGGGAAGTTTCCATATTCGAAACGGCGAAAAACGGCACAGCTTGTTTGACATTCGGTTCCATGTTCGGATTCCATATTAGCGCTTTGAAATTCTCTTCTAAAAGCATTCTCACAAAGAAAAGTGTAAAAAAATCAACAGGCCTTCGCGTCAGTGCCTTGCAGATGTTCTTGGTCGCGCAGATACGCCGCGATCTCGCGATAGGATTTGCCCGGTTCATCACCTTTCGACTCGGCAATGTAATAATCGGCCCATCCCAGCGGCGTAGCGTTCCAGGCGCTGTCTTTTGTGTCGAGCGCGGCTCCAGCCTGCACGAGAACTTTCACTGCTTTCAGCGAACCTGAGCTTACGGCGTGATGCAAGGCCGTGGCATGCGAATAAAGGTCCGCGCTGGGACGATCGAGATCAACTCCGAAATCGATCATCCGCCTCAGCGCTTCAGCCTTGCCTCGGAGCGCGGCGAGAGTGATCGCGAATTGTTTTTCGCTGGTGCTTGTCGTTGGGGCAAGGCGCGTGGCGTCATCCCAACGTTCCAAACAAAGAGCGGTTGCCAATGTCAGCTTGGCTCCGCGCGCAACAAGATGCGCGGC
>QEVD01000748.1 GCA_003576975.1 Candidatus Zhuqueibacterota bacterium
AATAATCGCTAAAAACTTCGGGCCTCTTTGGCGCAGCAATGCCTTGAATCCGGATTGCTTGACGATCAGCAGGCTGTCGAGGATATAGTATTGATACAAGCGCAACAGAATGTTTTGTCGCACGGTTTGAGCTGCACCAGTTCGCGCACTCACGCTAGTTCTCCAATTTTGATACGGGTCATTTCCTGTTATTTAACCTTCCAGGTGAAGTCGAGCAAAGGCGCATTCGCCTCCGTTCGACTTCCCGAGATTTTGTGCCTGATCCTTTTGAAAGACTTGCCGATTTCTATCGAGATAAAACCCGACGATCGCCAAGCTACGTTACTCCGCTTGTGAAGCAGCAACCGCAGGCGTCGCGCTAACCGAGGTGATGCTCGCTTTCGGTTGTAGTGCAGGAATGAGCATCGGCACCTGGCGGCGATAATTCGCGTATTTGTCGCCATGCTCACGCACCAAATCACGTTCTTCAAGCTGAATCGCGATCAGAATGTAACCTGTGGTCGCCAGCGCAAACACCAGATGCGCAATCGTCATGGTCGGCGTAAACCAGAAGGCGCACAAAAAGCCGAGGTACAGCGGGTGGCGGACATATTTGTACACCACGGGCATCACGAATCCCACCGGCCGGTATTCTTTGCCGCGCAAATACAGCCACACCTGACGCAAGCCAAACAGATCGAAATGATTGATCAAGAACGTGGTGGCCAACACCAAGAGCCAGCCGAAGGCAGACAGACTGTAAAGAATCGCCCGGCCGACCGAATTTTGCACGTCCCAAATCACACCACCGATGGGCTGCCACTGCCAGAACATCAAGATGAGGCACACGCACGTCAACAGAACGAAGGTGCTGCGTTCCGCGGCCTTGGGAATGTAGCGCGTGATCCATTTTTTGAATCCTTGGCGCGCCATGACACTATGCTGCACGGCAAACAGCCCGAGCAAGGCGGCATTGATGAGTAACGCTGTTGCCAAAGGCGTTGTGGGCGCAGAGTCAATTGACTTGGGTACGAGAATGTTGCCGACAAAACCAGCAGCATACAAAAACGTTCCAAAGAAAAAAGCGTAAGCCACCACGCCATACAGGAAAACCAGCACTCGTTTCATAACAATTTCCTTTCGATAAGAGTTTTTTGACACGTTGTAAGTAAACTGCGGCCGCTTACTGGGCGCTAATATACGCGACAAGGCGAGGGTTTTCTACTGTCGCAAGGGATGGTTTGGAGGGAACTATACAAAGGGATAGGTGGGAGGCGGCGGATATCTCCAGTTGGAAAAAACTACGAATTGCTTACAGACTGCCTGCGCGAGATCAGCTCACTTCCTTTAATCGCTGCAAAAATTTCTTTCGCCAAAATTGGCAAGACGGAGCCTTGAAAATCGCCTTCCGACATGTAGCGCGTGACGATCTTGTCGTTGTCCGCCATCCGCTCGATCATGAAATCTTCAATTAATTTCCGAATGCCCAGCTCGCGGTTTGAATCACTTGCTCGTTTTTGCAGGCTTTCTCCTTGATCTGTTGGAAAAAGAGCCGATCTTCCTCGTTGAACTGAGTGCCGAAGCGTTCGTTCAACACCTCGATGATCTCCGACAGCGGCGCATTCTCATCCTTGGCCTTGCCGGTGCCGACGTCGGTGGGGCTTTTGACGGGTTGCAGTTCACCTTCGGCAACTTTGATGGCGCCTGAAAAAATCCGTTCCATGCGATAGTATTGCAATTCCACCTCATCACCGACCTTGACGACGGCATTCTCCCGATCAACCGGCAAATGCCGCAACAGCAGGCGTCCAAAGCTATAAAGCATTTCCAAATCCGCATCGGCATAAGGAATGATCTGGCTCAGGAAAGCGTACAGCTTTACATAAGAATTCAGTTTCTCGCGAAATTCCCGGCGCTTTTCTTCGTCAGCAATGGCTTTAAAACGATCCACCGCTGGTTGGAGATGGCGCTGCATCTGCGCGTGATCCGCTGCTCTCTGCTGATCCGCCGGTTTATAAAAAATCTGCGCGAACGCTTCCACTTCGCTCCAGTGATAAACCTGCTCTTGATCCAATTCGTGTTTCAGCGTTTCCAGCTTCGAGGGTTCTGAAATTTCTTGCAGCTCGGTTTTGTCGTAATACGGCTTGAACGCGCGGTAAATGTCTTCCGCCTCGTTGACAAAATCCAACACAAACGGCGCATCTTTGCCGGGAATCATGCGATTCAAGCGTGACAATGTCTGCACCGCTTGCACGCCGTCGAGGCGCTTGTCAACGTACATCGTGTGCAGCAGCGGCTGATCGAAACCGGTTTGATACTTGTTCGCCACCAGCAAAATTTGATAATCAGGAGATTCGAAACGTTCGGGAAGCTGTGACTCGCTGATTGGTTTGCCCGAAACCACGTCAAGGTTCATTCCCGGCTCGGTGTATGGACTTTTCGTGTCCGGATCTTGCACCGTGCCGCTAAAAGCCACGAGTGTGTGAATATCGTTGTAGCCATTCTCTTTGATATAGTCATCGAAAGCGCGCTTGTAACGCACCGCATGCAAACGCGATGACGTCACCACCATCGCTTTGGCCCGGCTGCCGAGACGATGCCGGACACTGCGCCGGAAATGTTCAACCATCACCTCAGTTTTTTGTTCGATATTGTAGGGATGCAGGCTCATGAACTTGGCCAGTGCGCGCGTCGCTTTCTTCATCGGCAGCTCGGGATCATCCTCCGCGGCTTTGAGCAGCTTGTAATAAGTGGCATACGTGGTGTAATTCGTCAGCACGTTGAGAATGAAATTTTCCTCAATCGCCTGCCGCATGCTGTAGATGTGAAAAGGCTCAGGCTTGCCGCTCGCTCCCATTCTGCCAAAAAGCTCAATGGTTTTGCCTTTTGGCGT
>QEVD01000749.1 GCA_003576975.1 Candidatus Zhuqueibacterota bacterium
GGTGATTTATGAAATCGTGGATCAAACCGCGACGGTCAAGCTGCGCGCGCATTGGGGCATCGACTACATGCACCTCGCGAAGAAAGAGGGCAAGTGGCTCATCATGAACGTGCTCTGGCAAAGCCCTCCGCCGCAAGATGTGAAATAGGCAGCATGCGGACGAGTGAGCCACCGTCACACCGAGATTTTGAAAAGTTTTTGGCGAAACCCGGCAGCCGCAGTTTGTTTCGGTGGAAAAGCCTGGCCACCGATTGACGCAGACGCCGCCGAGTTTCGCTTTTCCCCCTGCCGCATATGAAATACCCATTTTGGGGTATGAACACTTGCCTTAAACTCTCGTCTGTTTTTGTACAGAACATCAGTGCCGTGCACCTGATTTGCCTTCATTCGGAGTGAAGCGATGGGACTTTACCAAATCAAATCTGAAGAAAAATTTATGCGCGCACCCTTTTTTATTTCCGTGCTGCTTGCGTTATCCTTGTGCCGGAACGCGGCGCACAACTTTATGATGACGCTTCCGCGAATTTGCCGAACAACGGCGCGCGCGGGCCGAGCATGGACGTGCGCGCCGCGGATCTTGACAACGATGGCTGGCGATCTCGATCTCGTTCTATCGAAAGGATATGCAGTTTTCAAGTATCAGATTTGTATTTGATCTTTCAACTTGAGCAGCAATTTCTCTGTTGAGCATTGGCTTTGAAGCTCGACTATTGTGTCAATTGCCTGAATTGCCCCGCATTCATTCCTCCTTCTCAAATACCCACTTTTGGGTATGATCACTTACCGAAATACTTCGTCTTTTCAACAACGGTCACAATAGATTTTTATATCTTCATTGCATTATCAAACCAACTTCGAGGCGTTTGCCATGAAACGAGCGTCAAAGTTTTACGGCCTTAAAATTTCCCGGTTATGTAACCAGAACCTCAAGCCATGGCCGATGCTATTGGCCGCGCTTTGCATGATGGCTGCGAGTGTTAATGTTTTGCAAGCACAGGCGCCGCAAGGCGATTTGTTCGTTAGCAGCCGCAACACCAACTCCGTGAAACGTTATGATGGCCAAACCGGCGCATACCTTGGCGATTTCGTGAAGCCCAATGCCGGCGGCTTGAACGCAACGCAGGAAGTTTTATTCGGATTAGACGGCCACTTGTTGGTGAGCGGGCGCGGCAACCGGCACATTCTGAAATTTGATCGCTATACCGGCAATTTCCTTGGCAACTTCACTTCCGGGTATGATCTCGACAATCCTACCAAGATGACGTTGGGACCGGATAGCCTGCTTTATATCAGCCAATGGGGGCAGATAAAGAGGAAAGTCGCGCGCTTCAATTTTTCCACTGGAGTTTTCGTCGATGAGTTTACGGAGACCGATCTCAATCAAGGCAGCGGTCACGCGTGGGATGCTGCCGGCAATTTTTATGTGGCAAGCTTTGGTTCTGCGGACGTGCGCAAGTTCGACGCGAACGGAAAATTTCTCGGCGTCTTCACAGAAACGGGGCGTTTGCGCGGCGCAGTGAATTTGTGGTTTGGCGAGGGCGGTCATCTCTTTGTAGTCGATTGGACTTTAGGTTCCGTGCTTCGGTTTGATGGACAAACCGGCCGCTTCAAATCGAATTTCATCACTGGCATGCAAAACACTGAAGGCTTTGTGTTCGGTCCCGACAGCTCGCTTTATCTTTGCGATTGGTCGCGTAACACGATCAATCGTTACGATCGTTCGGGCCGCGTGCTCGGCATTTTTGCTAATAGCGGCGATATGCGCGCGCCGAATAGCGTGACCTTTGGCTCTTCATCCGGAACAGTAGTATCAGAGCGAGAGAGCATGCCGCAAGGTTTCGCGCTGCAGCAAAATTATCCCAATCCTTTTAATCCGGGCACTATCATCCGCTTTCAGTTGCCGTCACATGGCAGAGTAAGCTTAACCATTTACAACATATCAGGTCAGTTGGTGCGGACGCTATTGGATAGCAGTGCGTCCGCTGGTGCGCATGCCGTTGCATGGGACGGCCGTGAT
>QEVD01000750.1 GCA_003576975.1 Candidatus Zhuqueibacterota bacterium
TGCGCGTGGGCGGACTATGATAACGATAGTTATGTTGATCTCATGATCACCCATCCTGCCGGTTTTGTCGGCGCGGCACTTCCCAACCATCTCCTACACAATGACGGCGCCGGGCGTTTCACCAAAATCCTCAACAGCGACGTGACAACCGGAACCGCGCCGTATACGGTGGGCATTTGGTCCGATTATGACGACGATGGCGACAACGATCTCTTCATTGGCGCCGGGCCGGTCAACCGCACCGGCTTGGATTTCCTTTATCAAAACCAATTCAAAGAAACCGGCAGCGCTACCCTCACTCGCATCAGCAACGGCCCCATCGCCGCCGAGCTGCGCGATGGGCAAAACTTCAACTGGATCGATTATGACAACGACGGCGATCTCGATTGTTACGTTACCAATTATTCCGGCGGTTCGGGCGCGTTGGTGAATCACATGTATCGCAACGACAACGGCGTGTTCACGAAAATTACCACGGGCGACATCGTCAACGATCGCGATACTTCGCTGGGCAACATCTGGGCGGATTTCGACAACGACGGCGATCTCGATTGTTTTGTGACGAACGAAGCCGGCTCGCCGAATCGTTATTATGACAACAACGGCGACGGCACATTTTCACGCTTCACCGGGCTGGCCATGTTGACCAAGGCCGGCTCCAACAACAACGCCGGAGCGACCGCGGGCGATTACGATAACGACGGTGATCTCGATTTATTTGTGAACGGCAACGGCCAGGCCTATGCCCTCTTTCGTAATGATTCCAACAACGGCAGTCACTGGCTGCAGATCGACTGCCGTGGCACGTTGTCAAATCGTGCGGCCATCGGGGCGAAAGTGCGCGCGCTGGCAACCATTCTCGGCCAGCGTGTGTGGCAACGCCGTGAGATCTCTGCACAAAACGGTTTCAACAGCCACAACAGCCTGCGCGTGCATTTTGGTTTGGGTGATGCAACCCGGATCGATTCGCTGGTGATCGTTTGGCCTTCCGGCAACACGAAAATAATGACGAACATTGCCGTCGACCAAATCCTAACCATTACTGAGGAAATTCCAGCCGGCGCGTTGCGCGCAGATTTTACGGCCAGCCAGTTTGAAGGTATACCGCCCCTGACGGTTCAGTTTGAAGATTTTTCCTCGTTCGATCTCAATGCGCCGATCACAACGTGGGCTTGGGATTTCGATAATGACGGGCAAAGCGATGCGCAACAGCAAAGTCCGGAATGGACTTACACTGAGCCTGGCAAATATACGGTCGCGCTTACCGTTTCAAACGGCGCAGCGACACATACGATTGTGCGCGATCATTTCATTTCAGTGTTGCAATTCAGCAAGCCTGCGCTGGGAGAGTTGGCCACGGAGGTGAGCGCGGCGCAAGGCGCAAGCTGGGTGGACTATGATGGCGACAATGATCTCGATCTCTTTATCACCAACGCGCAGAATCAAAACAATGCGCTTTATGCCAATAACGGCGGCGCATTCACCAAAATCCTTGAAGGGCCTCTCGTCACAGACGGCG
>QEVD01000751.1 GCA_003576975.1 Candidatus Zhuqueibacterota bacterium
GGCAGTACAGAAGAACGCCGTGAAGAAAACTTGTAAGAACCGGCGCGTAGTGCTAGTGTAAAGGGTCATGACGAAATCCTCGGATTGTCAAACCGTGTTTTAGGAACAGCGATCACTTCATCAAAATCATTTTTTTTACATCGGTGAATTCATCCGTTACCAATTTATAAAAATAAACGCCGCTGGGTAAATGCTGCTGTGTGCGGCCGTTGTCGGGAAATGTCACGTGGTAGTGGCCCGCATTTTTCACTTCATCGACCAGAACCGCAATCTCTCTCCCCGTCATGTCGAGCACGGTGAGTTTGACCGGCGTTTTTTTCTGCACCGCGAAACTGATACTCGTGGCCGGGTTGAAGGGATTCGGATAATTTTGGTACAGCACGAATTGTGGCAATGAAGAGCTTGCGGCAGAAGCGCGCTCTTTTACTTTCGTGGCGATACCGCCTTTTTTGAAATAGGGCAGGTAGGTGGCTTTGAGCACGGGCGTCACCGGCTTTTCCGTCACGCGGTCCATGCGCAAAACCCCCATGCTCTGGAAGCCCTCAGTCATGCGATACCAATCAAACGCACACCACCACGTCGTTGCCATCAAGTAGCCGCAACAATCGTAGTTGCCCAGACTGTCCATAACCGCGCGTTGTTTCAAGGCGCGAAAGGTTTCATTGAAGATCTCGACCTGCATGCCGACGGTCGAGCTGTTTTCCGAAGACCAGTAGCCAAACTCCGTATTGATGACGGGCTTTTCGGGATAAGCAAGATTCGCATCGACGAGAAAATATTTTGTGCCGGTATAGGCTGTGCTGCCGTGAAACACGCCGAAATACATGGTCCAGCCGATGAAATCACATACGGCCTGTGAAGGATCGTCCGGGCCGGGCCGGTCGGCTGCAGCCGATTGGCCGGTAAGCCTGCCATCCGGGTACAAACGATTCAACTCTTGCTGCACGCGTTGAATGAAAGTCCTGCGATTATCGACATCCAGGCATTCGTTGCTGGTGCTCCAGGTTATGATGGAGGGGCGATTGTAATCACGGAAAACCATCTCTTTGAACATTTGTTCGTGAATGTGGCGCAACAGGTTTTGCAGCACCCACGCCAGGTTTGAGTCGAATTGCCAAACCGGAATCTCCTCCATTACCACAAAGCCCAGGCGATCGGCGGCAAGATACGTAAATGGATGATTCGGGTAATGCGCCGTGCGCAGCCAATTGGCGTTGAGATTTTTTATTTTCACTAAATCGTCATAAATCGTTTCTAGGGGAATGCTGCGGCCATAAGCCGGGTGATCTTCATGGCGCGCCAGGCCGACAAAGAACGCGGGCTTTCCGTTGAGCAAAAATTTATTCCCCTGCGTCTTTGCCGTGCGAATGCCAAATTGGGTATGAAATTCATCAATTACTTCGCCGGCCTTTGACACGACAACGTGCAACACATAAAGATTGGGATTTTGCGGAGACCAGAGTTTGGGATTTTGCACGGTGAGCATCGTCCGCCAGGTTTTGCTGGCCTGTGACGCGAC
>QEVD01000141.1 GCA_003576975.1 Candidatus Zhuqueibacterota bacterium
CCAGGAGCGTGTCATGGTCAAAAGACTGATGACGATCGAGCGGCACATCATCGAACAACAAAAATCCTTTCCGCAAGCCACCGGCGAGTTCTCGGCGCTGTTGTATGATCTCGCTTTCGCCGCGAAAGTCATCTCGCGCGAAGTGCGGCGCGCGGGCTTGATCGATATTCTCGGCTTCACCGGCACCTCCAACGTGCAGGGCGAATTGGTGCGCAAACTTGATGAATACGCCGACGATGTTATCTTTCGCGCCATGGATCACACCGGCCGGCTCTGCTGTTTGGCCAGCGAGGAACGCGACGAGTTGATTCCCATTCCCGCCGAATTCAAATGCGGGCATTATGTGCTGCTCTACGATCCGCTCGACGGCTCATCCAACATCGATGCCAATGTCAGCATCGGCACCATCTTTTCCATTCACCGAAAAATTAGCGCCGGTGAGCACGGCACGCAAGCCGATGCCTTACAACCCGGCAGAAACCAGGTTGGCGCGGGTTACATTCTCTACGGCTCCTCGACCCTGCTCATGTACACGGCCGGGCGCGGTGTGCACGGTTTCACGCTCGATCCCACCGTCGGCGAGTTTTTGTTGTCGCATGAAAACCTGATGACGCCCCGGCGCGGCGGGATCTACAGCGTGAACGAGGGCAACTCCGGGAAATGGAGCGAGGGCATGCGCAATTACATCAATTATCTCAAAGGCAGCGACAAAGCCACAGGCCGGCCGTATTCCTCGCGTTACATCGGCTCGCTGGTTTCGGATTTTCATCGCAATTTACTCTACGGCGGCATTTTTCTCTATCCCGCGGATAGCAAAAATCCCAACGGCAAATTGCGCTTGCTTTATGAAGCCAACCCGCTGGCGTTTATTGCAGAGCAGGCGGGTGGGGCGGCCAGCAACGGCCACGAGCGTGTGCTCGATCTTACGCCAACCGAGCTGCATCAACGCACGCCGTTAATCGTCGGCTCGGCGGAGGATGTGAAGGAAGCCGTGGATTTTTTGCAGGGCAAACGCACAAGCTGACAAACTGCTTGACAAGAGGCAAAAAATTTTCTACTCTTGCATCAAATTTATGCTCGGCCGCGATTGACCTGTTGCGATCCCGAGATTGACATTGAAGACGAGGCGTTCGTGAATCGCGCCGGCGTATCATTTGTGTCTTGCCAATAATTCCGGCATTGACACAGGAAACCACTAAACCCGAAAGGGGGAGCTTATGGCCCGTGGATTAAACAGAGTGATGTTGATCGGCCATGTCGGCCGCGATCCGGAAATGAAATATACTCCGGGCGGCATGGCAGTTGCCACATTCAGCGTGGCGACCAATGACAGCTTCAAAGACAAGGAAGGCAAGTTGCAGGAGCGCACGGAGTGGCATCGCATCGTCACGTTCGGCCGCACCGCGGAAGTGATGGGAGAATACCTCAAAAAAGGCCAGCAAGTTTACGTGGAGGGCCGGTTGCAAACGCGTTCCTGGGACGATGACAAAGGCCAGAAACGCTACATCACCGAGATTGTCGCCTTGAGCGTGCAGTTTCTCGGCCGGAAAGGCGAAGGCGGCGACGGCTCCGGCGGCGGCGAAATTCCAACCCCGGGCGACGATTTCGCGCCGGCCCCAGCTTCCGCCGGCGAACCCGAAGATCTTCCGTTCTAAAAACGCAAAGGAATGACGTGGTTCGTGCAGAAAACAATTTAGAGAATCTTAATCCGAGTCCGCATCGGGCTCGGATTTTTTTTCTTCCAACGGGGTCGTTTCAAATTCCTAACAATTTTGCTAACCAGCCACGCGTTCCCGCGCGAGCGAGGTTCGGCCTGGCCCTCACGCTGGAGATCTGTTGAAATGAGCCGACCCTCGCCACCAGCACAACGGCTGCCGGTTGACGCGCAGCAATTGATCGCTGCTGCGGTGCGCGCCAAGCAGAAAGCGCTGGCGCCATATTCGAAGTTTCACGTCGGCGCGGCGATCGTGACGGCTGACGGCAAATTGTTTGACGGTTGCAATATCGAATCAAGCTCGTACGGCCTGACGTGCTGCGCCGAGCGCGTCGCTATTTTCAAAGCGCTTTCCGAGGGCGCGCGCGACTTCGTCAGCATGGCGGTGGCGGCAGATACCGACGAATTCACCACGCCCTGCGGCGCCTGCCGGCAAGTGTTGTGGGACTACGCCCGCGATCTTCATATCATTCTCGTGAACCTGGCGGGCGCCACGCGCGAGCTTGAGCTTAAAGATCTATTACCTGAAGCTTTTGATGAGCAGATGTTAGGCCATGCATAAAAACTGGACGAAACGCGGCATTTTGATCGGCATTGCCGGCGGCTCAGGTTCGGGCAAGACGATGGTCACGCAAAAAATCGTCAGCCAGCTCGGTTCCGATCGTGTGGTCATCGTTGAACAGGATTCCTATTACCGTAATATCAATCATCTTTCCCTGGAAGAACGCGCGAATTACAATTTCGATCATCCGGCCTCGATTGATTCCGAGTTGCTGGTGCGGCATATCAAGGAATTGTTGAGCGGGCACTCCATCGACATACCCATTTACGATTTTACCACACATTCCCGCCGGACGGAGACCAAAAGCACCGGCCCGCACGACGTGATCGTGCTCGAAGGCATTCTGATTCTCGACAATCCACAGTTGCGCGAGTTGATGGATATCAAAGTCTACGTCGATACCGACGCGGATTTGCGCTTCATTCGCCGGTTGAAACGCGACACTGCCGAGCGCGGCCGCGGCATGCAGTCGGTGATCGAGCAATATGAAAAAAGCGTGCGCCCCATGCACCTGCAATTCGTCGAGCCGAGCAAACGCTACGCCGATCTCATCATCCCCGAAGGCGGGTTTAATTTGGTGGCCATCGATCTGCTGCGCACGAAGATTGCGGCGTTGTTAAGGGAGAAGCAACGGTAGTTGTCAATCGTTATTGTATTGCTATGCGTCCAGAGATTTCAATTATCTGTGAAACGTGGGTTCGTGCTGTGCATCCTCAAAAGATCATACTTTTTGGATCGCATGCTACTGGAGATGCTGGCCGGGAAAGCGATTTGGATTTTCTGGTGATTTGGGAAAACGCTCTTATGCCCAGCAATCGGCAGAAGTCGATCCATTTACGGCGCCTCTTGCCTCGTAACGTTCATGTCCCGATCGATCTCATCGTCATGACACCAGAGCAATATCAAGAAGCGACGACAGACACACGTACGTTCACTTCACAGATAAGCCGGCAAGGCAAGGTACTTTATGAAAGCCTCTCTTGATCCGAACATCTGGTGGAGAAGAGCACAAAAAGACCTGCGGTCGGCGCAATTGAATTTTGACGCCGATGCCGAAGGCCAGGCGGAGGTCATTTGTTACGATTGTCAGCAGGCTTGCGAAAAAATGCTTAAGGCATTTCTTCTCAAAAATAATTGGAGTTTAACTAAAACACACGATTTGAACTATCTCAGTGTTGAGGCCAGCCAATACTTGGCTGAAATCCGGCGTTTCGAGGCTAGCTTTTATGAATTGAATTCTTTGTTTATGGCGAGTCATTATCCTCACGATGTCCAGGAGCCATTCAGCAGTGCAGATGCTGAAAAAGCGTTAAAACTTGCTCAAGAAGTTCAACAGCTTTTGAGCGAACATTTTTTTTCATCGAACACCACCCAAAATTAGTAGAAGCGAGGACAAGCGATCTGCTGCGCACGAAGATTGCGGCGTTGTTGCAGGAGAAGCAGCGGTAATTTTCAAACTAGAAATGCAATGAGGCTTGGGGTTTGCGAGAATCATCAAAAGCATTTTCTCGCGCGAAGAGTCTTGTTAAACATGCGTCATGAAAACGCATTCCAATTCCGGCGGTCCGCTTTCTAACCCAGAAAACAGGAAGTTCACCACTCATGCCTGCGAATTCCGATACCGGCTCCATTGAAGTGATTTGCGGCGGCATGTTCAGCGGCAAAACCGAAGAGTTGATTCGCCGTTTGCGCCGCGCGCAAATCGCCAAACAACGCGTGATGATCTTCAAGCCGGCGATTGACGATCGTTACGCCAGCGACCACATCGTCTCGCATAGCGAGCAAAAGCTGCGTTCCGTGCCGGTGAAAAGCGCCGGCGAAATTTTGGAAAAATCCGGAGACGCGCAAGTCATCGGCATCGACGAATGCCAATTTTTCGACGCCAGCCTGGTCGCCATTTGCAACCAGCTCGCGAACCGCGGCGTGCGCGTGATCGTTGCCGGCCTCGATATGGATTATCGCGGCGCGCCGTTCGAACCCATGCCGCAGCTCATGGCGATTGCCGAGCAGGTCACCAAAGCGCAAGCCATTTGCATGCAATGCGGCGAGCCGGCAAGCTATACGCAACGCCTCACCGCAGCGCGTGAACGCGTGGTCGTCGGCGCAACCCAAATTTATGAAGCGCGCTGCCGCAAGTGTTATCTTCCACCGGAAAACTGAAGCCATGTCAAACTCTCCAACCGAACTCGCGCTGCCGCTGCTGGATGCCGAACGCCTGGCGAAGGCAAAGGCGTATGTGCAACAACGTTTCACAACGATTCCCCGGCTGGCCATCATTCTCGGTTCCGGGCTGGGAACGTTTGCTGAGAACATGGAAAATACGCAATCGATCTCAACCGCAGACATTCCCGAGTATCCGCGTTCGACAGTCGCAGGTCATGCCGGACGCTGGATTGTCGGCAAGATTGGCGGCAAGAATCTGCTCGCGATGCAGGGCCGCGTGCATTCGTATGAAGGCTACCCCTTTGCCACCGTGGGCTTTCCGGTGCACCTCATGGCGGAATTGGGCGTGCAGCGCTTGATTGTGACCAATGCCGCCGGCGGGCTTAATCCTCTGTTTAAATCAGGCGATTTGATGTTGATCGACGATCACATCAATTTCATGTTTGCCAATCCGCTGCGCGGGCAGCATCGCAAAGAGTGGGGCGAGCGCTGGCCGGATATGCACGCGCCGTATGATCCCGAGCTGCAACGTGTTGCGCTGGAAGCGGCACGCCAACTCGGCATCCCGTTGCAGCGCGGCGTGCTGTTCGCCTCGCGCGGCCCGAATTATGAAACCGCGGCGGAGGTCAAACTCGCGCAACGTTTGGGCGCCGATGCCGCAACCATGTCAACCGTGCCGGAAGTTTTGGTGGCCATTTCGCGGCGCATGCAGGTACTGGGCATTTCGTGTGTCACGAATCTCTGCACCGGCATGACGAATCAAAAACTCGATCATGCCGAGGTTACGGAAGCGGCGAATCGCATCAGCGCCACGTTTAAACAATTATTGCAGGCGATTATCAAAAAAATTGGATGAGGCGCTTGTGGCCGCGCGACAGTTTTTTTATTGACAGAATGCTTTCAGTGATGCTGAGACTCGATAGTTGCTGCTATGAAACGTTCGAAAGCCGGAAAGAACACCAAGCTCTTGGTCGTGGGTGACCGCGTTTTGATTGAGCCGGATGAAGGCGAGGAGCGCACCGATGTCGGTCTGTATTTGCCGAAGTGGGCTGTGGAAAAAGAATCGGTGCAAGGCGGCAAGATCGTCGCAACCGGTCCGGGAACGCCTTTGCCGGATTTCGGTGAAATCGACAGCGAGCCGTGGAAACCGGCGCGCCGCGAGACCCGCCACCTTCCCATGCAAACGCGCGTCGGCGACTATGCCATCTTCCTGCGCAAAGCCGCAATTGAAATCAAAGTGGATGACAAGAACTATCTCGTGGTGCCGCAAGGCGCCATTCTCGTGCTGATGCGCGAGAAGAAAAGCGATGATAGTAAGCTTTGAAGTGTTCGCCTCGCGTTCCCACCTCAATTAAAATGATCCTCGTTAGCCATAAGGAATATTGCCATCATGCGTAAAAAGCTTGCGCTCGTTTTTGCGGGTTTATTTCTTCTCAGTGCGGCCGTCGCCATGCGGCAGCAGGATGATTATGCCAACGTCAAGATAAAAGCTACACAAGTAGCCGCAGGCGTTTACATGCTCGAAGGCCGCGGCGGCAATATCGGCGTGTCCGCCGGGCCGGATGGGATTCTCATCATAGACGATCAGTACGCGCCGCTGGCGGACAAAATCAAGGCTGCGCTCAAAGAGCTGAACAGCGGCGAACTGAAATTCGTGCTCAACACCCACTGGCATGGCGACCACACCGGCGGCAATGCCATCTTTGGCAAAGAAGCTACCATCGTTGCGCATCGCAACGTGCGCCAGCGTTTAATGACGGAGCAACGGCGCGGCGAGCGCATCACGCCGCCAGCGCCCAAAGAAGCCTGGCCGGTAATCACTGTTGATTCGAGCTTGTCGATTCATTTTAACAATGAAGAGATCAGGGTCCGGCATTTTCCCCAAGGCCATACCGACGGCGATTGCGTGGTGTTCTTTGTCAACTCGAATGTCGTGCACATGGGCGACGCCTTCTTTGTGGCGCGTTTCCCCTTTGTCGATCACGTGAGCGGCGGCAGCGTGGCGGGGTTGATCAAAAATATCGAAAAAGTCATCGGCATGTTGCCGCCGGATGTCAAAATCATTCCCGGGCATGGGCCGTTGTCAACGCTGGATGATCTCAAGAGTTATCATCAAATGCTCACAGAAACAACGGCGATCGTGCGCCAAAACATGACAGGCGGCAAGAGTCTGGAGGAAGTCAAAGCCCAGGGCTTGCCGGAAAAATGGAAAGATTGGGGTGTGGGATTCATCTCGACCGAAAGCTGGATCGAGACGATCTATAATGAGTTTAGTAAATGACTGAATTGAACAACGCGCCAATTGCTTCTAAGGGCACGGCTTGCAGCCTAGCATCAACTTTGTTTTTCAATCCAGATGGGATTGGTCAGCGCACGGCAACTTGCGCCTTGCTCAACGGTAAATGATTCGCGTTGTGTGATGGCTTCTGCCCGCAAATAATAATGATTATAATCAGAGGGCAGCGGCAGTTGCACGCGATGTTGAAACGCGTGAGGGAATGCCGTTTCTTCGTAAAGTGTTGTCTCTTCCCTGCGCTCCAAATCTCCCCGCCAAATTTTGATATACGCCAACTTTCCGAATTCCGCGGAACTGACGGCGTTGAGCATGATCATCCCGCCCGTGGTTTTGAGTTGATCTCCCATGCGCGCCAGCCCGCCGTTCGGCGTCACTACGCTAAAATCAATCAGCGGGCCGTTCGTGAGGCAGGCGCGCCCGGCGTGCAACGCGGCGATCAGCGAATCCAGTTGCAGCTTGCCGTCAACATATGCCGCAGTGCGCATGCTACCGAACAAATGCCGGTGATGCTCGATCATTTTCATAAACGGCAACGTGATTTGGCGAAAGCGATTGAAGTTGCCGTGCGCATCGCTGCCCGCGATCGCAAACATTCGTCTGCCCTGCAAAAGCAGCGTGCGCCATTGCTGCAACCCTTCCTCCTCATAACGCCTTCCCGCATTCCAAAATTGCACGCCATTCAGACGACCGTGCTGCAAATCCATTAAATCCCAATGGCCGCGGCCGAGCAGCAGGCTTTCCAGATAGGGGGTCAGCACGGCGGGATGCGCGGCGAACGCAAGCGCTTGCGGCGTGAGCATGGCCAAAACCTCCGCGATGGTATGATCGGGTTTTGTGCGCAGCCAGCGCTCGGCGCTGTCGCCGCTGCCGCGAATAAAATGCGGATGATTGAGAATGAGAAAATGCACGTTGCGCCCGCGCGCATTGCCGCATGAAACTTCTTCACCGGAAAGGATAACAAAGTTCGCATGCGTGTCATTGAGCCGGCGAATGGCCGCCTGCAAGTCATGCCATTTCCGCAGGGCCGGATCATTGCGCAAATAATCTTCCGGATAATCATCGAGATCATAGGAATGATCGGTGGCGGCAAAAAACGACAACTCTTGCGCTTGCGCCAGCGCGACCATGGCCTCGAGCGGCGCGCCGAATTCAACTTGGTCGCTCGTCGCGTTCGTGTGGCAATGCAAATCGCCATAATAATAATTGGGCACAGACGGGAGCGATGCGTCTGAAAGAAAAACGTGCAAAGGCGCATGGCTCACGCCGATGTAGTTGTCGTTGCAGCAGCGATACGTTTTACGGCCGATGCGATAGTCGATTACAACGTTGATCTGCGCCCAGCCCCGCCAATCCTCCGGCAACTTCACGTCAAGTATGCGCCACCACCAGGGTTTGTTCACGGCTTCGCGAGATTTGAGCAGTTGAAACGTGAGCGTTGGGAGTGGCGCGCGCTCGTCTTTGGGGTGCAACGGCTTTACCAGTTGCGCCTCAACAGTGACTTCCACAAGCTCGCAAGAGAAGAGATGCGCATCTTTGAGGAAAATCAAAATCGGAACCGGCGTGTTCGGCGGGAGGCGATGCGGCGCATCCGCAATAATCTCCGGTTGCCGCTGAAACAGCCGGCTCGGCGTGAATTTGAAACGATAATGAATTTCTGCATAGAGAATGAAGAACGCGCTGCAGGTGACGAGAGACGAGATAATATCAAGAAAACCCTGTGGCAGTTGGTTGTTGCCGGCCAGGAGGGAAAAAAGAAGCGAAGAAATTGGCATGCGAAAGAAGACTTTTGAAAATGTCACTGCGCCGGCGAGGCTTGCTTTTCCTCGACGCTTTTGATTTTGCCGCGCATATTCCAGCGATAATGCACACCTTTCCAGTGCACCGTTGCCGGCAGCAAAATCGTTGGCGCAAACATGAAACTATAGATGAAGAAATAAAATTCAAAAAACAAAAAGTAGCGCAGCAGAAGCTTGCAGCGCAAGGCGGCAGCACATCGCCAGAGCAAAAGTGCATCCATGAAAAGCTTGACAGCCAGCCCGACAAGCAGCAGCTTCCAAGAAATGAAACCGGCGAGCACAATCGCCGCCAGCGCGCAAAACGCCAGAATCATAAGAAACTTTGCCAGCCATCCCATCTCCTTGCCGCCGGCAGCCCAGCGCTGGCGTTGATGAAAAAAATCGCGCCAGGTGGCGGGTGGGAAGCTGTAAATCGCCGCCGCAGGATCGAGCGGAAAACGCACGCGCCATTTTGTATCTCGCACAATTTTTTGCATCAAGGCAAAATCCTCGACAATCGTAAACCCGATGGCTTCATAACCGCCCACGTGATCGTAGGCGGCGCGGCGAAAACCGAAATTGTTGCCCAGAATCGAAACCGGCTTGCCCCAGCCCGCGGCGCCGGCGCCCGCCGTCAACAGGTACATCCAATCAAGCGTTTGAATTTTTGCAAACAGATTGTCGTGTGACGGTGATGGCGCTCGCGTCTGCCCTCGCAGCGGCGTGAGCAGCGTGAAGCCGCCCACCAGGCCGGTATCAGGCGTGAAATGTTGCGCCATTGCTGAGATCCAGGAAGGCGGCACAATGCAATCCGCATCTGTGATGAGTATGAGATCGCCGGTCGCATGCGCAAGCCCCTGGCAAAGCGCGCTGGCTTTGCCGGACATTCCCGACAAGCGGTGCGTGAGCGGCACGACACGCACGTTGCTGTGACGTTGCGCAAACATTTCGGCAATTGGCAGCGTGCGATCCGTCGAACGATCATCAATGACAAGGATTTCAAATTTTTCTTGCGGGAAATCCGAACGCGTCAACGCCTCCAGGCAGGCTGGAAGGTATTTCTCTTCGTTGCGTGCGGCAACGAGTACGCTGACAGTATGATCTGCAATTCTTGAGGTATTTGAAGGCGGGCGCCGCTGCGTGCCGAGCAGCAGCAGCAGCGAAGTGAGGGCATAAAGCGTGAAGACGCCCAGCAGAATGATTTCGAGTCCAGTCATGAAAGCGGTGCGATCAACATGAGTTTCAGTGCTGCGGGCGTTTGTGTTCTGTGAGATTGTTGCGCTGGCCCGTCGCGCGCTTGAGTGCTTGCACTTCAGGTTGCGTCAATTCCCGCCACTGGCCGGCAGGCAAATCATCCAGCGCGAGCGGGCCAATGCGCGTGCGAATCAGGCGCATGACGTTGCTGCCCACGGCCTCGAACATGCGCCGCACTTGGCGGTTTCTGCCTTCGTGAATCGTGATGTACAGCCAGTTGTCGTTGCCGGCTTGCGGATCATGCGCGATTTTTGCCGGCAGCGTGAGCTGATCATCCAGCATCAGGCCTTGCGCGAGACGGCGCAGCCCGGCTTCGGGCGGCATGCGATCGAGCAAGGCGCGATAAACTTTTTCAACATGACTCTTCGGATGCGCCAGCGCATCTGACAACGGCCCGTCATTCGTGAACAACAACAGTCCCTCCGAATCACAATCCAGGCGGCCCACCGGGAAAAGCCAATCGCGCCGGGAAGAGGATTTGCCAAGCGCGGTTTGCGCCATCGGCATCAAATCGAAAACCGTCGGGCGTTTGAATTCATCGCGGCGGGTGGTGACATAGCCCGGCGGTTTGTGCAGCATGAAATAGCGCAACGATTGCGTGTTCGTCACGGCGTTCCCATCGAGCTGGATGCGATCTTCGCCGAGTGTGATCCAATACAATGTGTCGCGCGCGACTTTGCCGTTCACGCTCACCCGGCCCGCGCGAATGGCGCGCACGGCTTCTTGGCGCGAGCACAAGCCGAGCTTGGAAAGCGCACGCGACAGCATGACGCGTTGTTTCTTCGAAATCTCGATTTTTTGTTCGTGCGCTTCAGGCATGAAAAGCCTTTTTTCTTTCAAAACTTGATTCGTTGGCTTCAAACAGAAACGGACGTCTGTTGCGTGGTTGCCGAGAAACGTTCTCCGCGCCAGGAAAATTTTGCAAAAGGCGCGCGCAGGGAAAAATAAACGACATACAAGGGGTGTATGAGCGCGGCGATTGAAAAGTATTTCAACAGCTTCTGTTCACCAAACCAGGCAGCGGCGCGCCGCAAATAAAAATATTCACACCCGGCTTTTACCAGGCCGCAAACACATGCTGCTGCAAAAATTTGGATTGCGCCTGCCAAAATCGCCAAAAATCCCAAACAAAGCAAGAGGTTCAACAGAAACACTGCGGTCAAGCCGAGGGTGACACCGGGTTTGTAATGCCGGCCTTTGGAAGCATAGCGTGTGCGCTGGGATTGAAAGTCACGCCAGGATGCCGGCGGCCGCACTGCTGCTTGCACGTGAGGATGCGCGGCGTAACCGATCCGGCCGAGACGATGATCGTGCATTTTGTGCAGAAAAAGATCGTCGTCTCCGGAGATAAAATGCGCGATGCCCGCGAAACCGTTTACCGCAAAAAAGGCGTCACGGCGATACGCAAAGTTGCTGCCGGTGCAGGT
>QEVD01000142.1 GCA_003576975.1 Candidatus Zhuqueibacterota bacterium
CAAATCACTTCTTGATCTCCGTACCCTCGGCCAGCTTCGCGCCGCGGAATATAAAGTTCTCTCCGTCAAGGATGAAATCCGCAAAAACCTGATTACGAAGTTACGTAATAGGGAGAAAATTTTCTCCGGCATCATCGGTTATGACGAAACCGTAATTCCGGAATTGTGCAATGCCATTCTCTCGCGGCACGACTTCATTCTGCTCGGCTTGCGCGGGCAGGCAAAAAGCCGCATCCTACGCGCCCTGCCGGACTTGCTCGATGAATATGTGCCGATCTTGAAAGGCAGCGAAATCAACGATAACCCCTTCGCGCCCGTGTCGAAGTATGGCGTCGAGATGATCAACGAAGCGGGCGAACACGCCGAGATCGAATGGATCGGCCGTGACCGGCGTTACGGCGAAAAGCTGGCGACGCCGGACGTGACGATTGCGGACTTGATTGGCGATATTGATCCCATCAAAGCCGCGGCGCAACGGTTGCATTATGCGCATGAAGGCATCATCCACTTCGGCATTATTCCGCGCACCAATCGCGGCATTTTCGCGATCAATGAGTTACCGGATTTGCAGCCGCGCATTCAGGTCGGCCTGTTCAACGTGATGCAGGAGAAAGATATTCAAATTCGTGGGTTCCCGATTCGCATTCCGCTCGACGTTATGATCGTGTATACCGCAAATCCGGAGGATTACACCAATCGCGGCAACATTATTACACCGCTGAAAGATCGCATCGGCTCGCAGATTCATACGCATTATCCCCGCACGATCGAAATTGGCATGCAAATCACGGCGCAAGAAGCCTGGATCAAGCGTGAAAGTGCACCGGTAAAAATTTTGTATTTTTTGAGGCAAGGCATCGAGCAGGTAGCGGTGGAAGCTCGCAAAAGCGAATTTGTAGATCAAAAAAGCGGCGTTTCCGCGCGTTTGACGATTTCTTTCCTTGAGAATCTGGTGAGCAACGCCGAGCGCCGGAGCTATGTGACGGGCGATTCTGAGTTGGTGCCGCGGATTTGTGATCTCTACGCGGCGCTGTCAGCGGTCACCGGAAAAATTGAGCTAGTTTACGAGGGCGAGCAGGAGGGGGTCGCCAATGTGAGCAAGGGCTTGATGGGCAAGGCGCTCAAGCAGATTTTCTTGAGTTACTTTCCTGATCCCTACGTGGCGATGAAAAAAACAAATCATGATTACCAAAAAGTAGTGGCCTGGTTCAAGCACGATCGTAAAGTCGATATTTCCGACGCGTTGTCAAATGCGGACTATGTGAAGACGCTGAACAGTGTTGAGGGTTTGAAGGATTTGACGCTCAAGTATTTGCCGGGAACGCGTGACATGTCACCGGTACAGCTTGCGGTCGGCATGGAATTCGTGCTCGAAGGCTTGCATCAAAACTCCATGCTCAGCCGTGATGAAGTCGGTCCGGTGCGTACGTATTCCGACATGTTGAACCGCATGTTCAGCAATATTAAGCGTGAGCCAGATGAGGACGATGAAGAGGAAGCCTAGCGCTCTGAGCGCGGCGGGCCGCGGGCAAAATTCCGGCTGCCAGCGGGCGTGATGATGTGGATTTCTGCGAGCCAATTGCCTCTTGCTTCTCGCTAGTCGAATATCTATCTTTGCCAACTCTTAGGCGAAACCCGCTTCATTTGTCCGATTATCAAATCTTTTTATTTGTCGTCCATTACAATTTCGATCACATGGCCGGCGCGACAGCCCCCAAGGGCTGACGGCCATCGACCTCCGGTGAGGGAGCTGCGTTAGGAGTGTAACCGGCAACGAGCAGCTACAACTTTGAAAGGACCAACATGAGCAGCGATCGCGCCACGGTGGACGTGAACGATGATGTGCAAACACAAATCGCACGTTTGAACCAAATCGGCATAGCTTTATCGAGCGAACACAATTTGAACAAGCTACTTGAGCTTATCGTCAAGGAAGCGCGCCGCTTTACCGTTGCGGATGGCGGCAGCCTTTATATCAAAGAAGACGATAAGCTAAATTTTCTCGTGGCGCAAACCGAGTCTTTGGAAAAAAAACTCGAGGGCGCGCCTTCCTTTAAATCGTTTTACGTGCCGTTGACGAAAGAAAGCATCTCGGGCTACGTGGCCATCACCGGCCAGGTTTTGAATATCCCCGATGTTTACCATATTTCGCCCACCGTCGAATATCGCTTCAACAAAGATTTTGACAAGCGCATGGGCTATCGCAGTAAATCCATGCTGACCGTGCCGATGCGCGACCATAAAGATCAGATCATCGGCGTGTTGCAACTGGTGAATTCTCTGGACGCCCAAGGCCGGGTCGTGCCGTTTCGCAAGGAATATGAAACGTTGATACTGTCCCTCGCCAGCCAAGCCGCGGTTGCCATTCGCAACGCCAAGCTCATTGAAGAGATTCGAGCGCTGTTCAAATCCCTGGTGCGCTATTCTGCCAAAGCCATCGATTCCCGCTCGCCGCATACCGCCGGGCATTCCGGGCGGGTGGCGCGGTATTCCATGCGCATCGCCGAGGCAATTAACGATGAGCGCGAGGGCTTTTTTGCGGGAATCAAGTTCTCGCCCGAGCAGTTGGAAGAACTGCGCATGGCCGGCTGGCTGCACGATATCGGCAAAATTGGCGTCAAAGAGGCGGTGCTGGAAAAGATCACCAAGCTTAACGATGCGCAAATGGAAACCATCGCCGAGCGCTTTACCGCGATTAAATCCTCCCTCGTCATTGAGTCGCTCAAGCAAAAGTTCGAATTTGTGCAAATGAACGGCGAAGGCCTTGCGCGCTTGAAGGAAATCGATGCGGCGTTGGCGGAGCGGCTCAAGGGGCTGGATAGCGATCTCGAATTCCTGAAGAAAATCAATGTGCCGGGTTATCTGCCGCCCGCAGATTTGGCGCGTCTGCAGAAGATTGGCGAGCGCACATTTATGGATAGTAATGGGGAAGAACGTTACTTTCTCACCCCGCATGAGTATGAAAGCCTATCGGTGGTGAAGGGGAATCTTACCGCCTCGGAGTACAAGGAAATTCAGAAACACGTCGAGCATACGCTCGCCATTTTGCGCAAAATTCCCTTCACCAAAGATCTGGAAAACATTCCGAAATATGCCGGCGCGCATCATGAGATGCTGGACGGCTCGGGTTATCCGTTTGGCTTGAAGGGCGATGAGATTCCTCTGCAGGCGCGCATCATGTGCATCGCCGACATTTATGATGCGCTCAGCTCGCAGGATCGCCCTTACAAAAAAGCCGTGCCGTTGGAAAAGTCGCTGCAAATTTTGCAGGAAGAGGCGGAACGCGGCAAGCTGGACAAGAATCTGGTCGAATTATTCATTCGGCGCAAGCTCTATCAAAGCCAGCGCAAACTCGACGAAGACGAAGATCAAGATTGACATTTAAGCCGGACATGTTATTTTACAGCAGTTGTATTTCAAGAACTGTTTAGCCGTTTCGGCGAGAGGTTCTCGTCGCTAACCATTTAAGATGTTATGAGATGTTTTAGAATTTGATGTCGTAGTCTTCATTAACACATTAGGGTTTTACAAAATTACGGGGGCTTATATTTTAAGCCTGGTATGCCGACGATAGCTCCTCACATTATAGATGAAGTCCGCTTAGCGACAGATGTAGTAGATTTGGTCTCCGAATACGTCGCGCTCAAAAAATCCGGCCGCAATTTTTTCGGCCTATGCCCCTTTCATGCGGAGAAATCTCCTTCCTTTAGCGTCAACCCCGATAAGCAAATTTTTCATTGTTTTGGCTGCAGCGCCGGCGGCAATGTTTTTATGTTCATTCAAAAACTCGAGGGTGTGAGTTTTCCGGAAGCCGTGCGCAAGCTGGCGAAGCGTGCGGGCATTGCCATTCCCGAACCCGAGGTGGAAGACCGCGCCGCCAGCCAGGAGAAGGAAGCGCTGTATTTTGTCAATCAGCTTGCAGCAGAGTTTTTCCAGCACGTATTGTTCAGCGAGAAAGGCAAGCCCGGCCGCGAATACATGCACCAACGCGGTTTTGCTGATGAGGCATTGCAAGCATTCGGTGTTGGCTTTGCTCCGCAAGAGTGGGAGGCATTTTATGATCACGCCCGCAAAAAGTCTGTGAACCCGGAAACTCTGGTGAAAGCCGGATTGGTCAATGCGCGTGAAAAAGAGGGCAAGGTTTCCGGTTATTATGATCGTTTCCGCCACCGCGTGATGTTTCCGATTCACAACATTTCCGGACGGGTTGTCGCGTTTGGCGGACGCCGCATTATCGATGACGAATCGCCGAAATACATTAATTCGCCCGAGACGGCGGTTTATCACAAGGGCCACTTGCTGTATGCTTTTCCGCTGGCGAAAGATCATCTGCGCGCACAAGATTGCCTGATCGTGGTCGAAGGCTATCTCGATGTCATGCGCATGCACCTGTGCGGCTTCAACAACACCGTCGCCACTTCGGGAACGGCCTTGACCGAGCAGCAAGCGCGCATGATTTTTCGGCATACGAAAAATGTAATCCTGCTTTTTGATAGTGATGCCGCAGGTTCGTCTGCAACTCTGCGCGGCGCGGATATTTTGGTTGAAAATGGCCTGCACGTGAAGGTGGCGACTGTGAGCGCCGGCGATGATCCGGACAGTTTCTTGCGCAAACATCCGGCAGATGAGATGCGCGATATCCTTCAGCACGCGCCGGATCTGCTGGAATTCAAGGCGCGCAGCGCGCCGCCGGCAACTGCCGAGGTCACGCCTGTCAGCCGTGAGGAACAACTGCGTTCGATTGTTGCCACGCTGGCGCGTATGAATGACGCCCTGCAGCGCCAGGTGATGGTGCATCGCATGGCGGAAAAGCTGCAGGTGAATGAAAGCGCATTGTGGGAAGAAGTTGCCCGGTTGCGCCGCGCCAGCACACGCCTGCGCCGCGCCACGCCCGGTCAGGCCAACCCGGACGCGCTGATCGGCCAAACCCGGCCGTTTGCTGAACGCAGCCGGGCGATCGAGCTGGAACTGCTGCGCATCATGATATTGCATTGGAACGCCATGCAATTCATTTTCAGTTTTATGCGGGTGGAGGATTTTCACGATGCGGAGGCGCGCGCCATGGCGGAGGTGTTTTATAGCCTGCTCGAACGCGACATGCCGCTGGAACCGGAGATGCTGCTGCATTATTTCAATGAGCCGCAGCAAGCCGAATTCTTATCCAAAGTGATCAATGAGGAAGCCGGGCGCATTCACAAAGAATCCATAGAGATCGACTATCGCCGCTGGAGCGCCGATTGCATGGCGCGCCTGCAACGCATAATGATCGAAGATCAACGTCTGATGCTGATGCAGCAAATCAAACAGGGCGATGCGAGCGGCCGCGATGTGACCGAGCTGATGCAGCAATTAAGTGAATATGATGAACAACTGCGGAGGATCAAACCTGAAAATTTCTTATTAGCCGCCTGAATACTCATCGCATATGATTTCACGACAACGAACAGAGCAAATAATCCAATGAAAATTTCCGAGGAAAACATGATCGAACATCAGGATGTTTTTGGTGAAGGCAAGCGGGCGGTGACAGATCATGGGGCAGGGGAATATCCGCGCAACGCCTCGCGCAACAATATGCGCCACGGCACGTTGCGGTGCATGACTTTCATCGACGGTTCGTGGTTGTATCATAATCAAGACATGCTCGTCAAAGCGCATGGTGGACCGTTCAAAATCGACTTCAATAAGATCAATATGGTGGCGCTGCGCTTTCTGCGCCAGTATTACCAGGGTATTCTGCCGTACGAACCGTTGCCGTTCGATTTGGTGCGTACGTACTATTATGCCAGCGTCCCGTTCAATGTGCATCCCGAGGATGCGCTCAAGCTGGAAGATCAACGCAAATTTTACAACATTCTCAGCGAACAGCTCGGTTTCAATCTGGTGCTGCACGAGATCGACTTTCGCGGGCATTATATGGCGATGCAAGATCGCATCACGCGTGAAGGCGACGCGAATTTCACCCCCAAAGAGCGCACCATCGACATGGCATTGGGCACGGACATGCTGTATTTTGCCGCGATTCATGCCTTCGACATCGCCATTGCCGTGCTGGGCGACGCCGACTATCAACCGGCGCTCGAACGGGTGCGCCAACTGGGTAAGCGCGTTTTGATTTTTACGATCGGGGGCTCGGCGGCATACGATTATATTTTCCCCAAGCCTAATGCGCGTTTCAGCGATTTCCCGGCGATGCGGTTTCAGGATTATCTCGAAGATCTGCGGTTGGTGCCGAAAAACGAGCGCGAGAAACCAATGTACAAATACTATTGCGCGCGCTGTGGCAAAGAGTTTGAATCGACTTACAAGGCTGCGCCCAAACAAAATATGTATTGCGACGAACATCGTATTTGGCGCAATAATTTCTCCAATGGCGCCGATGAAAACGGCCGCGCAGGAACGGCGCCGGCGTCAAATACCGACGCACCGCCGGAGCAAGCGCCTTCCATGGAAGAAATCGCGAGAGAATCTTTAATCGCGACCGGCCTGGATGCGGAGAAGGAATAATCCAGGCGATGGGCATGCCCGATTAGGGCTTGCGAAAGTGCAGGCAATAATGGTGGAAGGTATTGCTGACCCAGGCATAGCGATACCCGAACGGCGCGAGCTTTTGATCGTCTTGACACCAAAACTGTTCATGGCAAAGCTGCAACTCATCACTGAGTTGCAGCGCCAAATCCCAGGCGAGCGGATAAATCACTCCGCGTTTCTTGACGTTCTTGACGATAATCGTGAAGTAACCGCCCGGCGCCAGCCTGGTCGCGACAAATCTGTAAATCTTCACTAAGTTGTCAAGGAAGGAACGATAATCCGTGACATTGCCAAGGTCGCGCGCGTCGTCAGAGTAGAATTGCAGCAGGCCGGCGTCCTTGCGTTTTTGCTGGGTTTCAGCGCCTTTCATGCGCAGCATATCCCAATACGGCGGACTGGTAATGATGTAATCGAAGGCAGGCGGAAACTCGGTGTAGTTTGTTGCCTCAGCAGCATCGCCGCACACAAGTTTCCAATGCGAAGATTCCAGCAGATTCGGCAGAGAGGGCAAATATCTTGTGATGCGCTCACGAGCAATGCGATGAAACTGCGGATTCAACTCGATGCCATACGCTTCGCGCTGACGCGCTAAAGCCGCCAGCAGTGTGCTGCCGGTGCCGGCCATCGGGTCGAAGATGCGATCGCCCGGTTGCGAAAAATCATTCAAGAAAATCTCAACCAGCGTCTCCGGAAATTTGGCAGGGTGGAGGAGAACCCCTTTTTCGCGCGGCGGCGGTTTGACAATCAGCCAGGCCGAGCGTGGAGATTCAGGCGTTTTCAGCGCCGAAGCGCGTTTCGGCTGTTGTTGCCGTTTTGCGATCGGCCTCGGCTCCCAAAGATCCGGAGGGGGGGATGATTCTTCACGGCGGAAATTCAAGCAATAAACCGCATTCTGTCGCGTGCACCAAACGCCCTCCTGTGGCGCGGTTTGCGCGGCAGGCGACGTTACATCATTTTCACATCCGATTTTTTCATCTTTTAGAGTTAGAATTTGGCCAATGGTTCGGGCAAATTGCCAGGCAATTGGCACAAGTTGGCCGTGATCATCGCGGTTGCGCACGAAAACAGTGGCGTAAGCATTGATTTTGAGATGACGCGCAATCTGACGAAAGCGTGCTTGCCAAAGGGCAATGTCGTTCAAATAAGTGGACGGCACGGTAAACGCTTCACTCAAATCAAACAAGCAATAATCCAACTCCAGGAAAGGCGCATTCTCATCAAAATTATCGAATAGAATTGGCTGCCGTCCCAGCGCAGCAACGAGGGGTTGCAAGAACGCGGCGTTTTCTTGCAGCAAGCCAATGCGCGCAGGTTGATCCGGGGCAACGATTTTTTTTGTAAAAAATTCAATGAAGCTGGCCGTGACGCCGATGGTGCGCTCCCCCGGGGCGAACACAAACCAACTTTTTTGAAAAGTCAGCCAGCGCTGGCTGTCGAGATCGTTCAAGCGATTCTTGGGATCGACGCCGGAAGAGGCTTCGGAGGCAGGCTGACCTCGAGATGGTTTCTTGCGCATGAAAAATACTGTAAAGTTAATGAGGACTGAACACATCGGTTTGAAACCATAATAGCAACAAAATTCAGTTGAAGCAAGCGTGAGCGTTCAACAAAATCGGCGGGGTGGCAATGCGCGCAGAAGAAATCATTTGTCTGGCAATTTTGCCGGAGGATGTTGCGGCGGGTATTCAGTATGCCAGTCAATCGTTGCGCTATACGTTCGATCGCATGAATTACGGCGAGGACATGGGACGGCGTTTCAACAAGATTGCCTGCGGCAAAGCGTGCGAAGCGACGCTGACGCGCTATCTGCGCCAGCACGCGATTCCGCATCTCAGCCGCGAGGGCGCAACCCCGCATACGCAACCGGATCGCTTTGATTTGCGCATCTTAAATGAAGTGGTCGATCTCAAAACGTTTCATGTGCCCGATGGCGCAGCCCGGCCGGACAGACTTCTGGCATGCCTCGCGCTGGTGCCGTGCCAGCACAGCCATGATCAATGGCATAGACGCCGTGATTATCAGCGCTATTTGTTCGGTTTTTATACGAGCCGGTTACACGACCGCCTGCCCCGGTCAAAAGGCAAAAACAAATTACAGCCGTTTTCGGTTGGCGAGGTTGAACTTTCAGAGACGCCCGCAGTGCTTTTCTTGACTGCCGCTCCGGCGATTGCCGCGTGTGAGCAAGCGTTTCGTAAAATTTCGGCTAAAACGAGGTGTGTGCAATACCCGCGCGGCACGCGCATCGACAACATGGGGTGTGAAATCGCGCGGCTAGAGGCGTTTCAAACTTTTCTCGAAAATCTCGAAAATTATCAACGGAGATGATTATGGCGGTAAAGGCTGCAGCTTCTGTTTTAGCGAAAAACGAACTTGTTCAGGCAACCGCACCGGCTGCGGCCACGAAGCCTGCACGGCAACGTGTTTGGCGCGCAAACCAACCGCTATCCATTTCAACGAAGCAGGATAAATTCACCGTGGTGGCGCTCTCGCCTAAGCGCGGTGAGCGCGTGTTGGAAGTGGGATGCGGCGCCGGGCGGCGTTTGCCGATTATCGCGCGCGCGGGCGCCGCAAGCATTGGTCTTGATCCGTCACCCGAGTTGTTGCGCGCGGCCAACCGGCGTTTTCCCGAAGGCATGTTGTTGCAATGTGATATCGAGCAGCCGTTTCCGCTGCTCGGGAATTATTTTGACGCTGCGTTGTGCGTACTTGCCGGAGAGCATCCGGAGCGGCTGCATTTTTTGCTGCGCGAAGTGCATCGCGTGCTGCGGCCCGGCGGCCGGGTTTTGTTGGCGCTGCATTATCCTGAAATGGCTGCGCCGAACGCCACTTCAAGCAAGGGGCCGGCGAATTTGGAGCTTAATTTTTATGAGGTTGATTTTGAGATGCGCTCCGGCCCGTTTCGCTATTCGCCGCACGATTATGTCACGGCTTTGCACCAGGCCGGATTTTATGACGTGCGCCAACACGAGGATGGAAAAACTTCGATTTTACGCAGTGAACAGGAGGCCTTTCTCGTCGGGCCAAAGGTCTTCCCAACCCAGGTGATTCTGCAGGCGCTGCGCCCCAATTTGCATGAGGTCTAAAAAATTGCTTGACTTGTATGATTGTGCTCTCTATCTTCCGGCCACTTTTATATTTCATGCGCGGCGCGCCCAATCAAAAGCCAATTTGTATAATGATCCAGCCTCGATTTAGCCGGGATTGAGAGAATCCGGGGCGTGAGAGTTCCGACACTCTAATGACAGTGGCCAAGCCGTTGCAAAAATCTCCTCAAAAATTACCGCATTTTCGGATGGACTCGTAATAACTTTCCTATCTGCTTTGCACAGCTATTCCTCTCTCGCGCAGCGTGAGGAAACTAAGCTCAAAAACTTGTAGATTCCCGCTGACACATTTTGACAAGACGATGATCGTGGAGTTGAACGTAATCGTCATCATGACAAGTTGTTCCTGCCTGCGGTTTTTCGATTCAACTTATTTTCGCTGTCTCAACTCAAATTGAGATAGATACCATCTACTAACCCACTCCACTTAACTAGTGTCAGGAGGCAAGGCATGTACAAATCCTTCACCACTGTCAACCGCATGCGCATGCTCAAACTGATATTGCTTGCGTTTGCGATGATGCTGGCAATCAGTTGCAGCGAGAAGTTTGACGCGCCGAACGAACCGGGAGCAAATCAACAAGGCGCGGTGCTCAGCAAAGAAAATCCGCAAGTGCAGGCCGTGATGGCCGTGCAAGAGCGCCATACCGAAAAACTGATGGCCAATCCCAACGTCGTCGGCACGGCAGTCGGCATGACGGAAGGCGGCAAACCCGCAGTACTGGTCATGCTGAAATCGGAAATCATACCGGACGCCCTGGAGAAACGAGCGCCTCTGCCCACAGAGATCGAGGGTGTGCCAGTGGTTACTTTGGTGACGGGTGAGATTAAATCGTTGAAGGGCGGCGGCGGTGGTGGCGGCTTCAACCCAACTTTGAAATACCGTCCTGCGCCGAACGGCGTTTCCCTTGGGCATTTCAATATCACGGCCGGCACGCTGGGCTGCCTGGTTACCAAGGGCGGCAACACGTACATTTTGACCAACAATCACGTCGCCGCCGATGAAAACAATGCCAGCCTTAATGACAACATTCTTCAGCCGGGTCCCTATGACGGCGGGCAGAATCCGGGTGATGCCATTGGCACGCTCTCGGAATACGAACCTATCGTTTTTTCGACTTCAGCCAACAATGTGATCGATGCGGCTATTGTCAGCGTCAATCCGGCTGACGTAACCGGCGCCACTGCCGATGAAGGCAATTACGGCATGCCATCGTCCACAATTGTATCAGCGGCTGTGGGCATGGATGTAAAAAAGTGCGGCAGAACTACCGGTTGCACCAGCACCTCCACCTCCAGCTCACGTGAGGGCATCACTGGAATTAATGCCACAGTGAACGTCGGTTATAGCACGGGCACGGCCCGCTTTGTCAACCAGATCGTCATCACCAAGAGAAGTTTCAGCGCCGGCGGTGATTCCGGCTCACTCATCGTCAATCTCAATGACAATCCGGTCGGCTTGCTGTTTGCAGGCAGCAGCACCACAACGATTGCCAATCCAATTAGCGCAGTGTTGAGTGAGTTTAACGTCAGCATTGTCGGCGACTAAACGCC
>QEVD01000752.1 GCA_003576975.1 Candidatus Zhuqueibacterota bacterium
CCGGATGGTTATGTCGTTGATTACGACGAAGCCCAAAATGGCATGCGCGTGATTTGGCATTATGCGCCGGTGGCCAGCAACACCACAGTCGTTACAAATTTGGGCCAATCTCAAACGAATGCTTTTTGTTTTTCGGATGGAATGAACGTGCGCGCCTTTCAGCCCCTTGGCAGTCAAACCGGCGCGCCCCCCCCAGGAAATATTGAGGCTCACCCACGAGATGCCGCAAGCGTGCACTTGCAATGGCAACCGGTCGCGGAGGCCGAAGGCTACGTTGTTTATCACGGCAAAGTTGACAGCGAAGATGACTTCACTGCCATCGTCAATGACAACGAATATCTCGACACGGATTTGATTGCGGAACAGGCTTATCGTTATGCCGTTGCCACGATTGATAGCCAGCGCGTACAGATTTTGGGGCCACGCTCGCGCGAGGTGATTGCGCGCCCTTCTCTTGCCCCGCGCGTGTTGCACGCGACATTCTTTGAGCCGCAACAGGTGGCTGTGACGTTCTCGGAACCGATGCACGAAACCATTCGCATTAACGGCCGTTTTTGTGTGCGGCGAGTTTCAGATGACTCGCTTTCATGCCGCGTGCCGGAGAGCGTGGTGTTGAGCCGCTCGAACAGCGAAGTGATTTTAACGTTTGCCAAAGAGGTTTTGACGCCCGGCGATTACGAGATTGAAGTGACGAATGCGTTTGACGCAGATCGAGTTGCGCTGGACTCGCTTTATGCACGCGCGCGTTTTGGAGTAGCGGAGTCTGCACCGCGCTTTTATCTCAGCTCGGCGCGGCTGGAATCGCCCAAAAGCGTGTTGCTCACGTTCAATCTGCCGGTTGATCCCCTCAGCGCCGGCATGCTGGACAATTACAGCATTCGCATACAAAACGAATCCGCCTTGCAGCCAACATTGAAAAGCGCCGAGGCCGTGGCTGATGATGCAACGAGCGTACGACTTCAGCTTGGCGAGGGCTACATTGCAGCCACCGGATTGAATTACCTTATCACCGTTCACGGCGTGCGCAGCGCCAGCGGAATTCCGCTGACAAAAGGAGATGGCGACGCCGCAGGATTTGCTTCGGCTGCCGCAAGTTTGGATGAGGTGAAAGTGTTTCCCAATCCGTTTGTAGCGAGCCGGCACGAGAGGCTTACCATTAGCGGGTTGACGCCCGCGGCCACCATTAAAATTCTCGATCTGCAAGGCCGTGTGCTGGCAACCTTCACCGAAACCGACGGCAACGGCGGTTATGCCTGGGACGCTCGCGATCAACAAAGAAATCCGTTGCCTTCCGGGGTGTATGTGTGTTACGTTACCTCCGGCTCGCAAACGGCGTGGGTGAAGTTTGTGATCATTCGGTGAGCGATGCCCGTCTTATTTAGCTAGGAAGACTATTGTAATCTGAGCTTGGCATTTTCATTTCGGAGTATTACTTTCCCACCGCGCTGCCGGAACAAGGATGTTTTTTCACCTAATGACTTTTGGCAATCAAAATCGGTAATTCATATTTGTTCAGCC
>QEVD01000753.1 GCA_003576975.1 Candidatus Zhuqueibacterota bacterium
CAGCCAGCCGACCAGACGGCGATGCGGCGTTGGAAACGTTTGCCGTTGAATTGGGCCTTTGTTCCACGCCAGCAAATTCACAATGCCGCCCCACCAATCGAGCTGGCTGTGCACGTGTTCCGGCCAGTCCGGAGGCAATGAAATTTTCACCCGGCCGGAGACCGCGCTGCCGGTGGGATTCATCACGCGCACGGTGAGTTGATTCTGCATGCCGAGAAACAGCGTGGAATCTTCGATGACAAAGGCAACGCCTTCACGCTGACGGGCGACGATAAAATCGCCGTCTTTTCTGAATGGCATCGGCTTGCCGTTCACTTGCAAAGATTTTGCTTCCGGCGCCCAGATTTTCAATTGACCAAAACGAACAGGTACAGTGACGGAAAGTTTTTCGCCCTGCCACGCGCATTCGAATTCAGCGAGAGGGAGCGTTGAAGAAAACAGCGTGGATTCCTGCCCCTTCACTTCATTGAGATTGAAGCCGGAGAGCAGCGCCGGCTTGTTGTTCTCCCGGCGCAACAGCCAGTAACGCGATTGTTCGACGTCAGCATATAAAACATCCTCGCCAGTCTGGCGGCGCACGCGATAGGTGTTGGGAGCGGCATCTTTCTCAAAAGCGGCGACGCTTGGCGTCTGCGCATACGCTTGAATCAAATGCGCAAAGCGCGTGACAATACTTCGGTGCCCGGCTCGCCGATGGCCTGCACCTGCATGCCTCTGCCGTCCGGCAACACAAAATTCCCGCGCCACGCCTCTCCGGTTTTCCCCGCATAGATTTCTTCAAGCTGATCATAGCCGGGAATGCCGGGCGGATGGCCGAACAAATCCAGGGGCTGTTTTTTTAAATCGATGCCAGAGAGAGTCAATTTCCCGAAACTATGAAGCGGCCAATCCATGATGCGTTTTTCCGGGCATGCAACATCAAAGAGATCGATGAAGTAATCACCCGCTTGCAACAGCGTGCGCGTGAGTTTGGCTCCGCCATATGCGGTGACGCTGCCGCCCGAGGCCACTTGCAAACCCGGCAGTGCGCCGAAAAATTTGCCATAGCCGTTCGTCCACGTCTGCGAGGTTTGATTTAACACCACGGTGTTGTGCGCGATGCTCTGGCGGTACCAAAGCTGCAAATTGGGATTGAAGTAAGATTCGTTCAGCGGATCGAGAATCCAATTATCGCCGAGGGCATAATAACCCATTTGTAAACGATCGGGATGGCCGTGCTCGCCGCCCATGATGCCGTAATCGAGATAAAGATAACGGCGCTCGCGCCCATCGCCGTTGCGCAAAATCGCAAAGCCGTTGCCCTTGAGATCAAAGCTCTGTTCCGGATAAATGCTGGTGGTATCTTTGGGAAAGGGCAGGTCCGGCACGAGATTGAACAGGCTGATGGGCGCACGCTTGCTGCCCAAACCGGAATCCTCTCCGACCACTTGTGTGCCGCGTTTGACTTCGGTGAGATGGAGCAGCGCAAGGTACCTTGGCTCTTTGTAGAGCGCGTAGCCGATTTCATAAAACGGAGCATATTCGAGAATATTGCCGCCGCCGCTGTCTTTGATGCGCGGGAATTCATAATTCGGTTTGATCAATTCAAAGGGCACATCGAACATTTTTTTCATCGTGCGGCCGGCGATTTTGCGCTGATACAAATTCATGCCGTTGTGCCGCGCCATTTCCGCGAGATGAATCATGCCGTGCAACGCAACATAATGATACCCCGGCCCCTCGGCATAAAATCCGCTTTCCGGCAGCGCCGAGCCGAGTTGCCAGTCAAAGCCATATTGGCCCTTGATGGCAAAGTCGATCAGCTCGGGATCGTTGTACAAAAAACCGACGGCCGCAGAAACATTGTTGTACCACAGTTGGCGATTGGAGGCGGATTCTGGAAATTGCTGGGTAATCTTGGCGAGCGGATAAAAGAGTTTGTCTTTGAGTTTTTGGTGATCAGCGCGCGTGAAGCCTTTATAGTTGTAAATCAGGTCATAACCGTACGCCATG
>QEVD01000754.1 GCA_003576975.1 Candidatus Zhuqueibacterota bacterium
TTGATCTTTGTCCGAACATTTTGGTTGCGGCTCGTTCGCGTTATATAACATCAATACCGAATGCCGTGTTCAACATGGAACTTCAACAGCGTCAATGCCTCGCCCCAGCCGGCGGCGCAATTCAACATGGCGCGCAGCCCGCTGGCATTGTCGTGATAGCCGTGCTCGCGGAGCCGGATGATGGTTCCGCCCGCTGTTGGTTCGAAGTTTATCTCGACTGTCGTTGCATAAGTCGCGTTGTCCGGTCGCCACTGAAAGACAAAGCGTTCCGGGCGCTTGGCTTCGAGAATCGTACCACCGTCTTCGCCGGTGATTTTATCGGGCCCCCACTCCTGCCAGCGAAAGCGAATCTCGCCGCCAGGCCGGGCATCGACCGTAGCGCCGGCGGTGAACCAAGCATCAAGGCCCTGCGCGGTGGCAATGGCATCGTACAAGCGCTCCGGACTGGCACGCACGAAAGTGGCGTGTTGGATTTCATCGTTGATGAGGGCGGGCATGGGGTTGCTTTTCTGTGAAAATTATTCTACGAGGCAAAAGCCGCGACATCAAGCGATTTCTGCTTTGCAAAACTCTTGCGATGCAGCTTGATGCGCTCAAGTTCATGCAGGGTTTTGGCTTCCAAATAACTTGCGCCGCAGTTCTGACACAAAATGAAAATCATTCCGCCCCCCGTCGAACTGCAAGATCAGGTTTTCTATTTTGTTTTGTCCTCATTTGAATGGAGGAATGGAGGTATCGCGCACTCGCTTCGTTATAAAGCTGCCTCGCCAAGATACGCCCGTAAATTCCAAACTCATGAATATCTGAAGAACTCAATTGAATTTCTTGACCGATCTGACAACTTGAAATTCTGGCAAGACGATCATCAGTGCGGCTCATGTTATGAAGAATACAATTGCGTACAAGTGAAGCATGAACAATTTTAGTTTTTATTTCATCTGGCCATGTTAAGCGAAATTTATTACTAAAGTATTCAGCTATTTTGTCCACTCCTTGGTAAAAAAGGGTATAAATTTCTTTGTTAATCATAACATCAACAAGATTATCAAAGCTTCCAGCGTCAAATACTTCACTAAATTTTATTTGTTTATCTATTGGAAGAATTCTCGGGTTCGACGTATAAATCTCTCGAGATAAATCCGAGAGAAAAACCTCAAAGTATGAATAGCCCAGCAAAAATGCTGAACGCAGTATCTGTGTTCTATAAATTTCGAATGTGCCTGGAAATGAGCTTTCATTGTTTTGGGGAAGCCAGGAGTACCGTTCCTTGACCACAAGATCAAATACTTCTTCATGGGCAATGCCAATGAAAGGCACTAATGTGTTTAACTGCTCAATAAATCTATTCAACAAGTTATTATTTTCCATGAGAATCCTTCCTCTCATCGTCAGCCTTGTCTAAAAAAATAGCTCTTCTTACAAGTGTTAAATCAATTGATTAGCCAACATTTTTGGGTCACCACAGTTTCGGAAGACAAGAACCCCGTAATCGGTTCTCAGTGCAGCGCCCAAATACTGTGTTTGGTTTTCGATCATCAGGGTTTGCTGAAGAGATAAATAAAATCAGGTTGATTTTGCTCGAAGATAGGAAAATCTTTGGAAAAGGCAAATTGGAAGTTTCTGGAGGCAATTCTGAATACTGAAGGTCCCTCCAAAACACTACCGTCCGGGCGGTTGTTAATCTGGTTCTATGTTGCTTGGCACGAGGATACGCCGAAGGCGTTCAACAACAAAGCCGAGGGTCGCGCGCAGCGCGCACCCTCGAGAAAAGTTTATGATCCTCGCGAACCCTGCAAGGGTTCAACGAGGCTCACGCCGGCCTGCGAATAGTCAAAATATGCGCGTACAAATCCTATTGCCGTCTTTTTGAACCCCTGCCGGGGTTCTGGGAGGCGGGTTATTTGTTGCCCAGGGTGCCGGCACCCTGGGCTGCGTTATGAAACGCCTTCGGCGTAAGGGATGCACAATATAATCTGAGGGCGTGCCATTTTATACCAATCAGCATAGAACCTTTAATCCGGAACAGAAGCAAGCTACACCGTCTTCCCCAAATTAACCGTCAAACACACCACCGCAACCAACGCAAAGATGCCCGACAAGCCGAAGGCCGCTTGGGTGATGACGATCATTGCCGGAAACAAGTCGAACAC
>QEVD01000143.1 GCA_003576975.1 Candidatus Zhuqueibacterota bacterium
CCCGGCACGTTGTAGCGCGTTTGCGTCCAGGCGAATACCCAGGGAATCGCGCGCAGGCCGTCGAAATCAACTTCATGCGCCGCTTTCCGCGAAACCGGCCGCGAGGCAATCGGCAAACGGCTGATGTGTTCGATGGGCGTGACGCTGATGTACCATTGCCAAAACTCCGGATGCCGGATGAGGCTCTGATACGAACGCATCGCCTGCTGCGCGATTTCGTTCATCAACTCGTGACTCTCCGAAGTTGAGCTGGCGGCGGCCGGCGTTGGGGGCGCATGCCGCGCTTGCGCCGTCAGCATCGCATGCACGATTTGTTCGAGATGGCGATGCGCCAATGCCGGCGAAGAATAACGAAACGTGATCACCTCGCCTTGCTCGGTAAAGCGAATGCGGCCATTGTGGCTGCCGGCCGGCATAGCGAGAATCGCTTGATTCGCGCGCCCGCCGCCCCGCCCCACCGTGCCGCCGCGGCCGTGAAACAAACGAAAATCGATTTGATGAAGCCGGCAAACCTCCGCTGCTGCTTGTTGCGCTTGATACAGCGCCCAATTGGCCATCCAATAGCCGCCGTCTTTGTTGCTGTCCGAATAACCCAGCATGATTTCTTGAAAGCCGTTGCGGGCGCGCAGATGCAGACGGTAAATCGGATCTGTGAAAGCGGCGGACATCAAATCGGTGATGCGGTTCAAATCATCGATGGTCTCAAACAACGGCGCCAATTCGAGCGGACTGTGAACCTGCCCGTTTTCACACCGCCACAAATCCACTTCTTTGGCCAGCAGCAACACTTCGAGCAAATCACTAACCTCATGCGTCATGCTGATGATGTAACTGCCGAGAGCGTTGGCATCGCGCTGCAAGGCGGCGCGCATGAGGCGCAGCGTTTGCAAAACCGCTTTGGTTGCCGGCGACAAGTTTTGCCAGGCGGGCGCCAGCGGCCGCCGGCTTTGCAACTCTTGATGCAGAATCGCAATTTTATCCGGCTCGCTTAACGCGGCGTATTGCTCGGTCACGCCCGCGATTTGGAGCAACTCGGCAACGGCTTGCTCGTGAATATTGCTGTGCTGGCGAATATCCAATGCCGCCAAATGAAAACCGAACGTTTTCACGCGCGCCAGCAAATCTTCCAGGCGATCGTTGCCGCCGAGGCGAACCGCGCGCAAGCTGTCTTGAATTAAAGTAAGATCCGCCCAAAATTGTTGCGCGTCATACTCTGCTGGTGAAAGCAGAGCGTGATTGAATTCCGTGGGTTGCGCCGGCAGTTTTTCAAGGCGGGCAAGCATGTAGCTTAATTTCAGGCGGAAAGGCTCGGAGTGATAGAGCTGCAGAATTTTTTCCGGCAATGTTATACGCTGGCGATCCGCGTGCAAAGCTTGTAGCAACGGCGCGGGTACCTCGAGCAAACGCGACGATAAGCTCAATTCTTCGCGCAGCGCACGCAATTCTTTTGCGTAGAGTTTGATCACGGCAGCGCGCAGCAGCGCCAGCGTATTTTGCGTCACCTCCGGTGTGACGAAAGGGTTGCCGTCGCGGTCGCCGCCGATCCAGGAACGGTAGCGCAAGACGGCAGGGAGATCAACCTCGACTTGATAACAGGCCGCGAGCGCGGCGCGCAGATCGCGATACATGCGCGGCACGGTTTCCCAAATCGCGTTGGTGAGAAAATGCAGGCCGTGTTGCACTTCGTCTGCTACCGAAATTTTTTCCGAGCGAAATTCGTCGCTCACCAGCAGCAGGCAAATCTTTTCGTAGATCGCGCTGATTTTTGCATCGCGTTCCGCCGGAGTCAAATCGCTTTGCTGCAACTGTTCGAGCAAATGGGCCAGACTTCTCTGTTTCACCAAAATCGCGCGGCGCCGCGCTTCGGTGGGATGGGCGGTCAGCGTCGGCTGAATATCGAGGCGCGCAAGCAGCGCCAAAACCTCGTCGCGAGTATAGCCGCTTTGATTCAGGAAATGAATGGCTTCGGCAAGTGATTCCGTGCGTGGTTGCGCAGCGGTACTGCGGCGCTCACGCTCGCGATTGATGCGCACGATTTCACGCTGCTCGGCTTTATTGACGAGATGAAAGAATGTCGTGAACGCGCGCAACAGCCAGAGAATTTCCTCCGGCTTCAATTTGCTGATCTCGGCGGCGGCTTGTTGCCAATGCTGCGGATGGTCTTCAAGATAAACGGCCTTGCATAGTGTGCGCAGCTTCTCCACCTGCTCAAACGAAGTTTTGCCAACGACTTCGCGAATGGCATTGCCCAACAGCTCGCCCAACAGGTTGACTTGCAGGCTCAACGGTTCGGATATGCCGGTACCTTCGGCGGTCGCCATCAGGCCCTGCCAATGTTTCATGAGGCGTTTTCTCCAATTGTCGATCGTTCAAATTTGCCGCATGAGAAAGCCACCACCCGGGCGGTTCCTTCAAATAAAAATTATTGAAACAATGTTCAAAATTCAAAGATCATTGTCAAATGGAGGGCGCCAAAAAGAAAGCCGAACAAACCCACAACAATTCGGTGGTCAATCCGAATTGCGATGGGCTTGTTCGGCTGTAGAAAACGATGGCGAAGAAGACTTCAGCCGGCTTCAGCATTGAGCCTGCGATTTGAATCGCAGGCTTTCTTTCTCCAAAAGAATTTCCACAATCCTCTCCGCGGCGCGGCCGTCCCACAACTCCGGTTTGCGGCCCTGCTTGCCGTTGCCTGCCAAAATTTTATAACTCTCTTCGAGAATGCGTTGCCGCGACATGCCGATTAAAACATTGGTTCCTTCGGTAACGGTGATGGGACGCTCGGTGTTCTCGCGCACGGTAATGCACGGCACACCCAGCACCGTGGTTTCTTCTTGAATGCCGCCGCTGTCCGTGATCACCAACCGCGCATGCGCCATGAGCTTGAGAAAATCGAGATAGCCGAGAGGATCAGTGAGCATCAGATTTGGCGCGAGCGCAAGCTTCTCATCGAAGCCATACAGCTTCATTTGCTTGCGCGTGCGCGGATGCACCGGAAAAACCAGCGGCAAATCGCGTTGAATCTGGAACAAGGCCTGCAAAATGTTGTCGAGATTCTCTTTGACGTCCACGTTGCTGGGACGATGCAATGTAATCAGGCCGTAACGCCCGGCTTCCAGTTTCAAATCGCCGAGAATCGGCGAGCGTTCGGCATGCTCGCGATGCTTCATGAGCGAGTCGATCATGACATTGCCGACGAAATGAATTTTCTCTTCGGCAACACCTTCGCGCAGCAAGTTCTCTTTGGCATCGCGCTCGGTGAGAAAAAGATAATCCGAGATTTGATCGGTTAAAATGCGGTTGATCTCTTCGGGCATGGTACGATCGAACGAACGCAGGCCGGCTTCGACATGCACGAGTTTCACGCCCATTTTTACCGCTACCAGGCCGCAGGCAATAGTCGAATTCACATCGCCGACCACGACCACGAGGTCCGGTTTGTTCGCGGCAATGATCTTTTCGAACTCGATCATGATCTTGCCGGTTTGTTCGCCGTGGCCGCCGGAGCCAACACCGAGATAAACGTCAGGCTTGGGCAAGCCGAGATCCTGAAAAAAAAGCTTCGACATTTTCTCGTCGTAATGCTGGCCGGTATGCACCAGGCTTGCTGCGATTTCGGTGTGTTTGCGCATTTCGTCGATAATCGGCGCGATTTTCATGAAATTCGGCCGCGCACCGACGACGTTACAGATTTTCAACGGCATGAAGGCTCCTGCTAGTTCAAAATTTTTCCAATGTTCGATTCGAAAAAACGAAAGTCCAAGCCCAACGTAAACTCCAGGGCTATTTTCCGTGCTTGAACATGCAAATCACCGCCACCCAAAAGCACGTGGTAGTTGGGAAAATTTAAATTTGGTCGCCAGGGCCGGCGATGATCGAATACGCAGGCATAATTCAAACTCGTGGCCAGGCGCACCGCGCCATGGAATTTATCCATGCCGATCCCATAACCAACCTGGCTGCTGAGAGCATCCGATCCGGAAAACGGCAAGCCGGCGCCAACCGATAGGCGAAGAAAAGTCCAGGGCAATTTTGTCCAGGTGTGATCCAGTTGAAAGCCATACCGTGGAATATCCGCTGAACTGACATGAATACCGAATGATTTGTAAATCATCACCGGCGTTTGTTCGGTTTTTAACCGAGGGAATTTTGCCTGCGATAAATCTACGATAAAAATGTTGCCGCGTTTGCGCAGCGCGGTGTTTTCTAGATGTTGGGCAACAATGGCAGAGGCCAAATCGGCATCTGAGGTTCGCACAGAATCAACCACTTTTAGATAAACAACATCTCCATCGGAGGCAAACAAACAGTGATTTTGCACACGGTGAACCGTGAGCATCATGCTATCGCCTCGTTTCAAAAAACTGGCCCACCAAAATTTTGCTGGCATAACAACCCTCAGCTATGACGCCTGCGCAAAGGCTCCTTCATGATTTTCCCGGATTCATTCTTCGGGAGTTTTTCCTCGACGATAACCTGGCGCGGTACCTTGAACTCCGGCAAACGCTCGCGGCAAAAAGCAATGATCTCTTCCGCCAATTCTCCGTCTTTGCCATTCACGGCTTCGGGTTTGAGCGAAACGTAGGCGCAAATGGCCTCGCCGAGATATTGATCCGGCACGCCGATCACCGCGGTTTCGAGAATCTTTGCATGTTCGAGAATAACTTCTTCAATCTCCTTCGCGCTCACGCGATTGGCGCCGGATTTGATCATATCGCGCTTGCGGCCGACGACATAAAAAAATCCTTCATCATCTTTGCGGCCCAAATCGCCGGTGTGAAAGCCGTGCTGCGTCAGCGCATTGCGCGTCTCTTCCGGTTGATTCCAATACCCGGACATGATGTTCGAGCCGCGCGCCACGATTTCGCCGGCTTCATCAGGGCCGGCTTCCTCGCCGTTTTCTTTGATCAAACGCAATTCGACGTTGGGAATCGCTTTGCCGATGCTGCCGATTTTGCGCGGCAAATCATCCGGGGAGAGATAGCTGAGCCGCGCCGAGGCCTCGGTCGCTCCATACATAATAAAAATTTTCTTTCCATCAAAGACTTCCATGACTTCTCGTATCAAGCTCGGGGCCATGGCGCCGCCGGCCTGCGTCAGGTAGCGCAGCGCGGGAAACTCCATTTTGCGAATCGCCGATTTCCCCAGCAAAATTGCAAACGTCGAGGGCACGCCAGAAAAACCGGTGGCGTGATGCTCTTGCATGGTTTTGAGCACGACATTGGGAAACACAAAGCGATTGTCTATCAACACCGATCCGCCGGCAGCCACATGGGTGTTGAGCAATGATTTGCCATAAACATAAGGAAACGGCAGCACCACCATGATGCGATCTTTTGCAGTCAGGCCGAGATAACTCACAATGCTGCGCGTGTTGGCCACGATATTCAAGTGTGAAAGCATGGCGCCGCGCGGATCGCCGGTGCTGCCCGAAGTGTAGATGATCGCGGCCAAATCAAGATCGATCATCGGCACGTGCAAACGGCGGCCGGGAAGTTCGTCAAGCTCGCGCTTGTGCATAACTCGCGCAGGCCAGGCAACCGGCGCAGCAGAATCATCGGTCAAAATCATACCCTGCAATTCCGGCAACTTCTCCGGCAAGCCTTCCAGCAATGAAACAAACTTGTTTTGCGTGATCAAAACTTTCACGCCGCAATCATGCAGAATGAAGGCTAATGTTTTTGTAGTCGTCGTGGTGAAAATCGACACGGCAACCGCGCCTGCTTTCAAAGTGCCGTAGTAAGCTGCGATATAGTCGCCGGAATTTTCCACGAGCAAACCGACGCGATCGCCGCGCTGGACGCCGAGCGCGCGCAAAGCAGCGCCAAATTTATTCGCAAGCTGATCGACCTCGCCATAACTCAGGGTTTGGCCGTCATGCACGCTCAAAATCGCTTCCGGCGTGCGATCGGCGTGCGCTTCCAAAAAATGGTGAAGGAGATAGGGCATCATTATAACAAACCAAGATTGAGTTTCCGTGGCTGATTACACGGAGGCATCAGTGTTCACTAAACGATAAAGGTAGATGCCATCATATAAATCTGCGGAAGGTTCGCGCGGCCAGACTCTCCGCGCCGCGCGCCGGTTTGATCTCAAATGCGCCTGCCGCGAGTCATCCGGATCACGCGAAGCTATGCACGCTCCCACTTACCGGTTTTGTCGGGCAATTCGGTTTCATTTCTGCAACGAATCACGAGGGCCGCGTTTCATTTGACCGTAACTTAATTTCACCATAACATGGCAATTGGGGGTATATAGAGTGAGGTAAAACTTTACGATTGGCAGGCAAGCATCACACCATTGCGGTAAACGAAGCATCGCCGCCGGGATATTCCCAGCAAAATGCGCAGAGGCCGAAGCCGAGGAGTTGTCAGCGAACAGAATGAAGCGTATCTACCTTGAGATGTCCGTTTATTATCACCGGTTGCGGCGCTATGTAAACGATCACCGCGTGGTTGACCGGCCCAAATTTGAAACCTTCCGCCAGCGCTTTTATGATCAACTTTGGCGCGAAGTCGCCGGCCGCATGGGCGCAAAAATCGAAGACTTCGGCTATGGCTTTTCCAAAATCAGCCGTGGCGCGCAATACACCTTCGTTCTGCAATCCAAGGTGATGCTGGATGATCACCTGAGTTTGCGGCTCGCCGGCAACAAGCCCCTGGTGCATCGCATCCTTTCCGAGCGGAACTACCCGATTCAGGATTATCGCGAATATACTCTGCACAGTCTGGCGAAGGCATACGATTTCATGCAGAAAATCGGCGGCGCCTGTGTGGTGAAACCGGCCGCCGCCACCGGCGCAGGCAACGGCATCACCACCAAAATCCGCAACCGGCAACAACTGCGCAAAGCCTCGCTTTGGGCGGCAACGTTCTCAACGCGATTGTTGATCGAAAAAGAGATGGCCGGCAGCTCGTATCGCCTGTTGTATTTGGGCGGGAAGTTTCTCGATGCCGTGCGCCGCGATTCGCCCGTGGTGACCGGCGACGGCAAACACAGCATCGCGCAATTGATGCATGTGGAGAATCGCCGGCGGCTGCAGGGCGGCGAAATCGTTGCGCTTTCTCCGCTGGAGGCTGATTACGAATGCCAGCTTTGTTTGCGCGAGCGCGGATACAAATTGAGCACCGTGCCGGCGGCGGGAGAAACGGTGAGATTAAAAACCGTGGTAAATCAGAATTCCGCTTCGGAGAATGAAACCGTGCGCACCTCGGTTCATCCTTCGATCATCCAAATCGGCGCTGAAATCGCCGCGCTGTTTCGCCTCGAATTAGTCGGAGTAGATTTGATCACGCCGGACATTACCAAACCGCTGCAAGACGCGGGCGGCGTGATCAATGAGATCAACACCAATCCCGGCTTGCACCATCACTATTTGATCAAAAACAAAACTGAGAACGCGGAGGTCGCGCGTGAAATTTTGGAGTATATCCTGAAACGTTGATCGTTGCGCTGTTGCACGGCGTTTATTTGCGCTAGACATTGCCGGTTCGCACAAACCGGCAAAGCCGTCGATCTGCGACCTTATCACCTTAACGGGGCGCATCATGAGTTACACAAAATCTCTAAAACTTCCCGGAGAAGAAAAGAGCCTGCACCGCTTGACGATTTTTTCGTTTTTGTGGGCATGCCAGGCGTTCGTGCACTTGGATTTTTCCTGGCACTGGCTGCAAAGCGGGAAGATATTGGGGTATATCGCGATGGCCGCCGTCATACTGCTGCTCTTTAATCCTCGTTCGGTGTCGCTACTCGGATTCATGGCCCTGGCAAGTTTTGCTGACAATGTCTCACACTGGCCGAAATTGAGCAATCACACGTTTGCTTCGGGGCTGATCAACGGCACGATCCTGCTGGCCGTGCTCTGGACGCTTTACCAGAACCGGCGCCAGATCGGCAAGCCGGGATGGAGTTGGTACACACTGGGTTTGAACGATCGCGAAGCGACGAATGCCCTGCTCGAACGCTTCGCGCCGGTCATGCGCGCTGCGGTAATTATTATCTATCTCTTTGCCGTGCTGCACAAGCTCAATTGGGATTTTTTAAATCCCGCGATCAGTTGTGGCGTTGCAATGTTCCATGATTTGACCAGCCGGCTCCCGTTCAGTCCGGATTATGCCTGGGCGCCGCTGGCCTCGATCTGGGCGACGCTCGCCATCGAGCTTGCCCTGCCGGTGCTGCTCCTGTTTCGCAAGACGCGGCACTATGCGCTGGCTCTGGGCTTGCCGTTTCATTTGATGCTCGGCTTAATCGGCCATCGCAAATTTTCCGCATTTATCTTTGCATGCTACTTTCTTTTCACGGAGGAAAAATTCACCGAAGCGCTGAATGAACGCGCGCGCGCGCTGCGCCGGTGGTTCGCGCAGTGGCAGCGCCGGCATCCTGCCCTGACAGCGCGCCGTGTTACCTGGTCGGGCCTCAGCGTTTTGATCGCCGGCATTGCCACGGGTTTTGGCCTCGAGTTTTTGGATTTGAAACGCATGGAAAAAAGCTCGTGGCTGCTCTGGTCTCTCATCGCAATTGCCGCCTACGTGCTCGTCTTGTTTCAGCAAAAATTTCTACGCATGCCGGCAGCGACAATGGCGTTGCACTGGAGCTATCCCGGCTTGCTTTGGTTGTTGCCTGCGTTGTTGGTGTTCAACGGCATGAATCCTTATCTGGGATTAAAAACCCACGTCGTCTTTTCGATGTACAGCAACCTGCGCACGGAAGCCGGCGAATGGAATCATCTCTTCATGCCGAAATGGTTGAAAGTCGCCAAATTTCAGGACGATCTGGTTGAAATCATCGACACCTCGTGGCAAGAGTTCGAGGAGTACAAAAACAAGCAACTGCTCATACCTTATTTCGAGTTTCGCCGCATGATCGATGCGAGCCAGGACGATATTGGGGTGCGCTACCTGCACCGGGGCGAATACAAAGAGCTGGAAATCAAAAATGGGCAATCCAATCGCGCGGATTTTGCGCGGGGCAGCACCGGTTTGCTTGGAAAATTTTTGGTCTTCCGGCCGATCTTTAAAGAAGGGGCCAAATACGAGTGTTTACGCTAAAGGCAATATGCCGGAAGCATGCCGTATCAGAAACGAATATGCGGCGCAGCAACATTCCGCGAATCCCGGAATTCCCCGGCGATTTCGTGCAACATAACCGCGCTTTTGGCTGCCTAACTTAAAACGCATCCGGCCTCGCCATTTTGGCGCAAGGCTACCCGGCCGCATGAATCCGGCAATCTCAAAACGCCCTCGTGCAATTATAAGACTATGCTCTTTCACTCATTAGAGTTCATCATATTTTTTCCTGTCGTTGTTGCGATCTACTTTCTCGCCCCTCTACGTTTCCGGCAGTTCTTTCTCCTGCTCGCCAGCTACTATTTTTATATGTGCTGGAAAGCCGAGTATGCCGTTCTCATACTTTTGTCAACCGGCATCGATTACGTTGCGGCGTTGCACATGCACAAAACTTCCGGGCGCGGCCTCCGCAAAATGTGGCTGGGCTTTAGCCTGGCCGCCAATCTCGGTGTGTTGTTCTTTTTTAAATATGCCAACTTCTTCAGCGCCTCGGCGCGCTCGCTGCTGCAACAAGCCAACATATTCTATGAATTCCCGCTGTTCGATATTTTGCTGCCGGTGGGAATTTCGTTCTACACGTTTCAAACGTTGAGCTATACCATCGACGTTTACCGCGGCGAAAAGACACCGGAGCGCAATTTCATAAAATTCGCTTTGTACGTTACGTTCTTCCCCCAGCTTGTTGCCGGGCCGATCGAGCGCTCGACGAGACTGTTGCCGCAATTCGATCATGAACATAAATTCGATGCCAATCGCGTCGTGTCCGGCTTGCGGCTCATGCTGTGGGGTTTTTTCAAGAAACTGGTGATCGCCGACCGCCTCGCGCTCTATGTGAATGAAGTCTACAACAACCCGGCGGACTATACCGGGCTGCCGGTCATCATGGCCACGTACTTTTTTGCATTTCAAATCTATTGTGACTTCTCGGCGTATTCTGACATTGCCATTGGCGCGGCGCGGGTGCTGGGTTTTGATTTGATGAAAAACTTCCGGCAACCGTATCTCGCACAATCGATTGGCGAGTTTTGGAAGCGCTGGCACATCTCGCTTTCCACCTGGTTTCGCGATTATCTGTATATCCCGCTGGGCGGAAACCGCGTGAGCAAGCTGCGTTGGTATAATAATCTCATGGCGGTTTTTGTGATCAGCGGATTGTGGCACGGCGCGAACTGGACCTTCGTCGTTTGGGGCGCGTTGCACGGGAGTTATTTCATCCTATCGCTTTTAACGCAGAAGCTGCGCGAGCGTTGGGTTCAAGTTTTACGGCTCAACGCCCATCCGCGTTTTCACACGCTGTTGAAAATGGCGATCACGTTCCATCTCGTGCTTTTTGCCTGGATTTTCTTCCGCGCGAATTCCCTGGCGGAAGCGCTGTTGTTGTTGCAGCAAATGTTTCGTCTCGAGTTGACGGCAGAACACTTGATGAGCGCCAATATCGCGCTCAATCTCGGCGATTTTATCATCGCCTTCGCGTCGATGAGCGGTTTGCTGCTCTTCGATCTGCTCGATTCAAAAGGCCGCATGGGGCCGCGCCTCCTAACGCTGGCAAGGCCGCTGCGCTGGGCCGTGTATTATTCCCTGATTCTGGCGGTTGTGCTGTTCGGCGTTTACCAGCACATTGAATTCATCTATTTCCAATTTTGACGGCGATGCTGCGACGCGCGATTCTCTTTTCGATCTTGCTTCCTCCGGTCTATTTGGCCGCGCTGTTTCTTTTGTCGAATATCAGCTTCGGCAATGCCACGTTGATGAAGCTGGCATCACGCAACCCGGTTGATCCGGGCGAAGACGGTTTTACCTGCCAGCGTTTTGCAGAAATCGAACAGGTTAAGAATGTCGATATTCTGTTTCTCGGCTCATCGCATTGCTATCGCACTTTTGATCCCAGAATCTATGCCGAGCACGGTTTGAAGACGTTCAACATGGGCTCTTCCGGACAAACGCCTTTGAACACCTATTATTTGCTGCAGCGTTATTTTGACCAACTCAATCCCAAGTTGATTGTCTTTGAGCTTTACTATGATCTCTTTCGCCGTGATGGATTAGAGGCTTATTACGATCTAGCTGTAAATCTGCCCTTCAGCGTGGAATTGCTGCAAATGGCGCTGGCAACGCGCAACCCCAACGGCATCAATGACGCGGTTTCGCGCTGGGTGATGGAGGCGACGGGCAACACGCCGGAGGTTGTGCAAAAGCCGCAACCCGGCGAGCGCTACATCGCCGGCGGCTTTGTTGAATACACAAAATTGCGTTTGAAAGATTACCAGCCCAATCCCAACCGCACCAAGAAAACGTTGGTCATGGTCGAGGAACAATTTGAATATCTCGACAAAATTGCGGCATTCGCGCAGAGCAAGGGTGTTAAAATCGTCTTCGTCACGCAGCCGGAGCTGAAGGCGACGGTGGCAGCCTTCATGAATTATCCGGAAATTGTGGCCCGTTTTGCAGAGGTCGCCAGAAAGCGCGGCGTGCAATATTTCAACTTCAACGAAATGCCGCAGAATTTCGACGTGCCCGAGTACTATTACGATCGCGAACATTTGAACATGCAAGGCGTCGCCCTCTTCAATCAGGCCTTGCTACAAGTATTAACGGAAGCAGGATATATCCCGCGACAATACAATGATTGAATGACATGAAAGCAAATCAACACCAAAAACCTCCGGTTCTGATTTTGGGCGGATCATCGAATGCCTTGTCCGTCGCGCGCAGCCTGGGCAGTCAGGGCATCTCTGTTTATCTTTCCGTGCTCAATCAAAACTGCGCATGCTACACCAGGTATGCCAAAAAACTGTTTCCCATTGCAGACAAGAAAAGCGTCAGTGATTTTTGGGCAGATTTGATGCTGGGTCCAAAAAGCGCGGCGTTGCACGGCAGCGTTCTCTTTCCCTGCAACGATGATGGCATCGAATTCTTGGCCAATTTTCGCAAAGAGCTGCAGCAACACTATATTCTCGACGAATCCAATCCCGAGTTGCAGTTGACGCTGCTCAACAAGCGCAAGACCATGGATCTGACCAACGCGCTCGGCCTGCCCACGCCGCGCTTCATTCCAGTAGAAACCGAGGCCGATCTTGGCAAGATCGATCCCAATCTCATGTTCCCGGTGATCGTCAAGCCGCAGCATTCGCATCTGTTTCAAAAGGCGTTCAATCAAAAAAAATTGTTCTTCGTGCACAATACCGAGGAGCTGCACATGCGCTTGCGGCAGGCGTTGGACAAGCAGTTGATGACGATCGTCACGGAATTCATTCCAGGGCCGGACAGTCTTTTGGGAAGTTATTACACCTACATCGACGCCAAAGGGAATCCGCTGTTTCATTACACCAAGAAAGTCGTGCGGCGCTTTCCCAAGAACAACGGACAGGGCACCTATCACATCACGGCGTGGGATCCTGAAATCGCCGAAGTGGGCTTGAAATTCTTCCGCGGCATCAATTTCCGCGGCTTGGGCAATGTCGAATTCAAGCGCGATCTTCGCGACAACAAGCTGAAGATCATCGAATGCAATCCACGCTTCACCGCGGCGCACGAGTTGCTGGTCAGATGCGGCATGGATATATCCCTGGCGATTTACAATCATCTCACCGGCTTGCCGGTGCCGCATCTCAATTCCTACAAACAGGGCATGACGTTATGGTTTCCCTACCGCGATTTCATGGCGTACAAAGAACTAAAGTCTTTGAATGAAATCACTCTGGGGCAATGGTTGAAGAGTTTGATTCACACGCAACAAGTGGTTCCCCATTTTCGCTGGCTGGACCCCATGCCCACGCTTGCGCCGTTTTTGCTGTCGGTGAAGAGTAGAATATTGCGATGAAGAGGGGTTTATCGTATCGGAGTGTTGCTCGCGCGGCAACACGAATCGAGCCGCTTCAAGGGGATAAAAATAACGGTGGGATATTCTTGCGCTTCATCCAAAAATCGCATTTGTGTAGACTCAATCTCATCACGATCAATTTGCCTGCAAATTTGACCTCGTCGTGATCACATTTACAGACAAATTGATCAAAAAGTGAGCTTTTGCGCTATTTCAAAATCTTCATCTCGCGGGTCAGAATTGTGCCTTGCGCTTCCATCGTGTAGTAATAATTTCCAGCAGGCAAGTCTTTTGCCTGAAAAACTATCCGGTACTGCCCTGCCGGCTGCCGGGCATCTAGAAGTGTCGCCGCCTCCTGCCAATCTTCTGTCATTACTTTCAAGCGAACGCGCATGGCGGAATTAAGGCTGAAAAGAATACTAGTCTGACCATAAAATGGGTTGGGATAGTTCTGCTCCAACCCAAAAGCCAGCGGCTCGTTTGGCGCGGATTCTTTGCCGCTTGAAACGATCTTGTGGGTATCATTGCATGAGGCCAATGCAAAAAATCCCAAGACCAGCAATACTGTTTTGCGCATCATTATAACTCCAAAGATAAGACGCCATCAAAATGCCAGCTCGGCAACAATGCGCGGGTATACCGCGCCACGTTGAGTGCAAGAAATCTCATGCGGATGCCGCCGCCGCAGGTGAAATAGGAGTTTTTAGGGCCAAACGTATCTGCAAAATATCCGGCACGCAAACGCAGAACACCTCCGACACCGGCTTCGCCGCCGAGGTGTACGTAGTCAAGCGTTGAGGGCTCGTGCAGTTGTTTTTCAAGATCAGAAGCCAGCTTGAATTCCAGGATTCCAACCTGGATTGGTGAGTACGCCAGGCCGATCATCAGTTTCGTCGGAAGGGGATCAGTAGACTCTTCAAGGGCCGAGTAAAGTTCTGGGCCCACATTCAAAAGAGATACTGCAAGCGAGAGTCCCGCCTCGTGAGACGGATCAAGTGGACTACCAGTAAACTCGCGGTTGCTAAATGAGGGCAGGCCGGGTATTAAGTTTTGGATGAAGACTCCGGCATCCATCATGATACCTAATCTGTTCGGCAGCGTCAATTTGTATTCATAACTATGTTGATTCCGAAAGTCTTTAATGTCCTCCCAAACCCTTCTTTGCACCACACTGATGCCCAGACCCAAAGCGAGATTATTTCGAACCGGCAAGGCATAGGAAATCTTGCCCACCCAGTCGAATTCGCTTGTTATGCCGCGAATACCGCCGTCTTCAGAAGTTACGAATTGTTTCCCTGCCCAAAACAAATTTGCCGATACCGCAAACGCGCCGGTTGAGCCGAATGGGCGCGATATTCCTATAAAAGAATGCGCGATGTCGCCAAAAACGGGAATAGGTTTGACAAATGATCCCACAGCCGTAAACGATTTCGAAAACGCCAATGCCGCAGGATTGTGATAGGCCGAAAAGGCATCGCCCGTCAACGCAGTTCCCACGCCGCCCATGGCATTGGAGGTTGCCGAGGGTTGCAGCAACAAGAAACGTGCAGTGGTTTGTTGAGCTTCGAGGACTGATGCCAGGCTCAACAACAAACAAGCATAAATTCTCAAATCTCTGAATTTGCGATGGCGCATTTGAAACACCCCTTTTCAGGTTTTTGAAGCCGTTTTGAGACCCGGCTGAAGTGTTGACTTTATCCAAAAAACCCTTAAATTTACGGTCAAATTTAAGAGATCAATAACGATGACAAAACAAGAGCACATTGATTACTGGCTCAAGACCGCGGCGCATGATAAGGAGTTCTATCAATGGCTGCTCTCCCAAATAGCGTCAGGGCAAAAGTCGAAGAGTTGATCCGTCTACTCAATACCAACGATTTAAAAATCCTGCAAGCGTATGTCTTTGGCTCTTATGCACAAGGGCGCCAAACCGAATGGAGCGATATCGATCTGGCGCTGGTATCAGATCGGTTTGAGGGAGATTTCTTTAATGACCGTTGCAAACTCAGTCCCTTTGTGATCAAAATCGACACGGGCATAGAAACGCATCCCTTTAGTCCGAGGGATTTTACCAAAGACGATCCCTTCGTCGAAGAGATCATTGAGACCGGCATCAGAATCGTCTAGCTTGCGCAGAGACGATATTGAGGTCAGGGCATCAACGGCTTTGCTCACAAATCTGAATACTCCCGCACGGCAATACCGCCGCCTTCCCTCTGTTCGGATAACGCCGCTGCAAATACTCGCGCGCTGCCTGCCACGTGCTGAAATGCGGATAGCCTTCCCAATAAACCTGATGAAATTGTTCGGTCGTCACGCCCGGCATGAAAGCGGCAAGCTGGCGCTGCTTGAGAAAGCCTTTGGCCATGGGTTTGCGATACAAACGTTGATTCGGACCGAACAGGCCGTGATGTCCCATGCCCAATGAACAGGCGCTGGTGATGAG
>QEVD01000755.1 GCA_003576975.1 Candidatus Zhuqueibacterota bacterium
AAGCATGTGATGCCGGTGATGCAGCAGCAACGCTCCGGCCGCATTATAAATATCGGCTCGCAGGGCGGATTGCACGGTGGTGATGGCATATCCGCCTACGGCGCCGCAAAAGCAGGGCTCATCAATTTCACAAAATCTTTGGCAGCGGAGGGCAAAGGCTTTGGTATCAGCGCGAATACCGTGGTTCCCGGCAACCTCGACACGCCGGCAAATCGTCAAGCCATGCCGAATGCCGATTTTACGAAATGGGTGTCACCGCAGGCGCTGGCGCAAGTGATTTTGTTCCTAGCTTCTGAGGAAGCGAGCGCAATCACCGGCGCCGTGATTCCAGTGTCCGGCAGATATTGAAATCGCGCGTCAAACGTCGCGATCATTTCTACAGCAAGCATGATTTGATTTGTTGGTCAAACAATAAAGGAGAATGCAACGATGAGGAGAAATAGAACGCTATACATTTTAACCATGCTGGCCGCCAGCGTTTTTTCATTTCAGGCGGCGTTGGGACAAATTAAAGGCAAAGTGAAATTGATCGCGTTGCCGCCGGCGCTCGCGCCCCAGACGGTTACGAAGAATTCGCCGGTTTGCGGGATACAAGTTTTGAATGAATCGTTGTTAGTGAATAAGAAGCTGGAATTACGTAATGCTTTCGTGTTTTTAGCGAATATTGCACCGGATTCGTTGCCGCCGGTTGAAACTGTGGTCAAGATTACAAAGTGTGTTTTCCATCCTCACGTATCAGCGGTGTTGCGCGGCGACCCTCTCGTGCTGGAGAGCGAGGATGCAACCTTGCATCATGCGCGCGGCTATTTATACCGGTTTCGCGATGGTTGGGAGCGCACGGTGACAAAAGACATCTTTGATGATAGCCGGGAGAGTGTGTTTAATTTTGCCTTGCCCGCTAAGGCAACAACCGGGAGGGAGCCATTGCGCGAGCCAGGCCTGCTCGAAATTCGAAGTGAAATCGGTTATGATTGGATGAAGGCCTATGTGTTGGTGATGCCGCATCGTTTCTTTGCGATTACTGATGCCAAAGGCGAGTTTGAGTTGCCGCGTGTGCCGCCCGGCCAGTTTGATTTGGTGCTCTGGCATGAAACGCTCGGCGTCAAGCGCCAGCTCGTCGAAGTCGCGCCGGGCAAGAAGACGGAATTGTTGATTGATTGGGAAATGATGTCACCGGAAGTAAACGAGGATGATTCCTCTGCACGGGCACAGAAGAACTGAAGCTGGAGCTTGTGCCGGCAAAATATTTTATCTTCGAATTGCAGCAGCCTTATAGCGCTGAAGAACCGGCAGAAATGGTTTTCAAAGCAAAAATCCCGCAGAAAAATTTTCTTCTGCGGGATTTTATTTTTAACGACGGGGTTGCTTGAATCAACAGGCAGAACCGGAAACGTCAAGCCGGCTTTGTATTGATCGCGAGATTAACGCTGCGCGATCGGCACGTAGGCCGCCTCTTTGGGACCCTGATAAATCGCGCGCGGCCGGAAGAGACGATTATCCTGCAATTGCTC
>QEVD01000756.1 GCA_003576975.1 Candidatus Zhuqueibacterota bacterium
GCTAGACGATAGATCACAATGGAAGACAAGGTCACTTTCTTGCCGGTGGGCGGCGTATCAAAGATTTGGCCTGTATGTGTTGCTGTAGCATGAAGCCGCACAACAACTTTGTCGCCCTCGGCAATCAAATCATCGATGACATGCACGGTATCGGGGAAAGCGGAATAGAGCAAGCGAAAAGCCTGTTTGATGCCCTCCAGTCCCGGGGCAAGCTCGCGCAGCGGCGAGGGTGTGTGATCGACATAGTCAGCGGCGTAATACTCGTGAAAGATCTCCAGGTTGCCGCGATCAACTTCCTCCAGCAATTTGATAATGACAGCTTTGTTTTGTTCCGGCGACCATGTTGTTGGCATGGGTTCTTTTTCCTGAGTTTTTTGTAAGTTGTTTTGTCTCGGGTTTCGATATTGTGAAACAAGCGCCGACTGCAGAAAATCGACGCCTCTATATCGGCAAGTTTCATTTCGTCATCACTCTGATTCCGCCTCCAGCCATTCGCTGATAAGACGGTAAGAAATCGATGCCAAAGAAGGAAGCAGCAGCTCGCCGGAAGCCACGGCTGCTTGCAATTCGGCTCGCGTCAGCCAGCGTGCTTCCACGATTTCGCTGGAATTCAAACGCAATTCTATTGTATCTGTTTTTGCATAGAACCCGATCATAAGTGAGGAGGGAAAGGGCCAGGGCTGCGAGGAATGATATTCCACGTGATAAACATGAACGCCGGTTTCTTCGAAAACTTCACGCCTCACCGCGGCTTCGAGCGTTTCACCCGGCTCGACAAAGCCTGCCAGTGTGGAAAGCACTTTGGGGCGAAAATGTGGACTGCGCGCCAGCAATGCGTATTCGCCGCGCGTGACCAGCACAATGATCGCCGGATCCGTGCGCGGAAAATGCTGGCGGCCGCAGGCAGTACTCAGACATTGCCGCATGTGTCCGCCGGAACGCGGCTCTGCCGGCGCGCCGCAAGCGCCGCAGAAGCGATGCGTTTGATGCCAATGCACCAGCGCCCGGGCATAGGCCAGCAAAGCCGCGTCTTGCGCCGGAAGAAACGGCGCGAGCAGCTTTACATCTTTGAATTCTCCCAAACGGTGCAGAGGATTGGCTCCATCATTACTTCGTGTACTGAGGTCGAGCGCGAAGTACGCGATCCCCTCTTCTTCACTGAGAAAAATTGTTTCGCGTAAATCCAGCGGCGGGCCGGAAAAATCTAGCGGTGAGAGAAAAACCGGCTGATTGTTTGGATCGAAAAGATGCCGTGAATCATGTAATACAATGATGCGCGTCTTGGGATCGCCAAGCCGTTCTGCCAGCCACGCGCGATCTTCACGGCGTTCCGTCATGCGCGTAAGCGCGCAACCGCCAAAATAATTGCGCGAAGAAGCGATGAGATGATTCGATTTGCCTTCGGTCATGCCTGCTCTCCGAATAACTTCTGGCGTTTGCCGCGCATCTCCGCCGCGAGGGAACGGGCATTCTCGCCCGGACTTTTTTCCAGCTCTGCAATGATATTATC